>JANNKK010000240.1:0-18676 GCA_031396245.1 Gemmatimonadaceae bacterium
TTCCAGTTCGTCCTCGCAGCCGCGCTGTGGATCGTGCTGTTGGGCTGGATCATCCATATCTGGTCGATCATCGACGCCGCCACGTGGAAGGCGAGTTCGTCGGACTGAGTGTCGTCGAAGCGCCGCACGCCGCCGCTCTCGAGTCTGACTCGACCTCCCCATGTTCATTCACGACCGACGATCCGATGACCGGGCTTCGGTAGCGGGGGGCGGGGAGCGTGGTCTTCGACTTCCTTAGACGTCGGCGCCGGAAGAAGATGCGCGCTCAGCCGTTCCCGGCGACCTGGCGCGTCCACGTCGAGAAGAACATCCCGCTCTTCGCGCGCCGGAGCGTCACCGAACAGTCCGAAGTCCTCGGTCACGCCCAGGTCCTGCTGGCGGAGAAGCACTTCGAGGGCTGTGGAGGGCTGGAGCTCACGGACGAGATCCGCGTGACCATCGCCGCGCAGGCTGCGAGACTCCTGCTGAACCGTGAGGACGACTACTTCCCGACGGTCACATCGGTGCTCGTCTATCCGGCCGCGGTCGCGCACGAAGCGAAGGAGCATCTCGGTGGCGGCATCTGGGAGGAATCCGAGAGCGCGGCGGCAGGTCTCGCCACGGGACACCTCGGTGCCATCTTTCTCGCTTGGGACAACACGGCCCACGGGCTCGCGGAGCCGGGAGACGCCCGTGACGTGATCCTCCACGAGTTCGCGGTGCTGACTGAACATTTCTTCGAACGCCCGATCGAACTCCGTGAGCGTCACCCGGCTCTCTACGCGATCCTCAGGGACTTCTATCGCCAGGATCCGGCCGGAAGCGCTGCCTGACGATGGTCGGTGCCGACAGGCACGGTATGGAAGCGGCGGCGCCGCCGCCGCATCTTATTGGGTGCTGCACCTCCAGACGTCATGCAGCGCACCCCCCAGTGCCTCGGAGGCATCGTGACGACCGTTGACGCAACCGCAGACCAGTTCGCCGGGTTCTGGTCGCGAGTCGGAGCCTCGCTCATCGATTCCGTTTTGCTCGGTGTGCTCATCTACCCGATACTCTGGGCCACGTACGGACCGGAGTACTTCGACTCGGAGAAGTTGTTCGCCGGGCCGGTCGACTTCCTGATCTCCTGGGTGCTGCCCGCGATCGCCGTGATCGTGTTCTGGGTCTACAAGGACTCGACCCCGGGCAAGATGGCATTCGGAATGCGCATCGTTGACGCATCGACGGGTCAGCATCCGTCCACCGGACAGTACGTCGGTCGCTACTTCGCGTACTACCTGTCCGCACTCGCGATCGGTCTCGGTTTCCTGTGGGTGGCCTTCGATCCCCGGAAGCAAGGCTGGCACGACAAGTTGGCCGGCACGGTCGTGCTCCGGCGCCCACGGTCACCCGAGGTGCCGAGCTTCCGGCCCCCTGCCTGACGGTGGTCAGATGAAGTGGCTTGGATGGTCGTTGTTCGCCGTCGGTGCCATCCTGTGCCTGGTCAACATCTACACCAGTTGGCTTCGGTATCCACTGCATCGAATCCGTGGTGGCGCACCGGAAACGTTCCGGTGGGCGTCGGGTGTCCCGGTGGTCGCGTCGTTGCTCGTGATGATCGCGTGGACCTTCTGGTTGCGGCACCGGGAGTCGCTGCCGCTCAACGTGACGGCCTGGGTACTCGCGCTGCTCGACACCGGTGGCGTCCACTGGTTCCTGATCGTGATCGCCGCTGACCGGTTCAAGCGCCGCGGCGGAGGGAGTGCGTAGCACCGAGTGCTGGCGGCAACATCCTGCCGGTGGCGGGTAGAACGGCGCGATGCCTGTCGCAGCGCAGATCGCGATCCCCGTCATCCTGCCACGAGCGGCGGTCCTCTGGGGACTGATCCGTCTGGTCGTCGCTGCGCTCCCGCTGGCGGCTGGCTTGCCTCCCGGCTCGATATCGCCTTCCCCGATCGGTGTCGTCCTCCTCACCGGGGTCGTCGGGCTCGTCGACGTCCAAGTGCGCGGGGAGCGGATCCTGTGGGCGAACCTGGGCGTGTCACCCAAGTTGCTCTACGCGGGCTACGCGACGGCAGCGATCCTCGGCGAGTACCTGCTGGCTCTCGTCCCGCGCTGATGTACGCCCTGATCGCTGATTGCGTGAGCAAGTCCTTCGGGACTCGCCGGGTCCTCTCGTCGGCATCGCTCCGAGCCAAGTCCGGTGAGGTGCGAGCGATCCTGGGGCGCAACGGTGAGGGGAAGTCGACGCTGCTCAAGATCGCCGTCGGCCGCCTTCAGCCCGATTCAGGCATCGTCCGCGTGGGTGACACCACGTTCCTGAGCGCATCGCTCCCGGTGCTCGCGACGCATGGGGTCTTCTACCTCCCCGATCACGAACTCTTGGCGCCGGCCTACGACCTCGACCGGCAACTCGGGTTCTTCGAACGTCGTTACGGCCGGCGCCTGAGGCACGACGCCGCGCGCCTGGCTCGCGTGGAGCATCTGTTGGATCGGCTCCCGGCCTCGCTGTCGGGGGGCGAGCTGCGCCGCGCCGAAGTGGCGCTCGCGATAACGTGTCGCCCCACGGTGCTCATCGCCGATGAACCCTATCGCGGGATCACGCCGGCGGATCACGATGATCTGACCGATCTCCTCCGGTCGATGGCGGCCGAGGGCTGCGCTGTCGTGGTGACGGGACACGAAGTCCCGTCGTTGCTCGCCGCCGCCGACCACGTCACCTGGTGCACGGACGGCACCACGTATGAGCTCGGCACCCCGGAGCAGGCCTGCGCGCACGAGACCTTCCGGCGCGGCTACCTCGGCCCCCGCTTTGGCGGACTCAGCCCCGCTTCGCGCGAAAGGCGAGCAGGACCCGTGTCCTGAGCCCGGTCTTCTTCATCGCGCTCCGCACGTGCGACTTCACCGTGTGCGTCGAGATGAGGAGCCGCGCCGCGATCTCCTTGTTCGCTAGTCCCTCGCGCATCAGGTCGACGACCTCCTGTTCCCGCAGCGTCAGGCTGACCGCGCCGGCCGCGCGCGCCTTCGGTGCTTCGGGCGTCGCGTCGAGCTCGCTCCCTTCGGCGGCGATCTGCACGAAGAGCGGCGAGGTGAGCTCGTCGGGAAGGACGTGCGAGCCGTCGGCGACCGACCGCACCGTGTCGACGAGGTCGTCACGCGTCGCATCCTGCAGGATGAAGCCAGCGACCCCGGCCTTCACGTAGTCGGCGATATCCTCGTTCCGCACGACGACGTCGGTGATGACGACGCTGGCCTCAGGGAGTACGCTGCGCGTGGTGATCGCGGCCCGGATCGACACCACCTCGGAATGGCCTGCCTCGACGAGCACCACGTCGGGCTGGCCGTCGGTGAGCATCGTCACGCTGAGTGTGGCCTCGGATGAGATCACGGTGACGCCGGGCTCGGCATTGAGCAGCTGGGCGTGCGCGTCGCGGGAGATCCGGTTGTCGTCCACGAGCGCCACGAGGATCTCCTTCACGACGGTCTCGTCGGTGGACTCGTCGGTCGGCTTGCTGGCAGGTGAGGCGGTCATCAGGACAACGGTAGATAGTCGTCCGGACCAGTGCCATCGCCCGACCAGATGACGCACGAACGGGCTACGCGCGACGTGTGATTGCGCCTGCCCGCGCCGCACACCCTCTATTCGAGGGGTCACGAAGGTTCACGCACACACGGGATGGATCCGATGGCAAAGAAGAGCAGAGGTGGACGGATGACCGCCGCGAAGCAGCGCGCCGCTAAGGCGAAGGGTGGCAAGGGGCCGGTCAAGTCGCGCAAAGTGGGAAAGAACATCATGAAGACCTGATGTCGGCGCTCGCGCGCTGCAGGTCCGCTGAAACTCCAGCGCGCGAGCACGCGTCAGGCTGACAACACCAGTCGCCACAGGGAGGGCCCGATGTCCTCGAGCAAGCGTCCGAAACCGAAGTCGCGCGGCGCGCGAGTGCCGCCGAATCAGGGTCGGCCACGCCGGCCCAAGTCGCGCGCGGCGGACCGATCCGCGCGGCTCGCGGAAGAGTTCACTTCGGTGGTGAACGCCGTGCTCGACGAAGCGGACCGCCTCGCCGAGTCCATCGCGCGGACCCTTGGGGTGCGGGGGAAGGGTGGGCGGACGCGCTCGCGTTCTATAGAATAGAGCGTGCACGACACGACCTGACGTCGGGTCGCCCGGACCATCCCATCCGCACATGAACCTGAGACCGGTTCTCGCGCTCCTGTGGGCGCTCGACGCCTCGCCGGTCGCCGCTCAGGGCGACTTCCCGATCCCACTGCGGATTGACGCGATGGATCGCGGCTGTGCGCCCGTCACGGACACGGTGGCCTATCCCGGTCTCGAGACACCGCTGTTCCGCTTCGGGGTGTACGAGGTCGGCCGCGACACCCTACTCAAGGCGAGCGCTGCCTACTGGTGCATCATGCCGAACGCGGATCGTGGCACCGCGCTGGTCATCTGGCGCGAGCGGGGGGACGCGCCGCTGCCCGGTGGCTGCGCCAGTGTGATCCGGTACTGGAGCTCGCCGGGGGGTCTTCGATTCGAGCGCCGTTCTGTCGTGCGGCTCAGCAGCGCGCATCCGGTGGACCAGCCGTCGCGGGTCGGTCCGCCGGTCTCGGCGAGGGGCACGGTCATCGTCTCCGAATACGATGGCAAGTCCGCCCGATTCATCTGTCACACGGGTCGCTGGTACGTCGCGGTGAGCCCGTAGTGCACGACAGGGCCGGTCGGTCGACACTGCGAGGCGACTGGTGACGTAGGTAGGGTGTCCCCCTCTGGAGCGTGGTTGATGGATTCCCAAGCGTTCGCGATCGGCATCATCGCGGTCTGCGCAGCCGGTGCGTTCATCGTCTGGTCGGTCGCGAACGCCGTGGTGCGCCTGCGCCAGGTCCGCACGGCCCCACCCGACCTCGATGTCGTGGCGCGCCTCGAGCGGATCGAGGCTGCCGTGGACGCGATCGCGATCGAGGTCGAGCGCGTCGGTGAGATGCAGCGCTTCAGCGCGCGCCTGATGAAGGGCGGGGCACCGGCCGAGCCCGTGCGGCTCGCGCGACCCATTACGCCCCAATAGGGCGCGCGAGCCACCTGCCAGACATCCAGGGTGCCTGCCGGCTCACCGTCCGTGGCGCTTCTTCTTCTTGTGCTTCCCTCTCGATGTCGTGCCACCCGCGCGACCGGCGTCGCCCTCGCGACGCACGTGCGAGAAGAGATCCTTCCGCACCTCGGGGTTGCTGATCTTCCAGATCACGCCGTCGGTGAAATAGTGATGGATGTTGATGAAGATGAGCACGAGGATCGGGGCCGTGCGCTCGCCGGTCTCGCCGAAGAAGTCGCCGAGGATCGACATCGGCGCCGCCGGCACGACGAGCGCGATCAGGACGCTCACCGCGAGGAGGCCGAAGCCGTAGAACGCCATGTGGCGCGCGAGCGTTCCCGCCGTCGACTGCGTCGAGGGTGAAGCCGCGATCTCACCTTGCGTCCGGTTGACCTCCACGCGCACCGGGAAGACGAGGTACTGTAGCGAGTGCGCGATCTGGATCCAGAAGAGGGCCTTTGGGTCGCGGGCCATCATCGCGTACCAGACGAAGATCGCGACCCAGGCGACAAGGGCGTTGGTGGCGGGCCGCTGCCCCGTCCGGCGCCACATCCGGATCAGGCCGATCGCACCGAGCACGAACGCCAGCGCGGTTCCGGCGGTGAGCGCCGTGTAGAGGGGCAGGACCGTCTGCGGATTCCGCAATGCGCCATAGAGCGTCCAGCTGACGTGCCACGCGAGGAGGATGCGGAGACTCCCTCGGATGAGTCGACGCTCCACGGTGTCGAAGGGCCGCCCACCCAAGTGACTGTACGAGGCCATCATCCCCCACACCTGCCCTGTGTAGTGCCAGGCGAGGTAGGCGCTTGCCACGAAGGCGATGATGTAGAGGAGCCAGGGCGACTCCCGCGCCTGCCAGAGCGCCAGCGCGATGTAGGCCACGAGCAGCGTCGGGATGTAGATCGTCGCCCACTTGTGGCGGAGGATCATCTCCTTGCTGCGGTAGACGATCCGGTACGATGCCATGAAGTGCGGCATGTTCAGTACCGTGCCGAGGAACGCTTGCACGCCGGCGCCGACGATGACCAGGTCCGACCGCCCGGAGAGGAGCAGCGGCACGAACACGATCAGGGAGAGTCCGCCCACGCAGAGGAAGTCCACGATGGGCGAGATGATCACGGCGGGCTTCGCGGCGGGCCGGGCAGTGGGGACGGCCGGGGCGTGCATCGAGCTCAAGTCTCCTGGCAATGGTTACGCCGCGCGCGTACCGCAATGATCGCGTGACGCGCGGTGACTCGCCAGCGCGTCGCGCAGGGTGTTGCCGCCGGACCGGTCCCTGCGGTATATCACCTTGTCGAGTGATGGCGGTCATTCCCGCACCCACTTCCCGGAGTGCCACGATGTCGAGGAAACACCGGACGAACGTCCCTGACTTCTCGAGTCACAAGCCGCAGTCGAAGCTCCCTGGAGCACCGGTCACGAAGGTGGCCGCCCCGGTCCCGGCTGCGACTCCGCGCGTCAAGCCACAGGCGACTTCCTCGAAGGGCGGTCGGGGGGGCGCGGGAGGGCCGCGGGCGCCGGACGCGATCTGAAACAACGCCGCGTGTTGCGACCTCCAGCCGCGTCTGCGGAGGCAGATGACATCCAATTCGACTCTCCCGCGCTTCGTCTCGTCCTACCTCGGTGCGGTGTGCGCCTCGACGCTCGCCGCGACCGCTGGCTTGGCCCTCTTCGGGTTCGTCATCCGCGGTGGCGGCAACGTGGCCGAACTCCCCGTGGTGCTCTGGTTCGCACTGCTCTATTCGGCGATCGGGGTGGCGGTCCTCGGTCCGCTCGGCTTCGTCGTCCTTCAGCGGCTGCAGCAGCAGGGTGACGGCGCGTACCTGTTGATCGGAGCGGTGCTCGGCGCGCTCGGCGGCGCGGCGATGTCGGGATTCGATTGGGAACTCGGGATGCCATTCGCCGTCGCCGGTGGACTCGCCGGCGCCGCGGGGGCATTCGGATTCCGGCGCATCTTCCATCCATCCACTGGATCCGCCCGATGATCACCCTCAGGGACAAGGACACCGGGCTTCGCCTCGGCAACGTCTCCGAGGAGGAACTGCAGTTCCTCATCGACGCGCTCGAGGAAGAGTCCCGCACCGACACCGACTATTACATCGAGGCGGCGACAGTCGACATGCTCGAGGACGAGGGGGCGTCGGTCGGCGTGGTGTCGATGCTGCGCGCCGCGCTGCAGGGACGCGAGAGCGTCGAGGTCTCCTGGAGTCGCGAGTAGGTCAGAACGCCCTCGGCACCGCGCGCGCGGTAGGTTTCGTGCAGGAGGAGTCATGATCAATGCGGAGTACTTCCGGTCGAAGTACGAGGCCGAGTCGAAGCGGAAGGGGTCGGCGGTGCGAGCCGACGTGTACCTGCGCTCGGGTGCGGTCTTCACGATCGACGCGGTGCGCGACATCGAGGAGGGGTACGTGGTGCTTCGCGTGCATCCGCCCGAGGAAGTGAGCGCGGCGACGCGCGACCGCGGGGCGACGACCGAGCCGAAGGCGAAGCCGGGGGAGCTGGATCACCTGGTGGTGCCGTACGAGAGCATCGCGTGCGTGCACTTCGCGCCGGTGGGGCGTCATCCGGGACGAGCAGCCGGGTTCTAGCGCTTTCCTCGGAGGAGATCAAGAGCCGATGAAGAGTCCATTGGTCCCGATGATCCTCGGTGTCGCCCTGATCATCGGTGCGGTGCTCATCAATGCCAACCTGCGCGGTCTCCAGGAGGGTGATGTCCGCGATATCGGCCGCCTTCGACTCGAACTCGATTCGACGCGTGCCGCGCTGCGCCGCGCGACCAACGCCGCCGACTCGTCGCGCCTGAGTGTGAGTGTCGCCGACCGGAAGCAGCGACTCGAGTATCGCGAGTTCCACGTGCCGACGCGGCAGGAGACGATCGACGGATGGTGGGGCGTGACCGGCGCGGGTAGCGTGCTGGTGGTCGTCGGGCTGGGCCTGATCGCACTCGGCGTCGTCGCGTCGCGCCGCGGACCGTGACATCGCACCTCGCGCTGGTGAGCCTGTTGGTGAAGGACTACGACGAGGCGATCGCGTGGTACACGCGCGTGCTCGGGTTCGAGCTGCGCGAGGACACGCCGCAGGGCGGGGGACGGCGCTGGGTGCGCGTGGGGCCGACGGGGGGCGGTGCCGAGCTGCTGCTCGCGCGGGCCGCGACCCCGGAACAGTTCGCGCGGATCGGCGACCAGCACGGCGGGCGCGTGGGGTTCTTCCTCCACACCGACGACTTCGCGCGCGACTACGAGCGGATGCGCTCCGCGGGAGTGCAGTTCGCCGGTGCGCCCCGGCACGAGCCGTACGGGACGGTGGTGGTGTTCACCGACCACTGCGGCAACCGGTGGGATCTCGTGGAGCTCGCGGCCTTCTCGCACTGACTCGTCCCGGCGAGTCCTGCTACCTTTTCCGCGCTCGAAGGACTAGCGGACATCCACCGGACCGGTCGTGGACTCACTCGCCCAACTGAAGGCCGCTCTCGCCGACCGCTACGACATCGAGCGGGAGATCGGTGCCGGTGGGATGGCGACGGTCTATCTCGCGCGCGACCCGCGACACGACCGTCACGTCGCGCTCAAGCTCCTCAAGCCCGAACTCGGCGCGGTGCTCGGCGTTGAACGCTTCCTCGCCGAGATCAAGGTCACCGCGAACCTGCAGCATCCGAATCTCCTGCCGTTGTTCGACTCGGGTGAGGCAGGGGGGCTCCTCTTCTATGTGATGCCGTACGTCGAGGGGGAATCGCTGCGCGCGCGGCTCGACCGCGAGAAACAGCTCCCGGTCGACGAGGCGATCCGGATCGCCGTCGCGGTGGCGAATGCGCTCGACTACGCGCACGGGCACGGCGTGATCCATCGCGACCTGAAGCCGGAGAACATCCTGCTGCAGCACGGGCAGCCGGTGGTCGCCGACTTCGGCATCGCCCTCGCGGTGAGCAACGCCGGCGGCAACCGGATCACGCAGACGGGTCTCTCGCTGGGCACGCCGCAGTACATGAGTCCCGAGCAGGCGACGGGGGATCGGGTGATCGACGGCCGGAGCGACATCTACTCGCTCGCGGCGGTGACGTACGAGATGCTGACCGGGGAGCCGCCGCACATCGGGAACACGGCGCAGGCGGTGATCGCGCGGGTACTCACCGACCGGCCGCGGCCGATCCGATCGACGCGGAGCGCGGTGCCGGAGCAGGTGGAGGCGGCGCTCGAACGGGCGCTCGAGAAGTTGCCGGCCGACCGGTTCTCGACGGCGCACGAGTTCGCCGATGCGCTGCAGGGGCGTGGCGGGGTGCTGACGTCGAGTGCGACGATGGCACGGGCGTCGGCGCGGCCGGCGGCCCGCGGGTGGAGCGAGCGGCTCAAGGATCCGATCACGATCGGGCTCGGTGTCGTCGTGGTCGCGGCGGTCACCGCGCTCGTCCTTCGCGGGGGTGCGAAGACGGCTGCGTCGCTGCCGCCGATCCGCTTCGTCATCGCGACCCCCGACAGCGCACCAGTGATCAACGGCTACCCGTGGCCAGGCGCGATCTCGCCTGACGGCGACGCGGTGATCTACAGCGCGCGCACCGACCAGGCGAGCCAAGTCGGACTCTGGCTCCTGCGTACCAACCAGGTCGAGGGACGGCTCCTCCCCGGCACGGTCGGCGCGCATCAGGCGATCTTCTCACCCGACGGCGAGTGGATCGCCTACGAGCAGGGGTCGAAGCAGTGGAAGCTTCGGCTCGACGGGAGCACCCCGGTGGCGATCACCGAGGGAACGGGCTCCAACGGCATCGACTGGACACCGAGCGACGAGATCGTCCTCGGAGCCTCCGGACCATTTCACGGACTCTCCGTCGTCAGCGCAGCCGGCGGGGAACTCGTCGCACTGACCCACCCCGATTCAGCCAACGGCGTGCTCGACCATCTCTGGCCGATCGCACACCCGGACGGGAAGACGATCGTGTTCGTCGCTTATCGGGGGGCGGTCGCCACGGCGGAGCTCGCGGTGACGACGCTCGCTTCAGGTCGCGTGACCCCACTCGGGATCAAGGCGGCGCGACCGCTCGCGATCCTCGACGACTGGCTCGTCTATGTGCAGGCGGACGGCACGGTGATGGCGGTGGGATTCGGCGGCGCCAAGGTGCGGGGCCGGCCAATCCCGGTGCACGACCGCGTGCAGGTCGTCGCCGGGCTCAACGGGAACTCGAACATCTACATCTCTCGCAGCGGCGCGCTTCTCGCGGCGGGAGGCGAGCTCAGGAGTCGGTTGGCCTGGATGGAACGCGACGGGGTCGTGCGGCAGATCAGCCGACAAGGGGCGGCCTTCTCCAACGCACGCCTCGCCCCGGACGGGTCGCGCATCGGCACGCTGATCAGCGCGGATGGGAGCTCCGATGTCTGGGTCCTCGATCAAGCGACCAATACCCTCTCGCGACTCACCACTGTGGGCTCGGTCACCTGGATGCAGTGGACCGCCGACGGGAGACACATCGTCTACGCTGCGACCGGCACGAACAACCGGAGCGGGTTCTGGCGTGTGCTTGCTGCTGGTGGCTCGACCGCTGAACTCCTCTACGAGGCCCAATCGCTCTCGCCGGTCGGGACCGTCTCGCCAGACGGGCGGTCGCTCGTGATCGCCTCGATCCCGGGGAACACGTGGGACCTCCTCCGCGTACGGCTCGACTCTGGCGCCACGAGCCCGTATGTCGCCTCGGGGACGCACGAGTTCTCTCCGAGCTTCTCCCCCGACGGCAAGTGGATCGCGTACCAGAGCGACGAATCGGGGTCCATCGAAGTCTACGTTCGGTCCTTCCCCGACCCATCGATCAAGGTTCAGGTCTCCGACGCCGGTGGACTGTCGCCGAGCTGGTCACGCGATGGCTCGATCGTCTACTACGGGATGGTGGACGGCGCGCTCGAAGAGGCGAAGGTGACGGCGTCGCCGACCTTTCGCGTCACCGGGCGCCGGCGTGCTTTCCCCACCGGCTTCGTCGCGCAGGCAGGATTCGCACTCGAGTACGACATCGCGCGCGACGGGGCGCGGATGCTCGGCCTCCAGGCCGAGTCGCGCACCTTCAAGCTCGTCGCTTCGCCCAACTGGATCACCGAGTTCCGCGCGCGCGTGGCGCCCGCGAAGCGGAGGTAAGACCGTGCGCATCCTGGCGATCATCGCCGCCGCCATCCCCTTCGCGTTCGGTGCGCTGCGAGCCATCCAGACGGGGGATGACTATCGCTACCTGATCACGGCCCTCGCCTCGCTCGTCGCGGCGACGCTGATCTTCCGCGTTGGCGGGCGGCGGCGGGGCGCGGCATCCTCGCCCTGGGGTTTCGCACTCATCGTGTTGGTCGGGACGACGGTCATCACGGCCGGCGTCGCGTTCCTCACCGGGGCGCGGAACCTCCCCGCGATCGGCATCGTGGCAATCTCATTCAGTCTCTGCACCACCGCGAGCCAGGCGCTCGGGCTCTTCGCGCGCTCGGACGCAAGTTCGCGAGAGGGTTCCACTCGGCGCACGTTGGTACCGTCGGCAAGGTCAAGAGCCCAGCGAATGGGTGAACTGCCGCGCGTGCTCTTCGTCTGCGTCGAGAACTCGAATCGCAGCCAGATGGCGGAGGCCTTCGCGCGAATCCACGGGGCAGGCGTCGTCGAAGCGTACAGTGCTGGCTCGCGGCCGTCGGGCAAGGTCAACGAACGCGCGATTGCCGCGATGCGCGACCGCGGATACGACCTCACGAAGCACACCTCTCGCGGGCTCGACGCGATCCCGGCCGGTTCCTTCGCCGCCGTGGTGACGATGGGTTGCGGCGATGCCTGTCCCTGGGTGCCCGCGACGCTCCGCGAGGACTGGGCGCTCCCCGACCCGCGCGAGATGGCGCCCGCCGAGTTCAATGCGGTGCGCGACGACATCGAACGGCGCGTGCTCGCGCTGCTCTCCACCCTGAGGCCCCGATGAACGAACAGGCACTCTTCACGACCTTCTGGACGAAAGAGACGGAAACGACGCGCCGTGTGCTCGCGCGGATCCCCGAAGGGTCGCAGTATCGCCCCGACGCCAAGTCGCGCACCGCGCAGGAGATCGCGTGGCAGGTCGTCTGTGAGGAGAAGATGCTGATCGAGGCACTCGAGACGGGGAAGGCCGAATGGGCGCCAGCCCCGATGCCGGCGACGATGAAGGAGGTGCTCGACACGTACGTGGCGCAGAGCGACGCGATGACGAAGCGCTGGCAGTCGCTTCCCAGCGCGCGGTGGGAGGGCTCGCTCGAGTTCTTCGGGTCGAAGCGTCCCGCCTCGTCGATGGCGTGGAGCTTCCTCTTCGACATCGTGCATCATCGCGGGCAGATCACGACGTACCTCAGGCCGATGGGGTCGACGGTGCCGCAGGTGTATGGGCCGAGTGGGGACGAGCCGTAGATGGAAAGCCCACCTCGCAGGTAGCGCCTCGTGTATGAATCCCGCAAGCGCCGCCCGATCACGCGCCCGCACTTCGTCCGGCGCCTCGTGCTGCACCTGGCGGTCGCGAGTGCGATGGCGGTCGTCTCCCTCCTTCTGGGGATGGTGGGGTACGCCTACTTCGAGGGTCTCCCCTGGCGCGATGGGTTCCTGAACTCGGCGATGCTCCTCGGCGGGATGGGTCCGGTCGACGACCCGATCACGAATGGCGGTAAGATCTTCGCCGGCACGTACGCTCTCTACGCTGGACTGGTCTTCCTCATCGGGATCGCGATCGTCGCGGCGCCTGTGGCACACCGCGTCCTGCATACCTTCCATTGGGAGGAGAAGTAGGCGAGGCCCTACGACCACACGATGCGCAGCAGAGTCGCGACCTTCTGTTTCGGCCTGGGGCTCTTCGTCGGCGGTGCGGCGAGTGTCGGGCTGCTGTTCGGCTTCGAGCCGAGCCGCTTGCCACCGGCGCTGCTCGACATCGCGGCGTACAAGCTGGCCTTCATCGCCGCGCTCGCGCTCCTCGGTGTCGGTGCGGTGGTGCGCCGCTACGAGTTACGCGCTCGGCGGGCGGAGTTGGAGGCTGCGGCGTCGCACTCGGGACAGCTCGAGCCGCCTGACGCCGCGAACGAGCTCGAGCGCGCGATGCGCACCAAGGGACGCGACCGGGTCGAGTGATGCGCGCTGGCAGCGCGTGCGCATTAGCTTCCGATATGGGATCGCACGTCGCCACACACCTGATGTTCTCCGGGAACTGCGCCGCAGCGCTCGAACTGTACGCATCGGTATTCACCGACTTCCGGGTCGATGCGGTGGAGCGCTACGAAGCCGGTGGACCGTCGGCGGGCCAGGTCAAGATGGCCGAAGCGCGACTCGGTGATCATCACCTGATGCTCATCGACAGCCCGGTGCCGCACGAGTTCACGTTCACGGCGTCGATCTCGATCGTCGTCGCCTTCACGGACGCGAAGGAGTTCGAGAAGGCCTTCGAGGCGCTCTCGGCGAACGGGACGGTGAGGATGCCACCCGGGGACTATGGCTTCAGCCAGCGATTCGCCTGGTGCGCCGACCGGCTCGGTGTCTCGTGGCAACTGAACCTGCTGCGACCCGCGTCCCCCTGAACGCGACGAGGACACGATGTGGGAGATCGACACCAGGTGGTTCGATGTCGCGGTGGTGATGAGCATCTTCGCCATCGGCGGTGTCTCCTTCGGCAAGTTCGAGCAACACAAGCCGCGCGGACGCCGCGTGTTGAAGCAGATCCTCGTGACGGGCGTGGTGATCCTCATCGCGAGCACGCTGGGGCGGGCGTGGGCCTACGGCCTCATCGGTGCGATGGGACTCGCCGCCGCGGTGGTGCATCTCTGGTGGCTCCCCAAGAACGGGATCAATGGCTGGACGGCGGAGCCGTACGACAAGTACCTCGAACTCATTCGCGCGAAGAGGGGCTGAGCGACCGTGCGGAACTTCCTGCTCGTCGGCGGCGGCGGCTTCCTCGGCGCGGTCACGCGCTACTACTTCGGCGGGCTCGTGATGTCCGCCTCGGGAGCGCCGCGGTTCCCCCTCGCGACGCTGGTGGTGAATGTGACCGGGTGCCTCGCGATCGGGATCGTCGCTGGCCTCGGTGAGCGCGCCGACTACCTCACGCCCTCGACCCGACTCTTCCTGATCACCGGATTGCTTGGCGGCTACACCACCTTCTCGGCATTCGCCTACGAGACCTACTTCCTCGGGCGTGAGCAGGCGTGGGTGAGCGCAACGCTGAGTGTCGTCGCGCAGGTGGGACTGGGACTTCTCGCCGTCGTCGCCGGCCATCGGTTGGCCGTCGCGTTCACCGCCTAGCGGAGCCGATGATGCAGGCCAGTGTCACGCAATGCCGGTTCCTGCTCAGGCAAGCCGACCGCGCGCTCGCCGGATTGGACGACTCCCATCGCGCGATCACGCCGGCGCCCGGCATCAAGACGGCAGGGTGGCTGGTCGGCCATATGGCTGTGACCGGCGACTTCGGGCGTCGACTCTGCGGGCGCACGCCGATCTGTCCGAAGGAGTGGCAGCGGCTCTTCAATCCCGGGACCCTGCCTGCGGCAAGCGCGACCGAGTATCCTCCGATGGACGCGCTGGTGGCCGCGCTGCGCGCCGTCTACACCGACCTCTGCACGGCGGCGATCGAGGCGGGCGATGAGCTGCTCCAGCGCGAGAATCCCTTCGCTCCCGCCCGAGAGGACTACCAGACAGTGGGCGACTTCGTGGCCTATCTCGTCTCGGGGCACTTCGGGTATCACCTCGGCCAGCTCGTCGCTTGGCGAGCCGCAGCGGGTCTCGGGCGACTCGGCGACTGACTCCACCGTTCCAACGAGGAGAGCTGACATGAACGCACGCGCCGTCCTCATCGTGGTCTGGCTGGTCACCGGCCTCGGAGCGGTGGCGGGGTCGATCGGCGGCGCCGCCCTCGGGGAGCGCTGGCTCTTCATCGGGGCGCTCATCGGCGGGCCGATCGGCGCGTTCGCTGGCGTGCGGCTCTCGAGTTGGTTCGGATGGCTCGCTGCGAGTCACCGAGGCCCGGCGACTCTCGGCGCGATCATCGGTTTCATCATCGCGGCGCCGATCGCGGTGACGAACCTCCAGACGCCGGTGATCCCGGTGCTGATCTGCAGCCTCGCCGGCGCCGGTGCCCTCGTCGGTGCCGGGCGCGCGGCCGCGACGAAGTCCTGAGATGACCGCGCAGCGAACGCCGAGCGCCGACCGCCGTCTCCGCGCCGCCCTCGCGTCGAGCGAGCCGCTCCTCCGCGCGATGAGCGAGTCCGATGCCGCGCGTCATCCGGGGCCGGAGAAGTGGTCGCCGAAGCAGATCATCGGGCACCTGATCGATTCGGCGAGCAACAACCATCAGCGCTTCGTCCGCGCGGTCTGGCAAGCGGACCTCGTCTTCTCGGGCTACGAACAGGAGAAGTGGGTCGAACTCCAGCGCTACCAGGAGACCGCGTGGGCCGAACTTCTCACGTTCTGGGGGGCGTACAACCGGCACCTTGCGACGGTGATGGCCTCAGTGCCCGACGAACCGCGCCGCCGCATCCGCTGGAAGCACAACTTGGACGAGATCGCGACCCACGCGCCGCCGACGCCCGAGCAGGCGACGCTCGAGTACTTCATGCAGGACTACGTCGATCATCTGGAGCTGCACCTCCGCCAGATCCTCGGAAAGGACTGGAAGCCGGCGGCCACGGGATGAGCGAGAGGAGCGACGCGCGATGAAGAAGGTCATCATCATGATCACCACGACGGTCGGCAGCGCCGTCGGGTGGTGGCTCGGCTCGGACTTCGGGATCATGACCGCGTTCATGGTCAGCATCGTCGGGTTCGCGCTGGGTGTCTACTACGGCAACAAGCTGGCGAAGCGCCTCGAGATCCAGTGAGGCTCTGGAGTCTCCACCCGCGGT
Source organism: Gemmatimonadaceae bacterium (assembly GCA_031396245.1). GTDB lineage: Bacteria > Gemmatimonadota > Gemmatimonadetes > Gemmatimonadales > Gemmatimonadaceae > Pseudogemmatithrix. The sequence goes on from JANNKK010000240.1 coordinate 15,887, forward strand.
ATCTCGACCGCCGCGGCCTCGTCGCCCTCTGGCGCGAAGGCCTCCTCGCCCAAGCGGTGCTGCGGGGGCGGACGCGCGGCTACAGGCATCATCCTCAACTCGCCCGGTTCCAGGCCACGGCGCGGCCGGTCGCGGCGATCGCTGACTACCTCCGGGTGGTACAGGAGGAGGCGACACGTCGCGGCTACTCCTTCGACCGTTCGAAGCTCGCTCGGGGTGGGCAGGCGACGCGACTCCGAATGACGCGCGGCCAGCTCGCCTTCGAGTGGGAGCACCTCATCGCCAAGGTGAGGAAACGCGACCCTGAGTGGCTCGGCTCGTTACCCTCGGCCCGACCCCCGAGAGCACACCCCGCCTTCCGCGTCGTCGCGGGAGGGATCGCCGAGTGGGAGAAGGGGCGGTAGAATCTCCGGGTGCATCCCATCTCGCTCACCGTCAACGGCCAGCGCGTCGCGCGCGAGGTCGAGGCGCGGCTCCTCCTCAGTGACTTCCTGAGGCATGACCTCGAACTGACGGGGACGCACGTCGGATGCGAACATGGCGTCTGCGGAGCGTGCACGATCCTCGTCGACGGCGAGGCCGTCCGCTCCTGTCTGATGTTCGCGGTGCAGGCCGACGGAACGCGGGTCGAGACGGTGGAGTCGCTCGGCAACGAGGACTCGCTGAATCCGCTGCAGGAAGCCTTCCGCGAGGCGCACGGACTGCAGTGCGGATTCTGCACGCCGGGGATCCTGATGACCCTCGGCCCCTTCCTGCGGGAGAATCCGTCACCGAGTGAGGCGGAGATCCGCGCGGCGCTCTCCGGGAACCTCTGCCGCTGCACCGGCTATGCCGGCATCGTCGAAGCCGTGAAGCTCGCGGCGCGACGGGCGGCTCCGGCGAAGACTCAGCGATGACGATGACGCGACTGGTGGGGCAGTCGGTGAAGCGGAACGAGGACGCGCGGCTCCTCTCGGGCCGCGCCCTCTTCGTCGACGACGTGCACCTCCCCGGGATGCTGCACGCGGCCTTCCTGCGAAGTGAGCACGCACACGCGCGGCTCAGGGGCGTGGACCTCTCCGGGGCGCGCGCAAGGCCGGGTGTCATCGCCGCATACTCGGCCGAGGACCTCGGCGGCTACTGGAAGCCAGGCCCGCTGCTCGTCCCGCCGCCACCGATCGACGGGATGATCTTCCGCCAGGCGACGCAGGTCCCGCTGGCGAAGGGGAAGGTGCGCTACGTCGGCGAACCGATCGCGGTGGTGATCGCCGAGAGCCGTTACATCGCCGAGGACGCGCTGGACGAGATCGTGCTCGACCTGGAACCGCTGGAGGCGGTGGTGGACCTCGAGGCGGCGCTCGCCGAGGGTGCGCCGCGCATCCACGAACAGTTCGACTCGAACCTCGCAGCGCACGCGGTGCAGCGGAAGGGTGACTATGCGAAGGCGCGGGCCAAGGCGCACCGGGTGATCTCACGGCGATTCCACTACGATCGCGGCATCGCCGGCGCGATCGAGAACCGCGCGGTGGTCGCGCAGTGGGACGGGCGGGCCGAGGAGATGACGATCTGGGATACGACGCAGGCGCCGATCCCGATCCGCAACGGTCTTGCCGCGATGCTGGGGCTGCCGCAGTCGCAGGTGCGGGTGATCGCGCCCTTCGTCGGCGGCGGGTTCGGTCCCAAGATCATGATGTACTACCCGGAGGAGGTGGTGATCCCCTGGATCGCGCGGAACCTCAACCGGCCGGTGAAGTGGGTCGAGGACCGCCGAGAGAACTTCGCCGCAACGACGCAGGAGCGCGGACAGGTGCACGACGCCGAGCTCGCGGTGGCGAAGGACGGTCGGATCCTTGGGATCAGGGATGTGTTCCTTCACGACACCGGGGCCTACGACCCGTACGGGCTCACGGTGCCGATCAACAGCCAGTGCACGCTGCTCGGCTGTTATGTGGTGCCGCAGTACGAGAGCGAGTTCCGCGCGGTGTTCACGACGAAGCCGATCGTGACGCCCGTCCGCGGCGCGGGACGGCAACACGGCGTGTTCGTGATGGAGCGGCTCCTCGACATCGCGGCGCGTGAGTTGGGGATCGACCGGGTGGAGATCCGTCGCCGGAACTTCATCAAGCCGCGGGACTTCCCCTACGACAACGAGATCATCTTCCAGGATTTCCAGCCCCTCGTCTACGACAGCGGCAACTACGAGCCGGCGCTCGCCAAGGCCGCTGAGATGATCGGATACGAGGCGTTCATACGCGACGAGCAGCCGCGGCTCAAGAAAGCGGGCCGGCACGTCGGCGTGGGGATCGTGTCCTATATAGAAGGCACTGGGATCGGTCCCTACGAAGGTGCGCGCGTGACCGTGGAGCCGAGCGGGCGTGTGCGGCTCGCCACCGGTGTGGGAACGCAGGGGCAGGGGCACTTCACCTCCTTCGCGCAGATCGTCGCCGAGCAGCTCGGCGTGCGCACGAGCGACGTGTTCGTCGTGACCGGTGACACGCGCACCTTCGACTGGGGCACGGGCACCTTCGCCAGTCGCGGCGCGGTGGTCGCCGGCAGCGCCTGTCACGCCGCCGCGGTCGCGGTGCGCGAGAAGGCGATCGCACTCGCGGCGCGGCTGCTCGAGGTGAAGCCGACGAAGCTCGAAGTGAAGGATGGCCGCGTCTTCCTGATCAGCGATCCGTCGAAGGGCTTCTCCCTCGGCGAACTCGCGCAGCAGGCGAACCCGCTGCGCGGCGCGGTGACGCCGGGGAGCGAACCGGGACTCGAGGCCACGCGCTACTTCGGCCCGTCGCGCGGGAGCACCGCGAGCGG
>JANNKK010000303.1:0-6488 GCA_031396245.1 Gemmatimonadaceae bacterium
ACGACGTGGAGGAGTCCCTTCTGCGACGCTTCGAGGCAGAAGCGCGAGAACTTCGACATCCCGAGGTCCTTCTCATCGAAGGTCGCGTCGATCTCCTGCATCACCTGCTTGAGCCGGTCGGAGCGCATCACGTCGCCGTTGCGCTGCATCCGCGTGATCGCCTCGGTCACGAGCTCCCACGGGTCCCACTTCTTCGTCCCCACCTCGTCGTTCGACTTCACGAGTCCGGCGAGGGCGTTGTAGGAGTAGTACTCGTCGCAGTTCTGGACGAGGAGGTCGCTCGACGATTCGCGGATCCCGACGCCGATCACGTACTTCCCGTACTCCTTGAGCTTGAGCACCAAGGAGGAGAAGTCGGAATCGCCCGAGAGGAGGATGTAGGTCCCGATCTCGGGGCGGGTGAAGACGAGCTCCACCGCGTCGACCGCGAGGCGGATGTCGGTCGCATTCTTCTTCGACGAGCCGTAGGCCGGCGCGAAGATGAGGTCGATCGACGACTCGCTGAGCGGCACGATGTACTGCGGGTAGCGCCGCCAGTCGGCGTAGGCGCGCTGGACCGCGACCTTGCCGCTGATGATCGCCGAGCTGAGGAGGTTCCGGAGCTCCGTCTGGAGGTCGGAACGGATCCCCATCGTGACGTTGTCGAAGTCGATGAGGAGCGCCGCGTTGGGAGCGTGAGCGGCTGATCCGGCGGTGATGGCTTGCGGGCCCCGGTGCAACGGGGCGACGGCGGCACGCGCGACTGGCGGCGTGCGGTGAGAACGTGGGTGCATCTGGATCCTGGCGTGAATCGCCTGTGAGGTGCGGCCCGCCGTGCCGCACCAAGTGGGCGGCGCATCGATCGGGCATCGGGGGCGCGGCCTCGAACGCGCTCACCGTCTCGTCCGGGCGTTATGCAACCCAGTCCGGATGACGCCGATGGCGCGAACGCGAGGCGCGTCCCGTAGTTGAACCTAGCAGGAATGAGCGCAAATGACAGTGGGGGACCGACTTCCGACGATGTGGCCTCTGCCGCCGGCGTATATCTTGGGAGCGAAACCGCATTCCGCCGCCCCCCGTACTTGGCCCAGGATCGTCGTGAAGCATCCCCGCTTCCGGACCCGGCTGTTTCTCATCCTCGCGCTCTTCGCCTTCGTCCCGAGCATCCTGCTGAACGTGGGCTGGAGCGAGGTGGCGGCGCGGGTGCTGCCGGAACTGAGCGGGACTGGAGCGTGGGAGCGGGTGACCGAGAGCGGGGAGCGGGCGATCCGGCTCGCGCGCCAGGCGCCGGGCTCCCCCGAAGCCGCCGCGGCACTCGCCGAGCACGAGCAGCAACTCGGCGAATCACGGTTGCGTGCCAGGCAGTTCCGCTTCCTCGCCGAGCGCGCCGTGCCGGCCGTCGCGATCGGTGGTCTCCTCGCCCTCGCGCTCCTTAGCGTGGTCGCCTCGCGCGTGGCCGGTCACTTGAGCCGCCAACTCTCGCGTCCCCTCGACGAGCTCGTCGGCTGGACCACGCGAATCGCGCGGGCCGAACCCCTACCCCTCCCTGACGATGAGGAGGCGCGGGGCGCCCCCGAGTTCGGCGTCCTCCGCGAGCGGATGCGTCAGATGGCCACCGACCTCGAACAGGCGAGGCGCACGGCGCTCGAGAACGAGCGGCTCGCCGCCTTCCGCGAATCGGCTCGCCAGGTGGCGCACGAGATCAAGAACCCGTTGACGCCGATCCGATTCGCGGTCGCGAGTCTCCGGCGCACGGCGTCGCCGGAACAGCGCGACTCGGTCGAGGTACTGGACACGGAGTCGAGCCGGCTGGAGACGATGGCGAAGAGTTTCGCGCAGTTCGGACGGCTCCCAGAGGGCCCGACGGCACGGGTGGACCTCGCCGAGCTCGCGAGAGAGACGGTCCGGTCGACGGTGCCAGCGGCGGTCACTTCGGTGGTGAACGGCGACGGGGACACGGCGGTGATCGGGCAGCACGATGCCCTGCAGCGCGCACTCTCGAACGTGCTCCTCAACGCGGTGGATGCGACGGCGGGACAGGGACGCGTGACCGTCGATGTGCGGCGCTCAGGCGCGGAGGTGATGCTGGTGGTGAGGGACGATGGTGTGGGGATCGCGGCGGACCAGCTCGCGCGGATCTGGGAACCGTACGTGACGGCGAAGACAGGCGGCACGGGACTCGGGCTCGCGATCGTGCGGCAGACGATCGTCGCTCACGGGGGCCGGGTAGAAGCGTCGAGCACTCCCGGGCAGGGGACCGAGATCCGGCTCCTCTTCCCGGCAGCGGGCGAACGGCCGAAGGGCCAGGGGGTAGCGGAATGAACGAGGATGTCATCGCGATCAGTGGCTTCTTCATCACGGTCATCCTGCTGGGGCTCGGGATCCCATTGATGCGCATCTGGGCCCGGCAGAAGGAGCGCGCCTCCGCCGTTCCGCCGATGGATCACGAGCGCGAGCGGCGGCTCGAACGGATCGAGCACGCCATCGAGGCGATGGCGGTCGAAGTCGAACGGATCTCCGAAGGCCAGCGGTTCGTCACCAAGCTCCTCTCCGAGCGAGCCCGCAGCGCGGGCGAACTCCAGGCACCCAAGCAGTGACCCGACTCCCGACCATTTCGCGATGCCTTCGATCCTGATCGTCGACGACGAGCCGAACATCCGGCGGATGGTCGGCGCCCTGCTCGGTGCCGAGGGCTATGAGGTCCGCGACGCGGCCGACGCTGAGTCTGGCCTCGCGCGGGCGATCGAGGTCGAGCCCGACCTCGTGCTGCTCGACCTGATGATGCCGGGGCCGACCGACGGCCTCGAACTCCTCGAGAAGCTGCGCGGACGCTACCCCGACCTCCCGGTCGTGATGATGTCGGGCCGTGCCGGACTCGCCGACGCAGTGAAGGCGACTCGACTCGGCGCGGTGAACTTCCTCGAGAAGCCACTCACCCCCGAAGGAGTGCTGCTCGCCCTCGCCGGGGCGCTCGAACTCCGTCAGGCCCGCCGGGAACGCTCGGCGTTGCGGGCCGACCTCGGGCTCGCCGGCGAACTCGTCGGCGACAGCCTCGCGATGAAGGCGGTGCGGGAGATGATCGCTCGGGTCGCGCCGACTGACGCGCGGGTGCTGATCAGCGGGGAGTCGGGAACGGGCAAGGAACTCGTGGCGTCGGCGATCCACGCGCAGAGCCCGCGAAAGGACAAGCCCTTCATTCGCGTGAACTGCGCGGCGATCCCGCGCGACCTGGTCGAGAGCGAGATGTTCGGCCACGAGCGCGGCGCCTTCACCGGCGCGATCGACCGGCGGATCGGCCGGTTCGAGCTTGCGCACACCGGATCGCTCCTCCTCGACGAAGTGGGCGAACTCTCCCCCGAGGCGCAGGCGAAGCTGCTCCGCGCCATCGAGGCGCGGGAGATCGAGCGGGTGGGCGGCGGGAAGCCGATCAAGGTCGACGTCCGGGTGATGGCGGCGACCAACCGCGACCTCGCCCGCGAGGTGCGCGAGGGGCGCTTTCGCGAGGACCTCTACTTCCGCCTCAACGTGATCCCGATGTCGATCGCGCCGCTACGCGAGCGGCCGGGTGACATCGCGGCGCTGGTCGCCCATTTCGCGGCACTCAATCGCCGGCGCTCGGCTCAGGCCGCCCCGGTGTGGCGGCAGGACGGCGTTGACGCCCTCTCACGTTACCGGTGGCCGGGCAACGTGCGCGAACTCGCGAACATCGTCGAACGCCTATCGATCCTCTTCGCCGGCCAACCGATCGACGCAGGCGCCGTCACGAGCGTGATCCCGGCCAGCGAGCAGACGAGTGCGCGCCCGAGCGCACTCCCGGACGGCGAGCGCCTCGACATCGCCCTGAGCGCGGCCCTGGATGAGTACGAACGGCTCCTGATCACCCGCGCGCTCTCGGCGGCGAACGGGGTGGTCGCCGAGGCGGCGCGACGCCTTCAGACCGACCGGCCCAATCTCTATCGGCGGATGCGTCGGCTCGGCATCGCCGGCGCCGGCGAGTGAGCGAGGCGGTGCGAGGTAAGCGTCCGCTTCTGACACGCGCGCGCCGACACGCTCAGCTTCGTGGCGGCTCCGCGGAAGGCGTCGGTTCCAACGCAGGTGGCAGTGCGGCAACGAGTTGCCGCGCGATGCTTGCGCCGCTGACGGTCGGCACGCCTGATGCTCAGGCCAGGAGCATCCTGAACTTCCTGGAGTTTCCGATGAGAAGGACCTTGGTGACACTCGCGCTCCTCGGCTGCCTCGCGCCGCACGCGAGCGCGCAGGTGCGCCCCGTCCGCGGCACGAACACCGCGCAGAGTGCGGTGAGCATCTACAATGCCGAGGCGACTCGCAGAGTCTCTGGCGCCTTCGACCTCCCGGCAGACAGCACGGTGACGGGGGACGTCGCCGTGCTCAACGGTCCCCTGACCGTAGCGGGTCGGGTGACCGGCTCGCTGGTCGCGATCAACGCCGACGTTCGGCTCGTTCGCGGGGCGAACATCGGAGAGCACGTCGTCATCGTCGGCGGGACCTTGATTCGCGATGACGAGGTCACGGTCGGCGGCGAGGTCCGCACCCAGGCGGAACTGCTCCGCTATTCGCTCGACGGGGAGCGGCTCGTGCCCGAGGAGGACCGCTGGGTGGATTGGCGCCCGCACTGGGACGGTCCCGGTCTCAGTGACCGCGGCGAATCGTACACCGACCTCTTCTTCGTCGCGGCGAGCACGTACAACCGGGTCGAGGGACTGCCGATCCGCGTCGGGCCGCGCTTCCGCAGGCCAACGAACTGGGGGCGGATCGAGGTGGAGGCCTTCGGCATCGTCCGCACGGCGCGGCCGATCGAATGGGATCGCGGCTCACTCGGCCACGCGGCACGCGCCGACCTCCGGCTCGGCATCCGCAACGGACTCGTCCTCGGGGCGCGGGCCTTCGACGAGATCACGCCGGTCGAGGAGTGGCAGCTGACCAATGCCGAAGCGGGGCTCGCGAGCTTCTTCCTGCACCGGGACTTCCGCGACTACTATGGTCGCCACGGGTGGGAGGCCTCGCTCGGCGGGCGCATCGGCGAGGAGGTCTCGCTCACGTTCGCGGGGGGGAGCGAGCGGTGGCGCGCCGTCACCGCGCGCGATCCCTTCACGCTCTTCCGCGACACCGATCCCTGGCGGGTGAACCCGGTGATGGATGACGCGAAGGTGGACCTCGCGTCGGTGCGGCTGCGGATCGACACGCGTGAGCGGGTGCGGTCGCCGCTCTGGGGCGGATGGTACGTCGTCGCCGACGTCGAGCGGGGGAGCGGGACGATCACCCGCGCGCCGCAGATCCTCCAGCTGCCGGGTGCGCCAAGTTCGCTGACGTACACGCGCGGCTTCGTGGATGCGCGGCGCTACAACCGGCTCTCGCCCGGCACCGAACTCAACCTGCGAGTGGTCTCGGCGGGATGGATGGGCGGCGACCGACTCCCGTTGCAGCGCCGACTCTCGCTCGGCGGGCCGGGTGCGCTCGACGGCTATGACTTCCGCCGCTCCTGGTACGCAGACGATCGGTTCGCCTGCGGCGGCCTCACCGACCGCGATGGCCGCGCGACCGAGTGCGAGCGGATCGCCTTCGCGCAGATGGAGATCCGTCGGTCCCTCACGTTCGGTTGGTACGATTGCGATCGCGACTGCTGGTGGCGCCCGGGAGGCGACCGGACCCCCGCGATGGTGGTCTTCGCCGAGGCGGGGCGCGGCTGGCCGCTGCCGAGCAGCGATGGCGCCGGAGGCAGCACGTCAGGGCTCGAGAACTCCCCCGGATTCCCCTCGACCTCGACCTTCTTCACGACGATCGGCGCGGGGATCGACTTCGGATCACTCGGCATCTACTTCGCGAAAGCCCCGTCGACGGCGAAGGAGACTTCGAACCTCATCGTGCGACTTGGCCGACGATTCTGAGTGTGAACGCGCGCCGCCTTCCCCTCTCGTTCCTCGTCGCCGCGACGGTGCTCACCGCACCGCTCGCGGCGCAGGAGCGTCCGGGGATCGACGTGACGCTGCCCACACCCTCCCGCCTCACCGCTGAAGGACCGCTGGTGCGCGCCCGACGGATGATCGACGATGCCGCGATGCGCGAACTGCTGCAGAGCGGTTTCCCCGCCCGCTTGCACTTCCGCGTCGAGCTCTGGGCCGACGGTCGCTGGTTCGACGAACTGCAACGCACGGTCGAGTGGGACGTGATCGTGCAGTTCCGCGGCGTCGAGCAGACCTACGAGGTGATCCAGGTGGTCGGCGGTCGACCCCTGTCACTCGGCACCTTCGCGAAGGTCGAGGACGCCGACGCCGCGGTCGCGAGGCCACTCCGCGTGCCACTCAGCGCTCCGGTCGAGAACCGCCGCTTCTACTATCTCGCCGACGTGCAGGTCGAGTCGGTCTCGGCGAGCGATCTCGACGAGGTGAGTCGCTGGCTGCGCGGTGAACTGGAGCCCGCAGTGCGGGGCGAGCGCAATCCCGGCACCGCGCTCACCCGCGGACTTCGCGCCCTCGCCACCCGATTGCTCG
>JANNKK010000304.1:0-6656 GCA_031396245.1 Gemmatimonadaceae bacterium
GCGACGTGGAGCGACGCGGGGTGCCCGGCCTCGCCGCCGGCGAGATCGAACCCGACGACGCCATCGCCGTTGAACTCGACCGCAAGGGACGCCAATTCGAGAGAGACCGCCGGGTCGAGATGCCGCAGCCCGCAGACGATCACGCGACCGACGATGCCATACTCCTTCTCGGCGCGCCTCAGGCCGAGCAACGAGTGCTCGAGCGTCTCGGCGAGGGAGAGCCCGGCGCGGATGTTGAGCACTGGCGCGAAGCGGGTCTCCAGATACCGGACGCCCTCGCGCGCGCAGTCCTCGGCGAGTTCGTAGGCGATCCGCTCGATCGCTTCCGCCTGCTGCATCACCGCGAGCGTGACGCTGAAGCGTTCGAGGTACTCCTCGAGGTTGTGCGCGTCATTCACGACCATATACGCCCCGAGCGCCTCCGCATCGTCGCGCGGCATCACGACGCGCTGCTCGTGCGCGAGCTCGAGCAGCGTCGAGGGACGGACCGATCCGTCGAGGTGACAATGGAGCTCCGCCTTGGGGAGCCGGCGGAGGAGGTCGCTCGTGATCACCGTCATCTATTCGACGTCACCGGATGTGCCGCGTGCGCGGGCCGAGATGAGCCGCATCACGAAGCCGCCGGTGAGCGCGGTGTCGGTGGCGACAGGGATGCCGCGACTGTCGGCGACGAGTCGCGTGCCGGCGCGGAGTTCAGTCGCCGCCGCCTCGTCGGCGGACTGCACCGCGTCGAGCACCGTGCTACCAGGCGGCATCGAGAGGGGCTTGCCATTCAGGAAGACGCGGAGCGGTTCGGTCACGGCAGGCGCCTCAAGCGCGGCGCGCGTTGCAGGTCGGGGACGACGAGCCGGCCCCCCGGCTGGCCTTTGAGGTAGGCGACGAGCGCGTCGAGGTCGAGGATCTCCACCTCCTCGACCGGGAGTCCGGCCGGGATCCGCGCGCCATCCCCCTCGGCAGCGAGGAAGTCCGTCATCACGACGCGATAGGTGCGCCGGTCATCGAGCGGTGCACCATCGGCAAGAATCACGCGACGGAGCCGCGACCCGGCGGCCGCCTTCGGATCGTAGTCCGCAACGAGGCCGCTCACGTGGAAGCGCACGCTGTTCCCGCCGACGAGGCCTTCGAGATAACGCCGGAGATCGCTGCCGCGCATCCGGACCGCGACCAGCCGGTTCGCGAAGGGCTGGAGTTCGAACAGGTCCCACCAGAGCACCGGGCCCGCGCGGAGCTCGGTCCGAATGCCACCGTTGTTCATCACCGACACGTCACCGCGGCCGGCCGCACGCTGCGCATCGGCGATGATGTTTCCGAGCGGGTACTGATCCCCGTCGCGCGGCAGCAGGGTCGCGTTCTCGACGACCAGCGCGCTGACGCGGTCCTGTACCGACTCCATCGCCGGGCGCACGATCGCCGCGATGTCGGCCTCAGGCACGAGGCTGTCGCTCTCCACGACCCGGACCATCGGCCGCACTGGCGAGCTGTCACGTCCGTCGAGCGGCAGGTCGACGATGCCGACGGCGCGACCACTCAGGCGGGCCTGCACGATCGGGATCCCATTCACGACGGTGCCCACCTGCGAGTGCGTATGACCGCTGACGATCGCATCGACGACACCGGGGCCGAGCTCCTGAGCGAGCGTGAAGATCCCACCATTGCAGCGATCGACGTCCTCACGATCGCAGAAGCCGCCGAGGTGGGCGACGAGGATCACCTTGGTCGCGCCCCGAGCGCGCAGGGCGCGGGAGTGTTCGCGCACGACCGGGGCCGGCGGCGCGAATCGCAGATCGGCCACGTGCCTCGGCATCGTCGTCCGTGGAGTCGCCGGGTCGGCGATCCCCACGATGCCGACCTTCACGCCGCCAATCTCGACGAGCGTGTCGTCGGGGATCCACGGCACATCACGCCCATCGGCATACGTCACGTTGGCGGCGAGGAGCGAGGAGCGGAGTTCGCCCATCCGCGCGCGGAGGGTGTCCTGCCCCCAGTCGAACTCGTGGTTCCCCACGGCGCCGGCGGTGACGCCAAGCGCGTTGAGGAAGGAGACCACCGGCCGGCCGAAGGCGAAGTTCGACGTCGGCGTCCCCTGGAAGAGGTCGCCGCCGTGGAGGATGACCGGGACACAGAGGGGCGCGCACTCGCGCGCCGCCTGCCGGACGACGGCCGCGAACTCGGCGGCCCCCCCACGATTCCCCGACGCGCCGTCGGGGCGCTTGACCAGCGCTCCGTGGAAGTCGTTGAAGGCGAGGATCCGGAGCGTGCGCACCGGCGGCAACAACCGCCAGTTCTCCCGATACACATCGGCCGGTGCGAGGTCGCCGCGGCGCCGCACCTCCTCGATCAGGAGGTCGCGGATCTCGGTGCTCGATTCCCAGATGACCGGAGCGCCACGGACCATGTCGTAGTTGCCGGCACCGCTCGCCCGGTAGTTGTTGATCGCGATCGAGAAGCTGTCGGTCGCGGCGACGGGGCGCCCCTTGAACGTGAGCGTGGTGATCCGTGAACCCATCGGCCGCGACAGGTCCATCGTGTAGTCGACGCCGGCGAGGACGTCGAAGTTGTAGCCAGGGATCCGCCCATCGGGCGTGGCGCGCGGCACGCCGCCCTCGACCACCACCCGGTAGTACCGGGCGCTCTGCTCGAGGAACGCCCGCACCTGCGCGCCGGTGAGTCGCAGCACGCGGAGGGAGTTCTCATAGGGATAGAGCTGGGCGATCTGCGCGACCGTGATCGGCCCCGGCGCGAGCCGCGCGTCGAGTGTGAAGGCCGAGGCGGCACTCAGGTCGGCGCCGGTCGCGCGGAGCTGCGCCGCCTGGATGAGGTCGATGAGCGGCGTGTCGCGCAGACGCGCCGAGTCGGAGGCCCACGCGACGGTGGTGCGACCGATCACGGTCGTCGAATGGCGCAGCGCCGCGCGGTGCGCGCGCTCGACCGCCCGCACGACTGCCGGCGCCTCGGCGTGACCGGCGGCTTGCACCAGCGCGCCGCGCTTCGCCGTCACGCGCCACCGCCGGTCCGTCCCGCGCGTGAGCGCGAGCGTCGCGACCGCGACACTGGTCGCCCAGTTCCGCGGCTGCATCACGAGCACGCCGTTGATCGTCGAGTCGGCGACCTCGCGATGCGAATGCCCCACGACGATGAGGTCGATGCCGCCGACCTCGCGCGCGACGCGTGCCATCGCGTTCTCGCTCGGCATCCCCGTTCCGGCGGTGTCGTAGCTCGCTTCGCCACTCAGTCCCGAATGGGCGACCACCACGACGACGTCGGCGCCGCGTCGGCGCGCCTCGGCCACCTGCGGGGGAAGCGACGTGACGATGTCGCGCACCACGAGTCGGCCGCGGAGATGATCGCGGTCCCAGACCATCGAGCCCGGCGTTGTGACGCCGATGATCGCGACCTTGACGCCCGCGCGCTCGACCATCGTGAGCGCACCGAAGGGTGGGCCCCCGTCGGTCCGCTCGGTGTTCGCCGCAAGGAACGGGAATCGCGCGCCGGCGAGCGCCCGGTCGAGGATCGGGAGCCCGTAGTTGAACTCGTGGTTCCCCACCGCGGCCGCGTCGTAGCGCATCGCGTTCATCGCCGCGATCACCGGGTGCGGCGCGAGCGAATCGACCCGCGCCGCCACGTAGGTCATCGGATTCCCTTGCAGCAGGTCGCCGGCATCGACGAGCACGACCCGGCCGCGCGCCGAGCGGCGGAGGGAGTCGACGATCGTCGCCGCCCGGGCGAGCCCACGCGCCGGGTCGGCCCGATTCTCGTAGTAGTCCCATCCCAAGAGTCGACCGTGCACGTCGGTCGTGGCCGCGACCTTGATCTCGACCGTCGACTGGCCACGGACGGGGCCGGTCCACGCGAGGAACGCCAACACAGGGAGCCACCGCATCATCCGCATCCTCAAAACTAGTAACTTCCACCGGCGTCGATACCAGACCGTGACAGGCACGACCCTACTCGACACCATCGACACCGGACATCTTCCGACCCGAATGCGTCCCCTGATCATCGGCATCGCTGGCGGATCCGGAAGCGGCAAGTCCACGCTCGCCCACCGCATCGCGAACGCCCTCCCAGGGGCACGGGCGTCGTTCATCGATATGGACGCCTACTATCGGGACCACGCGCACCTCCCGATCGAGGAGCGGCGGCGCGTGAACTGGGACCACCCCGAGGCGTTCGACACGGCACTGCTCGCGGCGCATCTCGAGGCGCTCGCCCGCGGCGAACCGATCGAGAAGCCGACGTACGACTTCGTCCAGCACCAACGGGCGAAGGAGACGGTCCGGATCGAGCCCGCCGACGTCGTCGTCATCGATGGCATCCTCCTCCTCGTCGACGAACGGGTGCGCGACGCCTGCGACGTGAAGGTCTTCGTCGACACCGAGGCCGACGTCAGGCTCATCCGGCGGATCCGCCGCGACATGGCGGTGCGCGGGCGTCCCCTCGAGGAGATCCTCGATCAATACCTCACCACCGTCCAACCGATGCACCTGCTCTTCGTCGAACCGAGCAAGCGGTACGCCGACTTGATCATCCCGCGGGGCGGCGAGAACCCCGTCGCAGTCGACATCCTCCTCGCCTCGATCGCGCGCCGTCTCGCCAAGGGACGCGCGTGACCGCCGAACCGACCGCCGTCGAACGGATCCTGGTCGTCGACGACGAGCCGGACATTGTGGCGCTCGTCGTCTATCATCTTGCGAAGGCGGGCTACAAGGTCGTCTCGGCGGCCTCGGGGAGCGACGCCCTCGCCCTCGCCAAACGCGACCGCCCATCGCTCGTCGTCCTCGACCTGATGCTGCCGGGGATGTCGGGGTTCGACGTCCTCCACAAACTGCGCGAGGATCCCGACACAGCGAACGTCGCGGTGCTGATGCTCACCGCGCGAAAGGAGGAGCCCGACCGCATCCGCGGCTTCGAACTCGGCGCCGACGACTACCTGACGAAGCCATTCAGTCCGCAGGAACTCGTGCTGCGCGTCGGGGCGATCCTGCGGCGAGTGACGGCAGCACCGGAGACCGCCGACCTCGTTCAGGTGGGCCCGATCCGGATCGACCGCTCGGCGCACCGGGTCACCGTGTACGATGCCGATGTCGAGCTCACCCGCGCCGAGTATATGTTGTTGCTCACGCTCGCCGATCGCCGCGGACGGGTGCAGTCGCGTGCCCAGCTCCTCGCCGCTGCCCTCGGCTCCTCGCCCGACATCCAGACCCGCACCGTCGACATGCACATCCTCCGTCTGCGCGCAAAACTCGGAGTCGCCGGCGACCTGGTCGAGACGGTGCGCGGATTCGGGTACGTGTTGAGACCGCCGACGCGCCGCAAGGGGTGACGTAGCGGTGCGGCTGACCCAGCGGCTACTCGTCGGCGCGCTCCTCGTCGTCGGGTTCCTGGCGGTCGCGATCTTCACGGCGGTCGATCGACAGATCAGTTCGCGACTCCGCGGTGATTCCATCGTGTACCTCGCCCACGAAGCGCGGCTCGTCGGTGAACTCTGGCAACGCGACGCCGCGTTCCCGGATTCCCTCGCCGATCGGAGTGGCCTCGCGCTGGGGCGTCGGGTCACGCTCATCCTGACCGACGGCGTCGTCGTCGGCGACTCCGAGTTCGACGGACCGGCGCTTGCCAATCTGCAGAACCACGCGACGCGCCCCGAGGTGGCCGAGGCGATCGCCGGGCGCAACGGCCACTCGATCCGTCCCTCCCCGTCCACCGGACACGAGGAGCTCTATGTCGCGGTGCCGGTCGGTGGCCGCGGCGTGACGCGCCTCTCCCTGACGACGAGCAGCCTCGCCGAAGTGACCGGGGCCGCCCGGCGCGACGTTGCCGCGGCGGCACTGCTCGCGCTGATGGGCGCTCTCCTCATCGCCTTCCTCTTCTCGCGGTCGGTCTCGCGGCCGATCGAGGAGTTGAGCGAGGTCGCGCGCGCCCTCGCCGACGGCGACCTCGCGCGACGGCCGACGCTGCACGCGCCGGGCGAGGTCGGGGACCTCGGCAAGGCGCTGCGCGAACTCGCCGACCAGCTGCAGGGTCGGGTCGCCCGTTTGGCCGCCGACGAGGCGATGGTCGTCCAGTTGACGGAATCACTCCTCGAGGGTGTTCTCGCGGTCGACATCGGCCGACAGGTCGTGCGGATCAACGAGACGGGCCGCCTGTTGCTCCACGCCCACGATCCCCTCCCCTTCGCGCTCGACCGGTTGCCGCGTGAAGTCGCCCTGCGGGATGCACTCCACGACGCCTTCCGCGGTGAGACGACCGATGCGGTGGAGGTCGTGGTCTTCGGCCGCACCCTCAACGTCACCGCCCGTCCCCTCGCTGACGGCGGCGCGGTGCTGGCCCTCTTCGACCTCACGCGCGTACGTCGGCTCGAGGCGGTGCGGCGGGACTTCGTGGCCAACGTCTCGCACGAGCTGCGCACACCTCTCACGGTCATCGGCGGCTTCGCCGAGACGCTCGCTGCCGACGACGTGCCGTTCGACGCGCGCCGCCAGTTCGCCGACCGGATCCTCGGCAACACCCGGCGGATGCAGCGGATCGTCGACGACCTCCTCGACCTCTCCCGCATCGAGTCGGGAGGCTGGGTGCCGAACCCCGACGTGATGGAGCTGGCGTCGGTCGCGAACGAGGTGCTCGCGTCGTCGCGCGATGCCGCCGACGCGAAGGGG
>JANNKK010000052.1:0-3308 GCA_031396245.1 Gemmatimonadaceae bacterium
CTCGAGGGCGTGGTGAACATTCCGAGCGCGCCCCTGGGGATCTACTGGGACGGCGGCCTCATCGATTACCACCTGCACCTGCCGTACCACCACGCCACCGGGCTTGTGCTCTACCCGCACTTCACCGATCGCATCGTGCCGGGGTGGCTCGACAAGGCCATGCCGTGGCGGCGCGCGCGCGGGCAGTGGCTCGACAACGTGATCGTGGTGGCGCCCTCGCGCGGGTACCTCGCGACGCTGCCGAATGCGAAGCTTCCGGATCGCAAGGACTTCGCGCGCTATGCCGGCGACGACGCGAAGAGGATGTCGACCTGGCGCCAGGCGATCTCGGAGAGCGATCGGCTGGCGGAAGCGTTCCTGGAGTTCGCGCGGCGCCCGGACATTTCACGAGTATTGCCGCTATAAAACGAAAGCCCACCGATGTCTCAAGGCAGGACGCTGTACGACATCCTCGGCGTAGCTGGCGACGCCTCTCCCGGAGAAATCTCCTCAGCTTTCGCATCGAGACAGGCTGAGCTGCAGGGCCGCGGCGACGCGGCACGTGATGCGTTGATGGCGCTGCAGGAAGCACACCGGATCCTCGGAAATCCGGACCGGCGGCGCAAGTACGAGGCCACGCTCGCGACACAAGCCGCGAGGGCGGCGCCGCCACGGCCGGTCTCCCCACGCGGCAATTCGAGAACCCTCTTAGCCGTGGCCGTCGTCGCCGGCGTCGTAGGATTCGCCGCTTGGAAGATGAAACCTGACCCGTCGCCTGAGCCTTCCCCTACGCCCCCTCGCGTGGCCCGCAGCGCGGATGAGCCATCACCACGCGACCTGAAGCCGACACCGGAAGAAGAGGCTCCGGGAGCAGCGGCTCCTGCCGCCTCGCCACCCCCGGTTCCGCCTCCTGTTGTTCCCGAGGGCCGCGCGCTTTCACCAGCTGACTTGTATGCCGTGTATTGGCCGAGTGTCGTGCGTGTCACCACCGCGGATGCCAACGGCCGCTTTCTCGGACAGGGGAGCGGCGTCGTGACCGCGCGGGGTACCGCCGTCACGCATTGCCACAACCTGAAAGGCGCCCACAGGATCACCGTTCGCGACGGCGGCACGGATCGTTCGGCAGTCGTAAGCCTCGCCGACGCGCAGCTCGACCTCTGCAACCTTCGTGTCTCGCAATTCGACGCGCGCGTGCCCCAAGTCGGCAGCCTGGCCAACGTTCGCACGGGGCAACGCGTCTATGCAATCGGCGCCCCTTGGGAGACCGAACGCGCCCTGGCGGAGGGAATCGTGAGCTCGCTCCATGACGCGGGAAAGGGCGTCGTCATCCAGATCTCGACTCCCGTCCCACCAAGCTGGGATGGCGGAGCGCTGTTCTCGACGGATGGGCAGCTCATCGGAATCCTCACGGCCCGGCACGAGCTTGGGAAGGGGATCAATCTCGCCGTTCCGGCGGATTGGCTCGCGAAGATGGAGCCGCGGTCCGAGTCCATCCCGTCGGCGGAGACGCCGACGGCAATCGCGGGAATGCTCGTGGGTCGGTGGCATTGTGAGGATCCGTGGAACAAACGAAGCGGCGAGTACGAATACGGTCCCGACGGAGTCCTCCAAGGGAGAAAGGGCGGAGTCAGAGTCCCCTACCGCGTCGAGGGAATGAGCGTGCGATACACCGCTCGCGGCGAGCCGATGACCCTCCAGATCGAGTCGATCAGTGCAGGCAGCATGGTCCAGTATTTCGACTCCGGCTCGCGGCTTTCCTGCAAGCGGGCGCGGTAGGTTCAGTCGATCGTGAGCTTGCGTGCGCCGACGATGCTTGACCACTTCGCGGACTCGCGCGCGAGCACCTGAGTGACCTCGTCCGGGGTGCTGCCCAACAGTCCGTCGGGCGTGCTGCCGCTTTAGCGGCTCCGATCCCATGCCGCGATCCGGTAAAATCGCGCTGCGTTTGGCATCGCACCGCACATGCAGTTGACCCTCGAGCAGTACGAACGCATCAGCCCGCGCAGCTCGGTCTCCCATGGCGGCGTGAAGATGACGTTCTCCACCCCGAACACGGCCACGCAGTGGCGTGTGCAATCCATCCTCACGAAGGAGCCCTGCACGCTGGAGTGGATCGCGGGCTTCGAGGAGGGCGCCATCGTCGTCGACGGCGGCGCGAATGTCGGCATGCCCTTCGCGCCCAACTCGCTCTTCGTCTTCCTCAAGACCGACTCTTCGTTCCACGGCGTCGAGCCGGTGTCCGATCCGGACACGCGGCGCTGGCTGCTGCTCTACGACATTTTTTGCCCGGGGTGAAGAGCCCGCCCCCGTGGAAGAGCCCGACTAGCGGCTCATTCGACCGCGAGGCCCGCGGCCTTGACCGTGCGCGCCCACTTGATGCCCTCGCGGAGCATGATCTCGGTCACCTCGGCCGGAGTGCTCCCCACGGGATCGATCCACTGGCGGTCCCAGAGCGATTCCTTCATCGCGGGGCTGCGAATGATCTTCACGAATTCGGCGTTGAGCCGCGCGATCGCATCGGGCGGGGTCTTCGCCGGCGCCATCACCGCGATCCAGACGTCGGCCTCGAAGCCGGGATAGCCCGACTCCGCGACCGTCGGCACGTCCGCGATCAGCGGTGAGCGGCGCGCGGAGGTCTGCGCGAGCAGCCGCGCCTTCCCGGCGGACACCTGCGGAATCAGTGCCGTGGGATTGAGCGAGAGGATCTGCACGTCGCCGGCGATGAGGGCGGTCACGGCAGGCGCACCCCCGTTATAAGGAATGTGGACGGTCGCGATCCCCGCCATGCTGTTCAGCAATTCCATCGAGAGCTGCGAGATGCTGCCCTTGCCGACGGACGAGAAGTTGAGCTTTCCCGGCTCCGCCTTTGCCTTGTCCACCAAGCCCTTCAACGTCGTCACGCCTACCGCCGGATTCACCGCGATCAGGTTCGGCGACGATCCGACGAGAGTGACCGGCGCGAGGTCCTTCAGGGGATCGTAGGGGAGGTTTCGATAGAGGGCCGGGCTCACCGCGAGCGGGCCGTTGGTGCCGACCAGAAGGGTGTGGCCGTCGGGCGCGGCGCGTGCCACTGCCTCGGCCGCGATGTTCCCGCCGGCTCCGGGGCGGTTCTCGACGATCACCGGCTGCCCGAGGGCCTTCGAGAGCGGCTCGGCCAGCGCGCGCGCAACGACATCGGGTTGGCCGCCAGGGGCGAACGGAACGACGAGCTTGATTGCGCGTGAGGGTTGCCACTCCGCGAGCGCATTCGAAGCGGCAAGGAGCGCCACGATCAACAAGGTGCGAATCATTGACTCTCTCCCGGCCCCACCCTCACCCCGACCCTCTCC
>JANNKK010000024.1:0-26535 GCA_031396245.1 Gemmatimonadaceae bacterium
GGCGTCGATAATTGGGTCATCGGACACACTCGTTCTGGGACAGGACGAGTCCACCTCGTCTGACACGGAGTTCGCACCTATGCGTCGCATCCTCGTCGCTGCCGCTTTCCTTGCCGTCACCGCGGCTCCCGCCCGCGCGCAAAGCTGCGCGGCCGGCAACACCCAAGACGCGTGCGAGAAGGCGCGCGATATGTGGTTGTACATGATGCCTCAGCTCGGCACTTCCCTCGTGGGCGGCAGCCACACGCTCGGCATCGGCAGCACCCTCGGCGGGTTCCCGCACTTCGCGATCGCCCTCCGCGCGAACGCGGTGATGGGGAATCTCCCCGACCTCTCCACGATGACGTTCAACGTCGGCGCCGCGCAGAACTCGAACATCGCCACACCGGACCAGATCCTCGGCCTCCCCGGAGTGGACTTCGCGGTCGGCGTTTACAAAGGCTTCCCGTTGGGCGTCACCCGCATCGGCGGCGTTGACCTGATCGGCAGCGTGACCTACATCCCCGAGATCGAAGGGGACGGCGCCTCGATCATCCCGCAGGACGGTTCGACGAAGATCGGCCTCGGCGCCCGCGTCGGGCTTCTCGAGCAGTCACTCATCGTGCCGGGCGTCTCCTTCTCCTACTTGGTGCGTGACCTGCCGGTCGTGAGCCTCACGGCGTCGGCCACGAATGCCGACATCGCGCTCAACGACTTCAGCGTGAAGACGACCTCGTGGCGTCTCGCGGCGCAGAAGAACCTGTTGCTCTTCCAGCTCAGCGCCGGGTACGGCCAGGACACTTACGACGCCGCCGCCGAGATCGCCGGAACGATCGCCGCACAGAACTTCTCGACGCCGGCCGCGCTGAAGCTCAAGCGCACCACGATGTATGGCTCGCTCGGGATCAATCTCCTGCTCGCCAAGATCATCGCCGAGGTGGGCTCCGTGAGCGGCGGCGAGGTGACGACGTTCAACACCTTCGCGGAACCGGCTGACAAGAGCCGGCTCTACGGTTCGGTCGGTCTTCGCATCAGCTTCTGACGTCAGAGTCTCACCTCGCCCCTCCACCGGCCCCGCAGGACGGGGCACGGATGCGCCGCGCGCTGCTCTTGGCGCGGCGCGGATGGGGCCGGACGGCGCCGAACCCTCTGGTCGGCGCCGTCGTCGTTCGTGACGGCAAGGTCGTCGGTGAAGGCTGGCACGCCGAGTTCGGGGGGCCGCACGCTGAGGTCGTCGCGCTCGAGGCTGCGGGGTCGGCGGCCCGCGGCGCGGACCTCTTCGTGACCCTCGAGCCCTGCAGTCATCAGGGCAAGACTCCTCCCTGCACGCTGGCGATCATCGACGCTGGGGTCGCGCGCGTGATCACCGCGACGCGCGATCCCACTCCTCTTGCCGGTGGCGGCAACGAGCGGCTCCGTGCCGCGGGGATCGCCGTCACCGAGGGAGTGGAACGTGCGGCGGCCGAGGAACTCGTCGCGCCCTTCCTCTTCACGCATCGTGACGCCACGCGCCCTTTCGTGACGCTCAAGCTCGCGGTCTCGACCGACGGGGCGATCGCCGCCGTCGGCGGGGACCCGAAGTGGATCACCGGCAAACGATCCCGTCTCGAGGTGCATCGGCTACGCGCCGGGGCGGATGCCCTGATGGTCGGGATCGGCACTGCGGTCGCCGACGATCCGCAGCTCACCGTGAGGATGGGCAGGCGGCCCCGGGTGCGACCGGTGCGGGTCGTCTTCGACCCGGCCGCGCGCCTGCCGCTCACCTCCAAACTCGTCCGGACCGCCAAACGGACCCCGACCTGGGTGCTCTCACGGCTTCGCGCCCCGGGTGCGGGGCCGTTGGTCGCCGCCGGCGTCCACGTGATCGAGGCCTCGGATCTCGCTGCCGGCCTCAAGCGCCTCCGGAGCGAGGGGATCCGGCACCTCCTCGTCGAGGGAGGGGCAGGACTCGCGGCGACGTGCATCGCCGCCGGCCTCGTCGACCGGTTGATTATCTTTCGGGCGCCGGTCCTTCTCGGGGCCGGTGCGCTCCCGGCATTCGGGGGTGCAACGCCGGACGAGGTCACGGCGCGCTGGCGGGTCGTCGAACGTCGCTCCTTGGGGGACGATGTGATGACCATCTACGCGCCGCCCGGCCGCTGATTCCACCTTCGCTCGCCATGTTCACCGGACTCATCACCACGGTCGGCACCGTCACCGAGGCCAACGACACGCACGCCGGGCGCGCACTGCGCCTCAGCGCGTCGTACGAGGGCGTCGCGGTCGGCGAGAGCATCGCCTGCAACGGCGCCTGCCTGACCGTCCGCACGTGCGGTCCGGGATGGTTCGTGGTGGCTGCGGTCGGCACCACCCTCGACCGCACGACGATCGGCGCGTGGGGCGTGGGTACCCGCCTCAACCTCGAGCGGGCGCTCGCGGTCGGCGACCGCTTCGGCGGTCACATCGTGCAGGGGCACGTCGACGGCGTGGGACATGTGGCCGACATCCGGGATGACCGCGACGCGCTCCTCATCGACATCGAGGTGCCGGCCGAGGTCGAGGAGTTGCTCGTTCCCCTCGGCAGCGTCGCGGTGGATGGCGTGAGCCTGACCGTGAACGCCCTCCCCCGTCCGGGGATCCTTCAAGTGTCCGTCATCGAACATTCCCGGACGCAGACGACTCTCGGCAAGCTCGCGGTCGGTGACCGCGTGCAGGTCGAGAACGACATCCTCGCGAAGTACCTCAAGCGCCTCTCGGCGCCCCTCCTGCCCACCTGAGATGTTCGGCACGATCGAGCAGGCCCTCACCGACCTCCGCAGCGGCAAGTTCATCGTCGTCGCCGATGACGAGGATCGCGAGAACGAAGGCGACCTGATCTGCGCCGCCGAGTTCATCACGCCGGCGATGGTGAATTTCCTGATGCGCGCCAAGGGGATGATCTGCGTGGCGCTCTCCCCCGAGCGCGTCGACCGGCTCGGATTGGCGATGATGGGGGCCGAGAACACCGACGCGATGCGGACGGCGTACACCGTCACGATCGATGGCGGGTCGCGGCACGGAGTGACCACCGGCATCAGTGCCAGCGATCAGGCGACGACGATTCGGCTCACCGCGCTCGAATCGACCCATCCGAGCGATCTCCGTCGCCCAGGTCACGTGCATCCGCTGCGGGCGCGCGAAGGCGGGGTGCTTCAACGGGTGGGGCACACCGAGGCGGCCGTCGACCTGATGCGCCTCGCCGGACTCCAGCCGGCGGGCGTGATCTGCGAGATCCTCACCGAGGAAGGTGCCTCGGCGCGCCGCCCCGACCTCGAGCGCTTCGCTGCCGACCACGGGCTCGCCTTCATCACTGTCGCGCAGCTCGTCGCGCATCGGCTCCGGCACGAGCGCCTGGTGCATCGCGAGGCCGAGGTCCGGCTCCCAACGGAGTACGGGACCTTTCGGCTGGTCGGGTATCGCAACGATGTCGACAGCCACGAGCACATCGCGCTCGTCTTCGGTGAGGTCGATGGCGCGGACGACGTGCTGGTCCGGATGCACTCGAAGTGCCTCACCGGCGACACCTTCCACTCCCTCCGCTGCGACTGCCACTGGCAGCTGCACGAGGCGATGAAGCTGGTGGTCGAGTCGGGCAAGGGCGTGATCGTCTACCTCGACCAGGAAGGGCGTGGGATCGGGCTCCTCAACAAGCTCAAGGCGTACGCGCTGCAGGACGCCGGAGCCGACACGGTCGAAGCGAACGAGAAGCTCGGTTTCGCCCCCGACCTCCGCAATTACGGGATCGGGGCGCAGATCCTCCTCGACCTCGGACTGACGTCGATCCGTCCCATCACGAACAATCCGAAGAAGCTGGTGGGTCTCGAGGGCTACGGCCTGCGACTCGGCGAGCGCGTGCCGATCGTCTCCCCCTCGACGGCCGAGAACGCCGAGTACCTCGAGACCAAGCGGACGAAGCTCGGTCATCTGCGGGCGATCTGATGGCGGAGTTCATCGGCGAGCCCGCCGGCACCGGGCGGCGGGTCGTGGTCGTCGCCGCCCGATTCAACAGGGCCGTGACCGAGAAGCTCGTCGAGGGCGCGATCGACGCCTGCGTCCGGCACGGCGTTGCCTTCGATGATGTCGATGTGCTCTGGGTGCCGGGCGCGTGGGAACTGCCTCTGGCGGTCGCCAAGGCGCTGCAGACGGAGCGCTACGACGCCTGCGTCGCGGTCGGCGCGGTGGTGCGCGGCGAGACGCCGCACTTCGACTACGTCGCCGGCGAGGCGGCTCGCGGGCTCTCGCTGCTGCAGGGGGAGTTCGGCCTGCCGATCGGCTTCGGGCTCCTGACCTGCGACACGATGGAGCAGGCCGAGGCGCGGGCCGGTGGGCCGCACGGCAA
Source organism: Gemmatimonadaceae bacterium (assembly GCA_031396245.1). GTDB lineage: Bacteria > Gemmatimonadota > Gemmatimonadetes > Gemmatimonadales > Gemmatimonadaceae > Pseudogemmatithrix. Next base: position 4,337 of record JANNKK010000024.1, read on the forward strand.
CAAGGGCTGGGATGCCGCGCACGCGGCGCTCGAGATGGCCGACCTCTTCGCGCGACTCGACCTCGCTGATGGGGGCGAGGACGATGCCGGCGCGCGTTGAGACGCGCGGCCGCTCCCGCGCCTTGCAGGCCCTCTACGCTTGGGATGTGCGGGGCGCCGGCGCCGACTTGGACCGCGTGGCGACGCTCGTCTGGGACGACCTCGCCATCGTTGCCGACGAGCGGGCCTTTGCCGGCGCGCTGGTGCGTCTTGTCGACGCTGAGCGCCGAGCGATCGACGAAGAGCTCTCCGAAGTGACTACCAACTGGAGGCTCGAGCGCCTCGGTCACATCGAGCGGTCGGTGCTGCGGCTCGCGGCGGCCGAGCTGATGCAGGGCGTGACTCCGCCCCGCGTCGTGATCCAGGAGGTCGTGCGACTCGCCGAGCGATTCGGCAGCGCGCAGAGCGCGCGCTTCGTGAACGGGGTCGTGGATGCCCTCGCCAGGCGGATGGGCCGGCTCACTTGAGGATCTGCGCGGTCAACTGGCAGGACATCGAGAACCCGCTCGGCGGCGGGGCCGAGACGCACCTGCACGAGATCCTCGAACGCCTCGCGGCGTGGGGGCACGAGGTCGTGCTCCTCTGCGGAGGGTGGGCCGGCTGTCCGCCCCGCGCCCTTCGGAAGAGCGTCGAGATCCATCGGGTCGGCACGCGGCAGAGCTACCCTTTCCTCGTGCGTCGGCATTGGGAGCGCGTCCTCAAGCCGCGCGGGTTCGACGTCCTCTTCGAGGACATCAACAAGGTCCCGCTCTACACCACGCGGTGGGGCGCTCGGCGGGTCGTGGCCGTGGTGCCGCACCTCTTCGGTGGCGCGGCATTCCAGGAGCTCAATCCCGTGTTGGCGACCGCGGTGTGGCTCTCCGAGCGACCGCTCGCCTGGATGTATCGCGGCGTGCCATTCCAGGCGATCAGCGAGAGCACGGCCGACGACCTCGTGGCGCGCGGCATCGCGCGTGAGAGGGTGATCGTGATCCCGCCAGGCGTGTCGTTCGATCATTACACACCCGACGCGACGGTGCGCGCCCACCAGCCCACCTTCGCATATCTCGGCCGGCTCAAGAAGTACAAGGGCGTCGACCTTGTCATCCGCGCATTCGCGGCGATGGATCATCCGGACGCCGTGCTCGAGATCGCGGGTGCGGGGGACTACCGCCCCGCGCTCGAAGCGTTGGTGGATTCGCTTGACCTCGTCGGGCGCGTACGTTTCCTTGGCTTCGTGAGCGAGACCGAGAAGCTCGGCCTGCTCCGCCGATCCTGGGCGGTGGCGTTGGCCTCCCCCAAGGAGGGGTGGGGCCTGACGAATGTCGAGGCGGAGGCCTGCGGAACGCCGGTCGTCGCCTCCGATTCCCCGGGGATCCGTGAATCGGTGCGTCAGGGCGAGACGGGATTCCTCACGCCTCACGGCGACGTGAAGGCGATGGCCGCCGTGATGCGGCGGATCGCCGATTCGCCGGCGCTGGTGTCGGAGATGGGACGGCGGGCGCGCACGTTCGCCGAAACCTTCACTTGGGACCGCTGCGCCCGCGCGACCGAGGCGCACCTGCTCCAGGTGACAAGCTCGGGAGGGTAGGACCAGTGGAGATCCAGTTCCAGGCGCACCACGCGGTGATCTCGGACACGATGCGCGCGAGGGCGGAGCGCGAGGTGCGCCGGGCCGCCATGCGGATCCCGAGGGTCGTTGCCGCCGTCATCCGATTCGAACAGGACGGCACGGTTCGCCGCGTCTCGCTCTCCTTCCGCGCGCCGCGCCACCACGACCTGATGGCCGACGCCGAGGGGCGCTACTTCGGACCGGTACTCGCCCAGGCGATCGCCCGCGTGCTCGCGCAAGCGACGCGCGCGAAGCGCTGACGGCCGCGACAATGGCACCGCTCACGATCGGCGAGTTCGTCGAGCGCACGCGCGAACTCCTCCAACTCGAGGTCCTTGGAAGTCCGCAGGGACTCTCCCGCGAGGTGCCCACCGCCGACGCCTCGGGCCCCGGTCTCGTCCTCGCCGGCTACACCGCGCGATTCGTGCACCAGCGGCTGCAGGTGCTCGGCGAGACCGAGGTGAGCTACCTGCGCTCGCTGGCCAAGCCCGAACGGGAGCGGATCTTCGGCATTTTCTTCTCCTATCCCATCCCCTGCGTGATGGTCACCAAGGGACTCGATCTGCCCGAGGGGATGGAAGCGGCGGCGACCGCGGCGGGCGTGTCGATCCTGCGATCGAAGCTCAAGACGCAGGAGTTCTACCATCGCATCACCCCCTTCCTCGAGGACGCCTTCGCGCCCGCGACCTCGCTCCACGGTTCCCTCGCCGATGTGTACGGCGTCGGGCTCCTCTTCACCGGGGCGAGCGGGATCGGCAAGTCGGAGTGCGTGCTCGACCTCGTCGAGCGCGGCCATCGGCTCGTCGCCGACGACCTCGTGATCACGCGGCGGAAGGGGCCCGACATCCTGATCGGCTCGGGGCATCCCCTCCAACGGCACTATATGGAGATCCGCGGCGTCGGGCTGATCGACGTCCGGTCGATCTTTGGCGTGCGGTCGGTGCGGCAGCAGAAGCGGGTCGAGGTGGTCGTCGACCTGCAGCCCTGGAAGGAAGGGATGGTGGTCGAGCGCACCGGGCTCGAGACGGAGATGACGACGATCCTCGGCGTCGAGATCCCGAAGATCATGGTCCCGCTCAATCCGGGGAAGAACATCACCGTGGTCGCCGAAGTGATCGCGATGAACCACCTGATGCGCTACAGCGGGCAGGACCCGGCGCTGGTGTTCAACGAGCGCCTCAAGGGCCATCTGCGCGGGAAGGCCGACGTGCAACGCTATCTCCTCGACGATGACGAGTGAGCGGCGGCGCGCCGTCCTCGCCGGACACGGCACCTTCGCCGAGGGAGCCCTCTCGGCGGTCGCGCAGATCGCCGGACTCGCCGACCTCTTCGTCCCGGTCACGAACACTGGGCTGACCCTCGAGGCGCTCGAGGAGACCATCCGCGCGCGGCTCAAGGAGAGCGGCGCCCGGATCGTCTTCACCGACCTGCCAGCGGGGAGCTGCACGCTCGCCGCACGACGGATCGCCCGCACCGACCCGGGGCTCATCGTGATCACCGGTGTCGGCCTGCCGACGCTCCTGACCTTCGCCTGCGGCGGCGATCTCGCGAGCGCGACCGAGCGTGGCCGCGAGGCGATCTCCCAGATCGAGGGTCCGCGTGACCCTTGACCTCTTCCGGATCGACGACCGCCTCATCCACGGGCAGGTCGTCGTCGGGTGGGGCCAACCCTGCGGTATCCAGTTCCTCGTCCTCGTCGACGACGCGGTCGCAACGTCGGAGTGGGAACAGGAGCTCTACCGGATGGGCGTGCCGCCGGAGATGGACCTCTATTTCGACTCGGTGGAACAGGCGGCGCGCCGACTTGGCGAGTACCGCGAGGACCGGCGGATGGGGATGCTCCTCACCGGCGACATCGCCACGATGTCGCGGCTTGTCGATTCGGCGCCCGGGATCGACGCGGTCACGGTCGGTGGGATCCACCACAAGGTCGGTCGCACGCCTCGTCAGCGGTATGTCTTCCTCACGCCAGCCGAGGAGGGGGAGCTGCGGGCCCTCGCGGCGCGTGGGGTGACGGTCATCGCGCAGGACGTGCCGAACGCCTCTCCGATCACCCTCGAGGAGTTGCTCACCGGGGGCGGCTCGTGATGACCACCCCCGAGTTCCTCGACCTCTTGCCGCTCATCGTGCTCGGGGCGCTGCTCGGTCTCGACGTCGTCAGCTTCCCGCAAGCGATGATCTCACGGCCGATCGTCGCCGCGACCGCGGCGGGCGCGCTTATCGGGCAACCAGGCCGCGGGCTCGCGATGGGGGTCGCGCTCGAGTTCTTCGCGCTGGAGTCGCTGCCATTCGGCGCGTCGCGGTATCCCGAGTGGGGCTCCGCCGCCGTCATCGGCGGGACGCTCTTCGCCCAGACACCCGACGGGACCGCGGCGGCGATGACGACATCGGCGTTCCTCGCCCTCGTCGCCGCGTCGGTCGGCGGGAGCTCGATGATCCTCCTGCGTCGAATGAACGCCCACTGGGCTCGCCAGCAGCAGGCCCGGATCGCGCGGGGATCGGGCGGTGCCGTGGTCGCCCTTCAGCTCGGTGGACTCAGCGCCGACCTCATCCGCGGAGGCCTGCTCACCGCCGCCGGACTCATCCTACTCACGCCGGTCCACGAGGCGGTGATCGGCACGGTCACGATGGCGCCGACCGTCACCCGCGCCTTCGTCGTCTCGATCGCCTCGGCGGTCGGCCTCGCCGCGGTGTGGAAGGTGGTGCGACTCACTCCGGGCGCCCGCTGGTTCCTGCTCGCCGGGCTCGCGGTGGGGTTCCTGATCGCGGGGGAGATGCGATGACGACCGTCGCGCGGCTGCCGGTTCGCATCCGGATCGCGATCCTCATCCGCACCTTCGCGATCCAAGGCGTCTGGAACTACGAGACGATGCTCGGCAACGGGATCGCCTTCTCGCTCGAGCCCGCGCTCCGCCTGCTCCCGGGCGGGAAGGGAGGCGAAGCCTATCGCACGGCGATGGCGCGCCACAGCGGCTACTTCAACGCGCATCCCTATCTCGCGACGGTCGCCGTGGGCGCCCTCGCTCGTGCGGAGCTCGACGGAACGCCGAGCGAGCTGATCGAGCGCTTCCGCGTTGCCGCGCCGGGTCCGCTGGGCTCGGTGGGCGACCGCCTGATCTGGGCCGGGTGGCTCCCCCTCTGCTCGTCGCTTGGCCTCCTCGCCTTCGGATTGGGGGCATCCCCGGCTGGCGTCGTCCTTGTCTTCCTCGGCACCTTCAACGTGTTCCACGTCGGACTGCGGATCTGGGGATTGCACGCCGGTTGGGAGCACGGGCTTCGGGTGGCGCAGGCGCTGGGGAATCCGATCCTCAGGAAGGGGCCGGCACACTTCGCCCGGGCGACGGCACTGCTCGCGGGGATCGCCCTTCCGGTGGCGGCCCAGGGGATCATCGGTCCGGGGCGCGCGCTGCTCGGCACCGTGCTGGGCGTGGTGGCCGCGGGGGCGACCGCGATCACGCTGCTGCAGGGGAAGTTCGAAGGATGGCGTCTCGCGACGATCGCGCTGGCGCTCTTCATCCTCTACTCGGTGGTGCGCTGATGCCCGAACGTGCGGTCCAGGTGGTGAACGCGAACGGGATCCACGCGCGCCCGGCGGCCGAGATCGTGAAGACCGCCGGTCGCTTCAAGGCGCACATCACGATCGCCCGCGACGACGTCGAGGTGAACGCGAAGAGCATCATGGGCGTGATGATGCTCGCGGCCGAATGCGGCTCGATGGTCCGGCTGCGGGCCGACGGGGAGGATGCCGATGGCGCGCTCGAGGCGCTGGCGCTCCTGATCGCCTCCCGTTTCGGAGAGAGTTAGCCGCGTGCCGACCACCCTCCACGGCGTCTCGGCCTCTCCCGGCATCGTCGTCGGGCCGGCCCACCTGCTCAAGTGGGAGGTGCCGGAGGTCCGGTCGCGCGTGATCGAGCCGGGCGAGGTCGACGGGGAGATCCTGCGCCTGCGGGCCAAGACCGAGGAGGCGATCGAGCGGTTGCGGGCGATCAAGCGCCGCGCCGAGGAGAACGCTGGCATCGCCGAGGCGGCGATCTTCGACGTGCAGGTCGCGATCCTCCAGGACACCGAGCTGCGCGGGCGCGTCGAGTCGCTCGTGAAGCAGAATCTCTCGGCCGAGAAGGCGTTCGACCTCGTGATGCTCGAATGGCGCGAGCACTTCGGCCGCTCGACGAACCCGATGATGCGCGAGCGCGTGGGCGACCTGATGGACGTCCACATCCGGCTCCTCTCCCTCCTGCTGGGCCTCCCCGATCACGATCCGGTGGATCTCGCGCCGGGGTCGAACGCGATCCTCGTCACGCACGACCTCACGCCGAGTCTCACGATCCAACTCGACCGGCGGGCGATCGCCGGGATCGCGACCGACGCGGGGACGCGCACCTCGCACGTGGCGATCCTCGCGCGCTCGCTCGGACTGCCGGCCGTGGTCGGACTGCTCGACGCGACGTCGCGGATCGCCACCGGCGACCGGATCATCCTCGACGGCACGAATGGCACGATCATCCCGCGGCCGACCGCCGCGGTACTCGCGCAGTTCGCCGACCGCGCCCGGCGCGAGGCGGCGGCCCAGGCCGAACTCGACACCCTGGTGGACGCCGAGGCGGTCACCACCGACGGCGCCCGCGTGACCCTGCGGGCGAACGTCGACCTGCCGGACGAAGCCGCGCCGGCGGCGGCCCGCGGCGCCGAAGGCGTGGGGTTGATGCGCACCGAGTTCCTCGTGGTCGGTCGCACCACGATGCCGACTGAGGACGAACAGGAAGAGGCGTACGGGAAGGTGATCAGGGCATTCGGCAAGCACCCGATCGTCATCCGCACCTACGACGTGGGAGGCGACAAGCTCCCGATCGGCGGGTTCCCGCACGAGCCGAATCCCTTCCTCGGCTGGCGCGCCATCCGGATGTGCCTCGACGAGCCCGAACTCTTCAAGGTCCAGCTGCGGGCGCTGCTCCGCGCCGCGGTGCACGGGGACGTCCGCATCATGCTCCCGCTGGTCGTCTCGGTGGACGAGGTGAGGCAGGCCCGGTTCCTCCTCCAGGAGGCGGCCGCCGAGCTCGAGCGCCGCGGCGCGACCTACCGCGCCGACGTGCCGCTCGGCGTGATGATCGAGACGCCGGCGGCCGCGGTCGCTGCCGACACCTTCGTGAAGGACGTCGCCTTCTTCAGCATCGGCACGAACGACCTCGTGCAGTACACGCTCGCGGTCGACCGTGGCAACGCCTCGCTCGCGACGCGCTATACGCCGCTGCATCCCGCCGTGCTCCGGCTGATCGCCGGCACCGCCGAGACGGGGCGCAAGGCGGGGCTCGAAGTGAGTGTGTGCGGAGAGATGGCCTCGCAGCCCCTGATGGCGTACGCGCTGCTCGGGCTCGGGATCCGCACGCTCAGCGTCGCGGGGAGCACCATCCCGGCGCTCAAGCGGATCGTGCGCGGCGTGAACAGCGTGGCGGCGGCGGAGGCGGTGACGCGCGCGCTCGCGTCGGCGACCGCGCGCGAGGCCGAGACGGTCCTGCGCTACGCCCTCTCGAAGGAACTCGGTGAGGAACTGCTCGACGGGTTGCTCGGCCTCGCCTAGCTCCGTTATCCTTCGTCGCTCTCCCACCGCCAACAACACCCATCGTGCTGCATCGTCATCTCTTCACCTCGGAGTCGGTCACCGAGGGACATCCCGACAAGGTCGCCGACCAGATCTCCGACGCCGTCCTCGACGCCCTGTTGGCCGAGGATCCGCACTCGCGCGTGGCGTGCGAGACGATGGTGACCACGGGCCTGGCGACGATATTCGGCGAGGTCACGACCGCCGCGTGGGTGGACCTGCGTGCGCTCGTGCGCGAGACGATCAAGGGGATCGGGTACACCGAGGCCGGCATCGGCTTCGACTCCGACTCGTGCGGCGTGCTCAACGCGCTCGGCCAACAGTCGCGTGACATCGGGCAGGGGGTCGACACCGGCGGCGCCGGCGACCAGGGGATGATGTTCGGCTTCGCCTGCGACGAGACACCGGAGTTGATGCCGCTCCCGATCGTCCTCGCGCACAAGCTCACGCACGCGCTCGCCGACCGCCGCAAGGATGGGACGCTCCCCTGGCTCCGCCCGGATGGCAAGTCGCAGGTCTCGGTGGTCTACGAGAATGGCCGCCCCGTCGAGGTGGACACCGTCGTGATCTCGACGCAGCACTCGGACAAGGTCGGGAACAAGGCGATCCACGCGGCGGTCAAGCGCGACATCATCGAGGCGACGATCCCGCCCGCGCTGCGCGCGAAGCGGATGAAGTTGCACATCAATCCGACCGGACGATTCGTCGTCGGCGGACCGCACGGCGACGCGGGGCTCACCGGCCGCAAGATCATCGTCGACACCTACGGCGGGATGGGGCGCCACGGCGGCGGTGCGTTCTCGGGGAAGGACCCGTCGAAGGTCGACCGCTCCGCCGCCTACGCGGCGCGCTGGGTCGCGAAGAACATCGTCGCCGCCAAGCTCGCCTCGAAGTGCGAGGTGCAGCTCGCTTACGCGATCGGCGTCGCCGAGCCGGTCTCGGTGATGGTCGACACCTTCGGCACCGGCAGCGTCGACGAGCGCGTGATCATGAAGGCCGTGCAGGCCTGCTTCGACCTGACGCCCAAGGGGATCATCGCGGCGCTCGACCTGCGCAAGCCGATCTACGGTCCGACGGCGGCCTACGGCCACTTCGGCCGCACACCGACGAAGACCGAGCGGCTCGGCAAGAAGGTCTCGCTCTTCACGTGGGAGCGGACGAACAGGGTCGCTGAGCTGCGCCGCGCCGTGCGCGGCGGCTGAGCGGCGGGGGCCCGGGGCGTGGTCGAGGTCACCGTCTCGCGGCTCGGGCTCGACGCCTCCTCGCAGGCGTTCGTCGTGGTGCTCGAGGAGAAGGGCGGGGAGCGCGTGCTCCCGATCTGGATCGGCCGTCCCGAAGCGGAGTCGATCGCGGCGCAACTGAATGGTGTGAAGCGCGAACGGCCGATGACGCACGATCTCGCCCAGCAGGTGATCCTTGGGCTGGGGGGGTTGCTGCGGCGGGCGCAGGTCACGAAGGTGGTCGACGGCACCTACCACGCCGAACTCCATTTCACGCGGAGCGGTCACGCTGTCGTCGTCGATGCGCGCCCTTCCGACGCGATCGCGATCGCCCTGCGCCTCGAGGCACCGATCTTCTGCGCTGAGGCGCTCTTCACCGATGACGAAGAGGAAGCGTCGAAGGAACCCGGTGGACTCACGCCGGTCGGCGAGGACGACCACCTCTCGGCCGACGAGCTCAAGCGCCACCTCGCGCAGCTGCGGCCAGAGGACTTCGGCCGTTTCTCACTCTAGGCGTCCGGTGCGGTCGCCCTCGCGCGCGCTGGCCGGCGCGCTCCTCGTGACGGGACTCTTCGCGCCATCGATGGCTCGAGCGCAGGGAGGTACGCGCGCGATCGAAGGACGGGTGGTCCGCCCGACCGCGACGGCGACCCTGCCCGTCGCCGGAACGACGGTGGTGCTCCACCGTGTCGCACCGGAGAGGGCGGGGCCACTCGACTCGATGGTCACGCGGCGCGATGGCGGCTATCGCTTCAGCTACGCGACCACCGGCGACTCGGCGGCGCTCTACTTCGTCTCGACGAGCCGCGGCGGCGTGGCGTACTTCACGACGCCGACGCGCGAGGGCACGCCCAGCGGCGACTCCGCCGAACTCGTCGTCTTCGATACGACGAGCCGACCGATCCGGATCACGCCGATGGCCCGGCACCTGATCGTGACCGCTCCCGACACCGGGCAGGTGCGCACCATCATCGAGGTCTACGAGATCTCGAACGACACGACGCTCACGCGTGTCGCGAATGGACCTGAGGGCTTCACCTTTGACGCGCCTCTTCCCTCCGGCATCTCGTCGGTGACCGCCGGCGAGGGCGATGTGTCACCCGACGCCGTGCGCGTGCGGAACGGACGCGTCCAAGTCACGGCGCCACTCTCGCCTGGCGTCAAGCGGGTCTCCTTCTTCTACGACGTCCCGCTCGGGGACGGCACCATCGAGGTCCTCGTCGAGTCGCCACTGCCGGTCCTCGAGGTGCTGGTCGAGGACCCACGCGGCGATGCGACGGGCGCGGGACTCACCGCCGTCGATCCGGTCTCCGTCGAAGGGCGTCCCTTCCGCCGTTTCCTCGCCCAGGATGTCGCTGGCGCGCAGACCTTCACCGTGACCACGCCGGGGAAGGGCGTGACGAGCAGACTCCGCCTGATGCTCGTCGTGACCGCCGTCGGCGCGGCGATGCTCCTGGGACTCGGCGCGGCCTTCCTGCGTGGCGGGCCCGCCGCCTTCGCCTCGCGACGGACCGTCGATCCGGAGGCGCTCGCCCTCGAGATCGCCGCGCTCGACACGCGATTCGAGTCGATCGCGGCCCCGTCCGAGGAGCAGCGCGCCGAGCATTATCTCGAACGCGCGCATCTCAAGGGCCGACTCTCCGACGCGCTTGCCAAGCGCGATGGGCTGGCCTAGCTTCGCCCTCACAATCGAAGGCGAACGCGGGACACGGAAGCCGGTGAGATGCCGGCGCGGCCCCGCCACTGTAACGGGCAAGGATGTGTCGACGTCCACTCGGTTCCGCCACTGACTCCTGAGGGGGTCGGGAAGGCGAGCTGGACGGCCCGGAGCCAGGAGACGACTCACGTTCGCGCCACACTCAAGATCCTCGGGGGAGGGTCGGTGGCGCTGGCGTGAGTCCGATCGAATCTGGGACCCGCCGCGTGCATCGAGGCTCCTCCATCACGGCAGGAGCCTCTCGTATGTCCGGATCCCGCATTCGCTCGATCGTCGCGTCGCTCACCGCGGTCCTGGTCGCGGCGTGCGGCACTCGCGGCGAGTCGAGGGACTCCACGGTCGTCGATGACTTCGGGGACACACTCCGGTTCGATGTGCCGGCGGAGCGCATCGTCTCACTCAACCCCGTGACCACCGAACTCCTCTTCGCCCTCGGGGCAGGGGATCGCGTCGTCGGCCGCACCCACTGGGATCTCTACCCGCCGGCCGCGCGCGAAGTGACCGATGTCGGCGACGGGATGGGACCCAACGTCGAGGCGGTCCTCGGGCAACGTCCCGACCTGGTCGTCCTCTACGCGACGTCGTCGAATCGCGCGGCGCACGATCAGCTCCGCCGGGCGGGCGTGCGGACGATCGCGATCCGCACCGACCACATCGCCGACCTCGCGCGCGTGGCCTCCGTCCTCGGCGCCGCGATCGGCGACCGCGCGGTCGCGACGCGGGTGGTGGATAGCGTCACCGCGAGTCTCGACGCCGTTCGGGCACGCCGTGACACCACAACGCGCGTCACCGCCTTCTGGCACGTGTGGGATTCCCCGCTCATGACGATCGGTGGCGGGAGCTACCTGAGTGAACTCCTCGGCGTCGCCGGGGTGGGCAACGCCTTCGGTGATGCCACGGCTCCCTCGCCGCAGGTCTCACTCGAGGAGGTCGCACGCCGCGATCCCGACGTGATCCTCGCCGGGCCCCTGGCCGCCGAACGGATCCGCAAGAGTCCGGGTTGGGCCACGATCCGTGCCGTGCGCGAGGGGCGCGTGCTCGTCGTCGACACCACGCTCGTCGGACGCCCCGGCGTCCGGATGGGCGAAGCGGCGCGGCATCTCCGCGCGCTCATCCTTGGCGACTCCATTCGGTGACTGCCTTTCGTTGGGTCATCCTGGCAGCGGCCCTCGCACTGGCGGTCACAATCGCGCTCTCGGTCGGCTCGGTGCCGCTGGGATGGGTGGAGGTCTGGCGCGCCTTTCTCGGGCAGGGGGATCCGACCGCAGTCGCGATCGTGCAAGGTCTCCGACTCCCACGCGTGGTCCTCGGCGTCGTCGTCGGTGCCGGGCTCGCGGCCAGCGGCACGGCGCTCCAGGCGACGCTCAGGAATCCGCTCGCCGAGCCCTACCTCCTCGGAGTCTCGGGAGGTGCGGCGGTCGGCGCGGTGCTCGCCGTCGTCCTCGGCGTCGCCTCGCCCGCACTCGTGCCCCTCTCGGCGTTCGCCGGAGCGACGCTTGCGGTGATGCTCGTCCTCCTAGTGGCGCGCGCGGCCGGCGGCAGGTCGGATCCCAGGATCCTCCTGATGGCCGGCGTCGTGATCGGCGCCTTCTGCACCGCGGTGATCATGGTCGCGCTCGCGCGCGCATCGGAGAACACCGTGCGGGGCGCGCTCTGGTGGATGATGGGTTCGCTGGGCGACGCACAATGGCGCGGTGTGGTCTGGATCGCGATCTACGTCGCAATCGGCGTCGCACTGCTCGGGTGGTGGGGCCGTGAGATCGACGTGCTGAGTCTCGGGGAGGAGGCCGCGGCCTCGCTCGGGATCGACGTCGAGCGGACGACGCGGCGCGTCTATATCACCGCGTCGCTGCTCGCCGCGGCGACCGTCGCCGGCGCGGGATTGATCGGCTTCGTGGGGCTCGTGGTCCCCGCGATCGCCCGCGCCCTCGGCACGCGCACCACGCGAGCGACGGTCGTCGCGTCGGCGCTCGCCGGCGGCACGCTCGTCGTCATCGCCGATGCGCTCGCGCGCACTGCGCTCAGACCCTCCGAGCTCCCACTCGGCGCGGTGACGGCGCTCGTCGGCGTGCCCTTCTTCCTCTGGCGCCTCCGGAGCGTGCGATGATCCGCGCCGAAGGGCTCGAGCTCCGGTACCCGGGGGCGCGCGAGGCGGCCGTGCGTGAGGTCGCCTTCGAGGTGCCGGCGGGGAAGGTGACGGCGATCGTCGGTCCCAACGGATCGGGAAAGAGCACGATCGTCCGCGCGCTGCTGGGCCGACTGATGCCGACCCGCGGCACGCTCGATCTTGATGGCGTCGGACTCAGCGGCATCCCGCGACGCGATGTGGCGAAGGCAATGGCCGTGGTCCCACAGCGCGAGGAGCCTGTCTTCCCGCTGACCGTGCGCGACTTCATCGCGTTGGGCCGATTCCCGCACGGCGGTGCGTTCTCGGTGAACAGCCCCGAGGATCGCGCGGCGATCGAGCGTGCGGTGGCGCGCGCCGACGTAGCGGACTTCCTGGAGCGGCGCACCGACGAGCTCTCGGGCGGGGAATGGCAGCGCGTGCGGATCGCGCGCGCGTTGGCGCAGGGAGGACGGGCGCTCGTCCTCGATGAGCCGACCACCTTCCTCGATGTCGCGCACGAGATGGCGGTCTTCGAGCTCCTCGATGCGCTCGCGCGCGAAGGGCAGGCGGTGCTGCTCGTGAGTCACCAGTTGAATCTCGTCGCGCGATTCGCCGATCGGATCGTCTTGCTCCACCGCGGAGCGGTCGCCGCGTCGGGCACGCCCGAGGAGGTTATGCGCGGGGAGATCCTCGAGCGGGTCTACGAGTGGCCGCTCATCGTGACGCGGGATCCGGCGGTCGGGGCCCCAGTGCTGGTGCCCCTCCGCCGTCGTGGGAGTCGCTGAGGCCTCGTCGCCACCCGCCGCCTTAACTTGCAGGTGTGATCCAGACCGAGGCGATCGTCCTTCACGGCTTCGACTACCGCGAGACTTCGCGGATCGTGCGGCTCGCGACGCGCGATGCCGGCGTCGTGAGTGCGATCGCCCGCGGCGCCAAGCGGCCGCGCAGTCGCTTCGGCCAGGGACTCGACCTCTTCACGAGCGGCGTCGCGCACCTCTCGATGGATCCGATGCGCGACCTGCAGACCCTCACGGCTTTCGACGCGACCCGCGCGCGACCGGGGCTCGCGGCGTCGCTCGATCGCTTCAACGCGTCGGCGGCATTGGCCGAACTCTGCCTGCGCTTCGGCCCCGAGGATGCCAATGGCGCGATCCACGACGTGCTCGCCGCCGGGCTCGAGGCGATCGTCAAGTGCGATGCCGACGTCGTCGCCGATCGCACTCTCGCGACGGCGTGGCGACTCGTCGACGAACTCGGCTTCGCCCCGCAGCTCACCGACTGCGCCTCCTGTCATCGCGCCCTCGATGAGGATGAGGTCGTGAAGTTCTCGCACCGTACGGGTGGGGCGCTCTGCCGCACCTGCGCTGCGCTCGCGCCCGGCGCGCGCGCCCTGCCGGCTGAGGCACGCCGCACGCTGATCGCCTGGACCGCCGGGCTCGACACGCCGCCCCTCGACACGCCGACGCGCCGCGCCCACCAGCGGCTCGTGCGGGAGTTCCTCGAGGAGCACCTGACCGACGGGAAGCGGCCGCTCCGCGCGTGGGTCAACTGGGAGGGCGCGGAGCGATGATCCTCGGGACCGCGGGACACATCGACCACGGAAAGACCGAGCTCGTGCGTGCCCTCACCGGCGTCGACACCGATCGCCTCCCCGAGGAGAAGCGGCGCGGTATCACGATCGCGCTCGGCTTCGCCCCGCTGCGGCTCGAAGGGGTCGGGACGATCGGCGTGGTCGACGTACCGGGGCACGAGGCCTTCGTGCGAACGATGCTCGCCGGCGCCACCGGCATCGACATGGCCCTCCTCGTGATCGCCGCCGACGATGGGGTGATGCCGCAGACACGCGAACATCTCGCGATCCTCTCACTCCTCGACGTGGGCGGCGGGATCGTCGTCCTCTCGAAGCGCGACCTCGTCGACGATGAGTTGCTTGCACTGGTCAGCGAGGACGTGCGCGCGGCGCTCGCCGGTTCGGCCCTCGCTGATGCGCCGATCATCGCGGTGTCGGCGCGCACCGGCGTCGGGATGGACGCGCTGCGTGCCGCGATCGCCGATGCGGCGCGTGCGTTGCCGGCGCGCGAAGGTGATGACATCTGGCGGATGCCAGTCGATCGCGTCTTCTCGGTCGCGGGAGCGGGCACGGTGGTGACCGGGACCGCGTGGAGCGGGACGGTCGGCCGCGACCGATCGGTCCGACTCCTGCCGATCGACCGGACCGCTCGCGTGCGCAGTGTCGAGTCGCATGGGGAGGGCGTCGCGACCGCCGGCGCGGGTGCGCGCGTCGCGCTCGCCCTCGTCGGGGTCGATCGTGAGGAGGTCGCGCACGACACCGTCATTGTCGATCCCGCTGATCCATGGGCCGCGACTCGCGTGCTGCGCGCCGACCTCACCATCTCGCCGACCTCGCCCGCGATCGGCGCGAAGCGCTGGCTGCGCTTCCACCTCGGCACCGCCGACGTCGGAGTGCGCGTGGTCGCGCGTGGTGGACCGGTCGCGGCGGGGACGACGCGGCCGGTGCGGCTCATCCTCGACGCCCCGGTCGTCGCGCGGGCAGGGGACCGATGGGTCCTCCGTGGCGGTGCGACCCAGACAACGCTCGGCGGCGGAACGATCACTGATCCACTTCCGCCAGGTCCGCGCTCGAAACCCTGGCCTGCTGCTGGTGCCACGATCGCCGAGCGATTCCAGTGGATGCTCGATGAGGCCGGCGGTGCCGGCGTCGCGCGCTCCTCGCTCACGGTGCGGCTCGGGTTGCGCCCCTCGCAGGTCGAACGATTCCTCCGCGATGCACCGAAGCACGTGGCGCTCGGGGATCGGCTCGTGGCCACGAGCGTGCTCGATGGGATGCGTCGCCGCTTGCTCGCGCTCGTCGAGGCGGCGCATCGCGACACACCGCTGCAGGCCGGCCTCGACCGACAGGCGGCGCGAACCCTCCTCACGCCGATCAGCGAGCTCGCCGACGAGGTGATCCGTCGGGCCGAGCGTGCGGGATTGATCGTGGTGCACGGCGCCTCGATCGCCGCGCCGGGATTCGCACCCGGCGCGGGGGCGGGGGCGAGCGATGCCAAGGCGCGACTCCTCGATGCCCTGCGCATCGCCGGCACGGGCCCCCCGAGCCTTGCCGAACTGACGGCCGCGTTCGGCCCGGAGACTCAGGCACTGCTCAAACTCCTCGAGAAGGAGGGCTCGGTCGTGGGGATCGCGATGGACTGGTGGTTCGCGCGGGAAGGCGTGCTCTCGCTGCTCGCGAAGCTCCGCGCCCATGTGAAGCCCGGCCGCATCTACTCGCCGTCCGACCTCCGGGAGCCCCTGGGCCTCACGCGGAAGTGGCTCATCCCCTTCCTCGAGTGGTGCGATCGTCGCCGCATCTCGCGCCGCTCCGCCGATGGCCGCACCTTTGACACGGTGCCCGAGGAACCCTGACCTGTACCGACGAATCGGCGGGCCATCGCGCCGCAAGCGACACTTCACTTGCCATTCCGGCGTAGCTGAAGGGGAGCAGTTCGTGCGATGAATGCCTCGAGAGCGCAGTCGTCGTGACCGTACAGCTCCCCTCTCCCATCTCCCATCTGCCGTTCAAGTGTTGAACCCCGACCGCCTCACCGTAAAGTCCCAAGAAGCCCTCACTGACGGGATCAGCCTCGCGCGCCGGAACGGCAATCCGCAGACGCACGACACCCACCTCCTCCACGCCCTGATCGGGCAGGATGAGGGGATCGTCGTGCCGATCCTGCAGAAGCTTGCCGTGAACGTCCCTGGGCTCCGCGAGGCGCTCGACCGCGAGATCGCCCGCTATCCGAAGCAGAGCGATGCGCAGCCGGGTCTCTCGCGCGAGTTGACCGCCGTCCTTGATTCGGCCGAGAAGGAGGCCAAGGCCCTCGGCGACGAGTACGTCTCCACCGAGCACCTGCTCCTCGCTCTCTCGGACGTGAAGGGCGCCGAGACGGCGAACATCCTCAAGGCGCAGCGGGTCAACAAGAAGGCGCTGCTCGAAGCGCTCGAGATCGTGCGCGGCGCGCATCGGGTCACTGACCAGACGCCGGAGAACCAATATCAGGCGCTGCAGAAGTTCACCCGCGACCTCACCGAGGACGCACGCAAGGGGAAGCTCGACCCCGTCATCGGGCGCGACGAGGAGATCCGTCGCGTCATTCAGGTGCTCTCGCGCCGCACCAAGAACAATCCCGTCGTGATCGGCGAGCCCGGCGTCGGCAAGACCGCGATCGCCGAAGGCCTCGCCCAGCGGATCGTGAATGGGGACGTGCCGGAATCGCTCCGCAACAAGCGGCTCGTCGCGCTCGACCTGGGCGCCCTCATCGCCGGCGCGAAGTTCCGAGGCGAGTTCGAGGAGCGCCTGAAGGCCGTGCTCAAGGAGATCACGACGAGTGCCGGCCAGTTCGTGATGTTCATCGACGAGTTGCACACCCTCGTCGGCGCCGGGAAGGCCGAGGGCTCGATGGACGCCGGCAATATGCTGAAACCGTTGCTCGCCCGCGGCGAACTGCGTGTCGTCGGTGCGACCACGCTCGACGAGTACCGGAAGCACGTCGAGAAGGACCCGGCCCTCGAACGCCGCTTCCAACCGGTGTACATCGGTGAACCGAGTGTCGAGAGCACGATCGCGATCCTGCGCGGGCTGAAGGAGCGCTACGAGTCGCACCACGGCGTGCGGATCACCGACGGCGCACTGGTGGCGGCTGCGACGCTCTCCAACCGCTACATCGGCGACCGCTTCCTCCCCGACAAGGCGATCGACCTGATGGACGAGGCGGCGTCGCGACTGCGGATCGAGATCGACTCGCTCCCGCAGGAGATCGACGAGGTCGAGCGCCGGATCGTCCAGCTCGAGATCGAGCGTCAGGCCCTCGCCAAGGAGAAGGACAAGGCGACGGTCGAGCGGCGCACGAAGATCGAGCAGCAGCTCGCCCAGTTGCGCGAGCAGAGCGGCGCGATGAAGGCGCAGTGGCAGAACGAGAAGGACGCTCTGGGCGACGTCGCCAAGCTGAAGCAACAGATCGACGAGGCGCGCACCGAGGTCGAGCGCGTCACCCGCGCGGGCGAGCTCGGCAAGGCGGCCGAGATCCAGTACGGTACCGTGCCCAAGCTCGAGGCCCAGCTCAAGGAGGTCGAGGAGCGGATGACCGAGCAGAGGAGCGGCGGCACCCAGTTCCTCAAGGAGGAGGTCACCGCCGAGGACATCGCCGAGATCGTCGCCGCGTGGACTGGGATCCCCGTGACGCGGATGCTCGGCTCCGAGCGTGAACGCTTGTCAAAGCTCGACCAGGAGCTCGCGAAGCGCGTCATCGGCCAGACCGAGGCTGTCACCGCGGTCGCGAACGCGGTGCGACGCTCACGCGCCGGTCTGCAGGACCCGAATCGTCCGATCGGCTCCTTCATCTTCCTTGGCCCCACCGGGGTGGGGAAGACCGAGACCGCGCGCGCCCTCGCCGAGTTCCTCTTCGACGACGAGCACTCGATGGTGCGGATCGATATGTCGGAGTACATGGAGAAGCACGCCGTCGCGCGGCTGATCGGCGCGCCGCCGGGCTACGTCGGCTTCGAGGAAGGGGGCCAGCTCACCGAAGCGGTCCGGCGGCGTCCCTACAGCGTCGTCCTCTTCGACGAGATCGAGAAGGCGCACCCGGATGTCTTCAACATCCTCCTTCAGATCCTCGACGACGGCCGGCTCACCGATTCGCAGGGCCGCACAGTGGATTTCCGCAACGTCGTGATCATCATGACGTCGAACGTCGGTTCGACCCGGATCCTCGAGGAGGGGACGAAGGACTGGGCGTTGGTCGAAACGCACGTGATGGCGGCACTTCGCGGCCACTTCAAGCCGGAGTTCCTGAATCGCGTGGATGATATCGTGATCTTCCGACCCCTCGGCGAGGAGCAACTCGCGCATATCGTCGACCTCCAGCTCACGCGCCTCGACAAGCTGCTCGCGGCGCGCAAGATCACGCTCACGATCGACGACGCCGCGAAGCGCTTCGTCGCCAGCGAGGGCTATGAGCCGGCTTTCGGTGCGCGACCCTTGAAGCGGGCGATCCAGCGGTTGCTGCAGGATCCGCTGGCGCTGGCGCTCCTCGATGGGCGGTTCGCGGACGGTGATCACATCAAGGCGACCTTCGACGCGGATCACATTGTCTTCGTGACGGAATGAAGGCGACGCGCCGGCTTGCCGTCCTGGGGCTCATGCCCTTCACACTGTTCTGCTCCGAGGGCCAGCCCGCCCCGATCGCTCCACCAGACCTCGATCCACCCCCTGGACCGCTCCTCCCACCGCCCCCTCTCGACCCCACGGGATGGGTCACGGCCACGAACGGGACGATCCCACTGATCATCGTCGCGCCGCACGGCGGGGACCTCTCCCCAGCGGGGTTGCCTGACCGAACCTGCGCCGGGTGCGAGACCCTGAATGACGGCAATACCCAGGCGCTCGCGCTCGAGATCGCAGCCGCCTTCGAACGTCGCATCGGTCGCTCACCCTTCGTCGTCATCAATCGGCTCCACCGACGGAAGTTCGACGGGAATCGCGAGCAGATCGAGGCCACCGGCGGGTACTCTCCCCTCGACACGATGTGGAGACTCTTCCATCTGCGGGTGGATTCGGCGAAGGCGCGCGCGGGTGCGGTCCATCCGCACGCCCTGCTCATCGACCTGCACGGTCACGCGCACACGATCCCGCGGCTCGAACTCGGGTACCTGATCTCGGCCGCTCAGTTGAGGCTCGCCGATGATCTCGTGACTCCCCTTGTCGCCGCGAGTAGTATCGCGCGGCTGGATACCGCCGCCGTCTCGAGTGACAGTGGCGCAGCGCTCCTCCGCGGCGCGGGCGCCCTCGGGACGCTGCTCCAGGTGCTCGGCTACCCGAGCGTGCCCTCGTCGTTCGATCCGGCTCCCGACGTCGGGGAATCCTACTTCTCGGGGGGCTACAACACCGAACGCCACGGGTCGAAGGTCGGTGGCGCGGTCGACGCACTGCAGATCGAGTGTCATTCGCCCGGCGTTCGTGACAGCGCCGCGAACCGAACCGCGTTCGCCGAGGCGCTGGTGACTGCGCTGCTCGTGTTCCTCGACCTCCAGTATGGCTGGGTGCCGTCGTGAGCGGTCCCGTCACCTTCGCCTCCCGCGCCGAGGAGGACATCTGGTGGATGGGGCAGGCGCTCGTCGAGGCAGAACGCGCGGCGAAGCAGGGTGAGGTGCCGGTAGGTGCCGTGGTCGTGCACAACGGGAGCGTCGTCGCGCGCGGCGCGAAC
The DNA here is from genome assembly GCA_031396245.1 of Gemmatimonadaceae bacterium. GTDB lineage: Bacteria > Gemmatimonadota > Gemmatimonadetes > Gemmatimonadales > Gemmatimonadaceae > Pseudogemmatithrix. The sequence goes on from JANNKK010000024.1 coordinate 23,869, forward strand.
TCGACGATCTTGGGCAAGGACGCCACGCAGCACGCCGAGATGCGCGTGATCCGCGCCGCGGCGTACGCGGTTGGCGACACCCGACTCACGACGGCGACCCTCTACGTCACCCTCGAGCCCTGCGCGATGTGCGCCGGCGCGATCGTCCTCGCCCGAGTGGGGCGGGTGGTCTTCGGCGCCTTCGACGACAAGGCGGGGATGGCCGGCTCGATCCACGACCTGCTCCGGCATCCCAAGCTGAATCATCGCCCAGAGGTCCAGGGCGGCGTCCGCTCGACCGAGTGCGCCGCGCTCCTGGAGACCTTCTTCAAGGCCCGCCGCACCTGATTCGCCGCCGGCCTTTGCCCCTCCCCCGGCCCCGACTAACTTCCACCCTCGACGCGCCGTCCGACGTCCGCCGTCTTCAGTGTCAGGACAGATGGCCGAGTGGTTGAAGGCACCAGTCTCGAAAACTGGCATACCGGCAACGGTATCGTGAGTTCGAATCTCACTCTGTCCGTGGTTGGCTGGTCCGACGCGCTGGCTTGCCCCGCGCGTCGTCGTTTGGGGGTCTGAGGGACGGGTGGCCGAGTGGTTTAAGGCGCACGCCTGGAAAGCGTGTGTGCGTGAAAGCGTACCGTGGGTTCGAATCCCACCCCGTCCGTGTACTGCGAGCGCCCGAAGAACCGCGGCTCACCACGAAGACACGAAGAACACGAAGACTACGACCCCAAGAACGGCAAGAACGGGGGGAGCGACGGCGTGACAAGCTGTCGTTCCCCTCGTTCGGCTTTGGCCGTTGCAGTGCTTCGAGGCCGCGCTTCGTGCCATCGTGTCTTCGTGTGAATACGGGCCGCCCTTCGCGACAATGCCGGAACCTCCGCGTGACGTCAGCGATATGTGAACCAGCAAACCTTCCCGCGCCACCTGGTGTCTGACCACGTGAACGCAGGAGGAGCCCAATGGAAACCAAAGTGACCAGGATCTCAGAGAAGCAGGTGCAGGTGTACGACGAGCACGGCCGCCTCATCGGGGTGATCAGCCGCCCCGTCACGACCGACGCGCTCGGTCCCGGCCGCGAGAAGGTGTACCTCGCTCGTCGGCACGCGAAGGCCGACCGCACCCCGCACGCCGCCTAGGAACGCTCTCCCCGCCGCTCCCGTTATCCCGGGAGCGCGGCCATATTGCTGAGGATGTCCGCCACCCCAACCGTCGTGCTGAACGCCCGCGCCGTCGCGCGCACGATCTCCCGTATGGCGGACGAGATCCTCGAACTCAATGACGGCACCGACGGCCTCGTCCTCGTCGGCATCCAGCGCCGCGGCGTCCAGATCGCCGAGCGCATCGCCGACGTGATCCGCGAGCGCGAGTCGGTCGACATCCCGCGCGGCGCCCTCGACATCACGCTCTACCGCGACGACCTCCAGACCGTGGGCCCGCGCCCCGTCGTAGGCAAGACGCACCTCCCCTCCGACCTCCAGGGACAGGTCGTGGTGATCGTCGATGACGTGCTCTTCACCGGCCGGACGATCCGCGCCGCCCTCGACGAGCTCGCCGACTTCGGCCGCCCCTCGCGGATCATGCTCGCGGTCCTGGTCGACCGCGGCGGCCGCGAGCTCCCCATCCAACCCGACGTGGTGGGGAAGAAGCTCGATGTCCCGCGCGAGGGGCGGGTGGACGTCTTCGTGCCGGCGCTCGACGGCCGCGACGAAGTCGTCGTCCTCGACGCGGTCCGGGTCACGCCGACGTGACGCCGACCCTCGGGAAGGACCTGCTGGGTCTCGCCGGTCTCTCTCGCGAGCAGATCACCACCATCCTCGATGTCGCTGAACCGCTGAAGGAGATCTCCGAACGCACGATCAAGAAGGTGCCGACCCTCCGCGGGATGACGGTCGTGAACCTCTTTTTCGAGCCCTCGACCCGCACCCGCATCTCCTTCGAGTTCGCCGAGAAGCGGATGTCGGCCGACACCGTCAACGTCGCCACCGCCATCTCCAGCGTCTCCAAGGGGGAGACCCTCGTCGACACCGCGCGGAACCTCGAGGCGATGCGGATCGACATGGTCGTCGTCCGCCACCCGGGGTCCGGCGCCGCCCGCTTCCTCGCCGAACGGATCGAGTCGAACGTGATCAACGCCGGCGACGGCACCTGCGAGCATCCGACGCAGGCTCTCTTGGATCTCCTCACCCTGCGCGACAAACTCGGCTCCCTCGAGGGGCGCCGGGTCTGCATCGTCGGTGACGTGCTGCATTCCCGTGTCGCCCGGTCGAACATCTGGGGCCTGCAGGCGATGGGCGCCGAGGTCGCCGTCTGCGGCCCGCGCTCGCTACTCCCCGGGGCGATCCGCGAACTCGGCGTGCGCGTCTTCGACCGCATCGAGGCCGCGATCGAGTGGGCCGATGCGCTCAACATCCTGCGGCTCCAGCTCGAGAGGATGCAGGGCGGCTACATCCCCTCGCTCCGCGAGTACAATCGCGTGTTCGGCGTCACCCGCGCGCGACTCGCGCACGCCAAACGCGAACTCCTCATCCTCCACCCCGGCCCGATGAACCGCGGCGTTGAGATCGACTCCGACGTGGCCGACGGGCCGCACAGCGTGATCCTCCCGCAGGTGACGAACGGCGTCGCCATCCGGATGGCGGTGCTCTACCTGCTGGCCGGCAACAAGGCCTCCCTCGCCGACGCCGC
>JANNKK010000039.1:0-7138 GCA_031396245.1 Gemmatimonadaceae bacterium
TTCGCGTCGCCAAGGGGAAGGAGGAGTACTACGCCTACGACCTCGCGGAGCGCGACGCCATCGCCGCACGGATGGGGAATGGGGACGGCACGAAGGCGGTGAACCTGATGGTCCAGCGCTACAAGGGCCTCGGCGAGATGAATCCCGACCAGCTCTGGAAGACGACGATGGACCCCGAGACGCGGACGATCCTCAAGGTGACGATGGACGACGCCTTCCAGGCCAACGAGATGTTCCAGACGCTGATGGGCGACGAGGTCGAACCGCGCCGCATCTTCATCGAGACGAACGCGAAGTTCGTCTCGAATCTCGACATCTGAGCTTGGGGCACCCGTGAGGCGCCTCCTTCTCGCCGCCCTCGTGGCGGCGCCGGTCGCGCTCGCGGCCCAGGACAACCCCTTCCCGGTCGAGAAGCCACCGGTGCGCGGTGGGATCTTCGCCACCATCTCGCCGCTCGCCTTCGCGAGCTTCACCAGCAACGACATCACCGACGGGGAGCGGCTCACCGGCACCGGATTCGGCGCCGCGGTCGGCTATGGCCTCACCACCCGTCTCACGATGCTCGGCGATCTCACCGTCACCGACCTCACGATCGAACCGGGCTCGGCGTATCACCTCTATCACGCCGAACTGCTCGTCCGTCCCTCGCTCAGGCCGATGCGGTTTGGTCGCGTCGAGGTCGTGGGGTTCCTCGACGCCGGGGGCGGACTCGTGAAGATCTCAGGCGAGCGTCCCGTCTTTCCCGCCGTGGAGAAGCACGGCTTCAGCGGTTCGTTCATCACGTTGGGGCTCGGGACCTCGGTCTTCGTGAGCCACACTTTCGCCGTGACGGTCACCGGCCACGGATCGTTCGGCACGATCTCGGATGAGAAGATCGGGAGCGTGACGGCCGGCAACTTCTCGGTCGGCGCCCGGACGACGCGCGCGACGATCGGAGTGAGCTGGCATCCGCAGCGCCCGCGCTAACCGGGCGCTGAGCGGGCACTAACCCCGGATCGACTCCGGGCCCCGCTTGAGCTGCACGCCGAACCACGCGTGCGCAGCGGCCAGGAGCGCGAAGACCACGAACGCTGCGGCACTCGCGGCGAACCAGCCCCGCGCGTCCATCCCGCCACTCGCGACGGGCCGGATGAAGTAGACGAATCCCAGCCAGGCGAGCATCGCGCCGGCGGCAACTCCCAGCGCCCCAAGGGCGGCCAGCTTCTCGAAGTTCATGGGCTCTAACTTGCACCCGCTGTGGTGAGGACTTCCACCCCCTTCGCCGTCACCCGGTGCGAGACGAGGGGTCGCGCGGGCGGGGCGGAGTCGCCGAGCACGATCGCCAACGCGATCTCCGAACTCCCCGCGTGCATCGTCGCGGCGTCGCGCGCGAGGACGGTCGCGAGCACGTCGCCGCGATGCACCCGGTGCCCCGGCTTCGCGTGGACGAGCACGCCCACCGCGTGGTCCACGTCATCGTCGATCCGCGTCCGACCGCCGCCCAGGGTCGTGATCGCGCGGCCGATCACCCGCGGTTCGACGCGCTGAACGATGCCGTCGCGCGCGGACGATACCTGCGCGCGCAGGGGCGCAGTCGCGAGATGCTTCCCGGGGTCATCGGCGACCCCTGGATGACCGCCCTGCGCCTGCACGATCGCACGGAACTTGGCGAGCGCCGCGCCCCCGTCGAGTGCGGCGATCGCCTGCGAGCGGGCCGCGGCCAGCGTCGGAGCGATACCCGCCACGACGAGCATCTCGGCCGCGAGGGCCAGCGTCACCTCGCGCAGGTCCGGAGGACCGCCTCCGCGCATCACCTCGATCGACTCGACGATCTCGACCGCGTTGCCGCACGCGATGCCAAGCGGTGCATCCATATCGGTGAGTAACGCGACCGTCTGGCAGCCGTACCGCTCACCGAGCGCGATCATCGTGCGCGCCAGCGCGACGGCATCTTCGAGCCGCGTCATGAAGGCCCCGGCTCCCGTCTTCACGTCGAGCACGAGTCCGGTGAGTCCCTCGGCGAGTTTCTTGCTCATGATGCTCGCGGCGATGAGCGGGATCGCCTCCACCGTCGCCGTCGCATCGCGCAGGGAGTAGAACCGGCGGTCGGCCGGGGCGATCTCCGAGGTCTGGCCGATCAGCACGCAGCCGAGTTGCTCGACCTGCCGCTTCGCCTCGGCAAGGGTAAGTCCGGTGCGGAAGCCGGGGATGCTCTCGAGCTTGTCGAGCGTACCACCGGTGTGGCCGAGGCCGCGCCCGGACATCATCGGTACCGCGATCCCGCACGACGCGACGAGGGGAGCGAGGATGATCGAGACCTTGTCCCCCACGCCACCGGTCGAGTGCTTGTCAACGCGGGGTTGCTTGAGGTGAGCGAGATCGAGTCGGCTGCCGCTCTCGAGCATCGCCCGGGTCAACGCCTCGGTCTCCCCGTCGTCCATCCCGCGGAAGAAGACCGCCATCGCGAGCGCCGCGATCTGGTAGTCGGGGACCTGCCCGACCGCATAGTCGGACATCAGCTTGCGCCACTCGTCGGGAGTGATCCGGCCGCCGTCGCGCTTCCGCTCGATGAGCTCGACCACCCTCATTGACCCACCTCGCACCCTCCGCCAACGTTACAGCGAAAGATATCGGTCCACGCGCCGCCGGCACCTGACGCGCACGCGCGGACCCCCATTTCCGGAGACCCGATGCAGATCTCGAAGGCGATGAACGCGGCGATGAACCAGCAGGTGGGGAACGAGCTCTCGGCCTGCAATCTCTACGTCGCGATCGCGGCCTACTTCGACGGCGAGGGCCTCCCCGCGCTCTCCGAGCACTTCTTCAAGCAGGCGAGCGAGGAGCGAGCACACTCCCTCCGCTTCGTGAAGTACATCCTCGACGCCGGCGGGACCGTCCGCATCCCCGAGATCCCGGCACCCAAGGCCTCGTTCAAGGGCGCCGCCGACGCGGTGAAGGTCGCCCTCGAGTCGGAGATCCGCGTCACGAAGCAGATCAACGCGATCGTCGACTTGGCCCTCAAGGAGAAGGACCACCTCTCGAAGAACGCGCTCGAGTGGTTCGTGATCGAGCAGCGCGAGGAGGTCTCCTCGATGGACACCCTCCTCCGGATGGTGAAGCGCGCCGGGGAACCGGGGCTGTTCTTCGTTGAGAACTTCCTCCTGCAGGGCGGGCTCTCCGACGCCGGCCGCGACGCCGGCGAGGCTCCGGCCGACTGAGTCGTCCCGCCGAACGTGCGGCTGAGCTGCGCCGCCTGATCGAACGGGCGGCGCACGAGTACTACGTCCTCGACAAGCCTTCGCTCAGCGACGCCGCGTACGACAAGCTGTTCCGCGAGTTGCAAGCGCTGGAGCGCGACCATCCCGCGGTCCGCGACGCCGATTCCCCCACCGCGCGCGTCGGCGCCGATGTCGGCGAGAGCCACCTCACGAAGCACCACCACCTGGTGCCGATGGCCTCGCTCGACAACGCCTTCGACGAGGGGGAACTCGGCGAGTGGGAGGCGCGGCTCCGCAAGCTGACCGGCGACGCCGTCGACACCGACGGCTTCTGCTGCGAACTCAAGATCGACGGCGCCGCGGTGTCACTCACGTACAAGGCGGGCAAGCTCGTGACCGGCGCAACGCGCGGGAACGGCTCGGTCGGTGAGGACGTCACCGCGAACGTCCGCACGATCGCCGACATCCCGCGACATCTCTCCGGCGACGGGCATCCCGAGCTGATCGAGATCCGCGGCGAGGTCTTCATGACCTTCGACGGATTCGAGCGATTGAACCAGGATCGCGTGAAGGCAGGTGAGGAGGTCTTCGCGAATCCGCGCAACTCCGCAGCCGGCGCGCTCCGCCAGAAGGACCCGCGCGAGACGGCGAAGAAGCCCCTCCGATTCTGCGGCTATGCCTTCGCCGTTCCCGGTGCGCCGTCGCTCCCCTTTGCCACGCAATGGGAACTGCTCGAGAGCCTCACCGGATGGGGGATCCCCGTCGCGCCGCACCGGCGCCGCTGCGCTGACCTGGCGGCAGTGCATGCGTGGGCGCGCGAGCTCGAGGCCAGCGTGCGCGCCACACTCCCGTTCGCGATCGACGGCGGCGTGGTGAAGGTGAACCGACTCGCGCTCCAGTCAGAGCTCGGGGTCGTCGGCGGCCGCGTGCCGCGATGGGCGGTCGCTCGCAAGTTCGCGCCCGACATCGCCGAGACGACCCTGCTCGACATCGAGGTGCAGGTGGGGCGCACCGGCGCCCTCACGCCGCGCGCCGTGCTCGCCCCGGTCGAGGTCGGTGGCGCGACGATCAACTACGCCACGCTCCACAACTTCGACCTGGTCGCCGAGAAGGACCTCCGCATCGGCGACACGGTTCAGGTGAAGCGCGCCGGCGAGGTGATCCCGCAGATCCTCGGCCCCGTGCCTGAGCGGCGGACCGGCACGGAACGGGAGGTGAAGGCGCCGACGCATTGCCCGATCTGCGGCACCGCCGCCGAACGCGACGAGGAGGAGGTCGCGATCTACTGCCCGAATGTCGGCTGCGCCGGCCGGCGGATCGAGGCCCTGGCGCATTTCACCTCGCGCGACGCGATGGACATCCGCGGCCTGAGCTACCAGCGGCTCGAGCAGTTGATCGCCGCCGGGATGGTGAAGGACGCCGCCGACCTCTATTCCCTCGACGCCGCCGGCATCGCGTCGCTCGAGCGGTTCGCCGAACGGAGCGCCGAGCAGCTCGTCGCGGCGATCGACGCGTCGCGCCAGCAACCGCTCTCGCGCCTCCTCAATGCCATCGGCATCCGCCACGTTGGGGCGGAGAGCGCCAGGCTGCTGGCGCGCAGCTTCGGTAGGATGGAAGCACTACAGGCCGCGTCGGTGGAAGGGATCGAAGCGCTGCACGGCGTCGGTCGGACGATGGCCGAGTCGGTGCACGGCTTCCTCGCCGATCCGGTCGCCAAGGAGGTCATCGCGCGCCTCGCGAGTGCCGGCGTGCGGATGGATGAACCGCGCGCCGCGGCCGCCGATGGTGCGTTCAAGGGGAAGAAGATCGTCCTCACCGGGACCCTCCCCACCCTCTCGCGCCCGCAGGCGACCGAACGGATCGAGGCTGCGGGCGGCAAAGTCACGAGCTCGGTCTCCAAGGCGACCGACATCCTCGTCGCCGGCGAGGAGACCGGGAGCAAGCTCGACAAGGCGAAGGAGCTTGGGGTAGAGGTGATCGATGAAGCCGAACTCTTGCGCCGCTTGGGCGACTGACCCTTCTTTGACGTCACTATGAGTCCACGCACGGTGAGCCCGACGTCGCACTCGGCGATTCCCCACGCCTCCATCCGTGCCCTCCGCGCCGCTCTCGTGCGCGACCTCGGGGACGGGTTCGCCAAGGTGATGCAGGAGTCCGGCTACGCCGGCGGCGAGTCGGTCTTCGCCGCCTTTCGCGATTGGTGCGCCGCGAACGAGTTGCCGGCCCCGGAATCGGTGACGTACGAGCGCTTCAAGGAGGCGGCCGCACGATTCTTCGCCGACTCGGGTTGGGGCACCGTCGCGGTGAGCACCGTGGCCGATACGGTCGTCGCGCTCGATTCCGAGGATTGGGCCGAGGCCGATCCCGCCGCCGGCATGCCCTACCCTTCCTGCTACTACTCGGCCGGGATGCTCGCCGACTTCTTCGGACGGGTGGCCGACGGATCGCTGAGCTGCATGGAGGTCGAGTGCCGGACCTCCGGGTCAACGAGTTGCCGCTTCATCCTCGGGAGCCCGGAGGTGATCGGCCACGTCTACCAGCGGCTCACCGAAGGGATCGGCTACGAGCACGCGCTGAAGGATCTGCGCTGAAGCAGGATCAGTAGCCGCCCCCCGGCCCGTACTTCGGGTTCGGATGCAGCTCGCCATCCACGATCTGTTCGCGGTCCCAGGGGAGCACGATCGTGCTCTCCGTCTCGAGAGCGTAGTAGTCCGGCTTGTAGCTGCCGGTCTTGAAGCTGACCGCCGTCCGCACTTCGGACGAGCCGGCATTGATGATCGCCGCCTTCGCGAGTCGCATCGTGTCGCCGGCGTTGCAGGTCTCGTCGACGATGAGTACGCGCCGGCCGAGGACCTCGGAGGGCGCCGCCGAGAGGACGGCCGGCGTATCGCGGATCGTCGCGGCGCGATAGCGCCGACTCACGATGATCGAGTGGAAGGGGCGGTCGAGCATCGCCGCTACCACCGCGCCCGGCACCACGCCGGCAGTCGCCACACCCACGACGACCTCGGGGTCGAACTCACGCGACACTTTGAGGGCGAGCGCTCGCGAGAGCTCCCCGAAGAGGGGCCAGTCGACGTGCATCGTCTCGCGGGGCGAGACGGAGGCCGAGCGGCGCGGTGGCATCGTGGGATCCTGGGCGGAGTGAGACGGGTGACCGCAACCTACCCCGCGGGCCCCGCGCGCGGAATCGCGGTTGCTGGCCCCCGGATGCATCCTTACCTTGACCTGAATACCCCGCTGAACCGAGACGCCATGTCTTTCTGGGACCGCCTCTTCGGCGGCCGCTCCGAGTCTGCACAGAAACAGCACCGGCAGCGTCTCGACTATCTCAACGAGGCGCTGGTCTTGGAGCGTCAGGGGGACTACGACGCGGCGGTGACGAGCTATCGGCTCGCCCTGCGCGAGCGACCCGACGACCTCAAGATCCTACAGAACATGGCGATCGCCCTCTCGCGGGTGGGACGACTCGAGGAGGCGATCCGGGCTTACCGGAAGGCGCTCGAGCTCGACCCCACGCTCTCGGGGGCGCACTACGGACTCGCCTTCCTCCTCCAGAAGCGGGGGGATGCACCGGGTGCGATGAAGCACCTCTCGGCGTTCCTCGCGCATCCACCTTCGGGACCCGACGCCGCACGATGGGTCGCGCACGCCACGGCCACACTCGACCAGCTGCGCGTGGGCGCCGACGGTCCGCCCTCTGCCACCGGGAACTGACGTGGGAACGATCTTCACCATCGTGAGCCAGAAGGGCGGCGTCGGAAAGACGACGACCTCCGTGAACCTCGCGGCCTCACTCGCAGCGCAAGGTCAGCGCGCCCTCCTCATCGACATGGACCCGCAGGGCAACGCCTGCAGCGGCCTCGGGGTCTTCGCGACCGCGGCGGAGCGCACGCTCTATCACGTGCTCCTGGGCCAGGCCTCGCTGGAGGACGTCATCC
>JANNKK010000042.1:0-4488 GCA_031396245.1 Gemmatimonadaceae bacterium
GCGACGCTGACGATCGCGATCCCCTCCTTCGCGACGCTCTGGCGCGCCGCGTGCGGCACGCGACCGGCGCCGAGTGACAGTGGCATCGTCTACGGCTCGATCCGCGACGCGCGGAACGGCGACCCCATTGGTGATGCAACGGTCCTGCTCACCTGGACAGATCTCTCGCTGGTGAACATGCGGCGCTACTCGCAGAAGGCGTACCGTAACGAGACGCGCGCTGATGGCGGCGGCGAATACGGATTCTGCGGCGTGCCGATGGACGCCGGTCTCCGGCTGCAGGCGACGGTTGCCGGCGGCGCGAGCGGGACGATCGACATGGGACTCACCAAGCTGCGGATCCTGCGGCGCGACCTCACCATCGGCCCGACCGACACGGCGTCGTCGGTGCCGCGCGGCTACATCGAGGGGATCATCCTGAATGAGGCGGGGGTGGCGCAGGAGGGGGCGACGATCGTCCTCGACGACGTGCCGCAGATGCGCACCGGTGCCGATGGCCGATTCCGCTTGATCAACGTCCTGCCCGGCACGCGGCAGATCGAGGTGTTGGCGATCGGCGTGAGGCCGCAGCTCGTTGTCGTCGACGTGATCGCCGGACAATCGGCGAGTGTCTCCGCGACCCTGCAGAAGGTCACGACCCTGGCTGCTGTACAGATCATCGGTTCGCGCTGGCAACAGCGGATGCTCGAGGAGTTCGCGGCGCGTCGGAAGCGGGGGCTCGGCCAGTACCGCGACTCCACGGTGATCGGAGCGAAGCCGACGCTTGCCGCGGCACTCGCCTCCTTCTCCAGCGTCGACATCCGGCACGGCCCCGGCGGCCTGCTCACGCTCCAGCTGCCCGGTCCGGACGGTGGGCGCTGCTCGGCTAACATCTTCATCGACGGGATCCGCTCGGACTCCTTCGAACTCGCCAGCCTCCTTCCGCAGGACATCGGCCTCATCGAGGCGTACCCGCGAAGATCGCAGGTCCCGGGGAACCTCTGGGTCCTGAACAACTGCGGCGCCATCGCGATCTGGACGAAGCGCGTAATGCCGTAGCAGGCGTCTCCCACCGGCCCCTACCGATGCAACACCGCTCGTTCGCCCTCGCCTGCGTGCTCGCCTGCGCGCTCCTCGCGTTCGGCGGCGTCGCCTGCGCGCCGCGTCCCGACGGCGACATCCACTCGCAGTACGGCCTCGTCGTCTCGTCGCAGCAGGTCGCCTCGGACGTCGGCGCCGTCGTCCTCGAACAGGGCGGCAACGCGATCGATGCCGCCGTCGCCACCGCATTCGCACTCGCCGTCACCCATCCGAGCGCCGGCAACATCGGCGGTGGCGGCTTCATGGTGATCCGCTTAGCCGATGGTACCGCGACCACGATCGACTATCGCGAGAAGGCTCCAGCGCTCGCGACGCCGACGATGTATCTCGACAAGGCAGGGAAGATCAGCGCGGATGCGACCGATTCCGGATGGAAGTCGATCGGCGTGCCGGGCACGGTGCGCGGTCTCGCCCTCGCGCACCGTCGCTACGGCAAGTTTCCTTGGGCCGGTCTCGTACGTCCCTCGGCGGATCTCGCCGATCGGGGGTTCGCGCTCTCGGCGGCGCTCGCCAGATCGCTCAATCGGCGCGTCGACACGACCTTCGCCCCGTTCCCCTCGTCGGTCGCGACGTTCGGCAAACCGGGGGGCGGCGCGTGGGCCGCGGGCGACACGCTCAAGCTCCCGCTGCTAGCGCGCGCATTGCGCGCGATCGCCGACGATGGACCCGACGCCTTCTACACCGGATGGATCGCGGACTCGATCGACGCGCAGATGCAGTCGCATCGCGGCCTGATCCGCAGAGCCGATCTCGCCTCGTACCAAGCCGTCGAGCGCGCGCCGGTGCGCGGCACGTTCCGCGGGCACGAAATCATTGGAATGGGGCCGCCGAGCTCTGGCGGCGCGGTGACGCTGCTCGTGCTGGCCGAGCTGGAAGCACTCGGCATTGACGGGATGCGACGCGACTCGACGCCCTATCTGCACCGACGGGCCGAGGCGTCGCGCCGCGCCTTCCTCGAACGGGCCCGATGGATGGGGGACGCCGACTTCGCACGCGTTCCGATGGAACGGATCCTCGCCCGCGGTTACGCCGACTCGCTCGCCGCCGGCATCGACACCGCGCACGCCTCGTCGAGTCTCGCACTCGCTGGTGATCTTGCCATCGACGCCGGTGAATCGAAGGAGACGACGCACTTCAGTGTCGTGGACGCCGAAGGGAACGCGGTCTCGAACACCTACACGCTCGAGTCGAGCTATGGCTCGGGGGTCGTGATCGCCGGGTTCCTGATGAACAACGAGATGGGGGACTTCAACAAGAAGCCGGGCTACACCGACACTGGGTGGGCGATCGGCACGCCGGCGAACGTGATCGCGCCGGGGAAGCGGATGCTGAGTTCGATGTCGCCGACGATCGTCGCGAAGGATGGGCAGCTCCTGCTCGTCACCGGCTCACCAGGTGGTCGCACGATCCCGAACACGACGCTCGACGTGATCCTCGGGGTGACACTCTTCGGGTACGGGGTGCGGGAGGCAGTAGACGCTCCCAGAGCTCACCACCAATGGATGCCCGACACCCTCGAGATCGAGAAGGGGGGCGCCTCGCCGGGTGTTCTCGAACAGCTCCGTGCGATGGGACACGCGGTGGATGAGACTCGGGCCAACAGCCAGGGGGAGGCGCATACGATCCTCTATGATCCGGCGACCCGAACCGCCCACGGGGCGAATGACAAGAGGGGGGAGGACTCCGGAATAGGCGTTCCGGCTCGGGCGCCGAGGCGCTCGCCCGATTAGATTGAGGTATCTCCAACAAGGCCACCGATGCTGAAGCCCTTCGAATTCAAGGCGGATGGACGCAGTTTCTCCTGCACGGTCGAGGAGCGTCCGGGCCCCGAGGGTGAGTCGTGGTGGTGGTTCGCGGTCTCGGGCGACGGCCAGCGCTATGCCCCCTTCCGTGCCTCGCGCAGTGACACCCGGGAGTCGGTGCAGGAGCGGGTGGCGAAGTTCTATGCCGACCGCCTCTTCGCGAAGTCGCAGCCGACGCTGCGCGGTTCGCAGTGGGGGAAGCGCGGCATCCAGGTGAACTCGCAGAAGACGCCCGAGCAGTCGACGCTGCCGCCGGCGTAGGCGGCTCCAACGGGGGGGCGCTGGACAACGCCCTGACAGGCGAGAGATTCTCGGCATAGGCCCTTTCCCGAGAGATCCGTGTCCCGCTCGCGTGCGCTGTATCTCGCGTCCCTCGTCGTCCTGCTGTCGTCCGCCGTCGCGCCGTCCGCCGTCCGCAGTCAAGCGACCTTCCCGACGGACGCCATCGACGGTCCGCGCTGGCGCCACATCGGTCCCTTCCGCGCCGGCCGCACCAAGAGCGCCGTCGGCGTCCCGTCGCAGCCGAACGTCTTCTACATGGCGGTCACCAACGGCGGCGTCTGGAAGACGACCGACGCGGGGCGCACTTGGAACCCGATCTTCGACGAGCAGCCGAGCGGGTCGATCGGCGCGGTGGAAGTCTCGCTCTCCAATCCGAACATCGTCTATGTCGGGAGTGGCGAAGGATTGCAGCGCCCTGACCTCTCGACCGGTGACGGGATGTACAAGTCCACCGATGCGGGGAGGACGTGGACGCACCTCGGCCTTCGCGATGGTCAGCAGATCCCACGCATCGCGATCGACCCGCGGAATCCTGAGCGGCTCTTCGTTGCAGTGCTTGGACATCCGTACGGACCGAATGAGGAGCGAGGGATCTTCCGCTCGACCGACGGCGGCCGCTCGTTCACCAAGGTCCTCTATCGCAACACGACCACCGGCGGCGCCGATGTGGTGATGGCGCCGAACGACCCCAACACGGTGTACGCGGTTCTCTGGGAGGCGCAGCAGGGGCCGTGGGAGAATGCGGCGTGGCAGGGGCCGAACTCCGGTCTCTTCAAGAGCACCGACGGCGGAAACACCTGGACGCAGCTCGCCGGCGGGCTCCCGACCGCCGCCGACGGCGTCGGTCGCTTCGGCATCGGGATCAGCCCGACCAACTCGAATCGCATCTACGTGACGGTGACCGCGGGGCAGAAGAGCGGTCTCTACCGCAGTGATGACGGGGGATCCACCTGGACCCGCACGACGAATGACAATCGCGTCTTCGGAAGAGGCGACGACTTCGCGGCGGTCACGGTGGACCCGCGCAATCCCGATGTCGTCTACTCGATGAACGTCGTCGCGTGGAAGAGCACCGACGCGGGTGTCACGTGGAAGAGCTTCCGCGGAGCGCCGGGCGGCGACGACTACCAGCGGCTCTGGATCAATCCCCTCGCCCCCGACGTGATGCTGATGGTCGCCGACCAGGGCGCGATCATCACGGTGAATGGCGGCGCGACCTGGAGCTCCTGGTACAATCAGCCAACGGCGCAGTTCTATCACGTCACCGCCGACAACGCCTGGCCCTATCGGCTCTGCGGCGGGCAGCAAGAATCAGGTTCGGCCT
>JANNKK010000074.1:0-8316 GCA_031396245.1 Gemmatimonadaceae bacterium
GTAGTTCTGGATCACCACGCCGACATTCGGCTCGAAGAAGACGCCGCGTTCGGCCATCAGTGCGAGCTCGGTCGCTGTCACCTGTGTGCCGTGCGTGACCGCCGTGCAGCGCGCGTTCACGGCGGCCCGCACCGCCGACGCAGCGTGGGCGTGCACCCAACTCCGGAGGCCGCGTGCGCGCGCCTCACCGCACGCGGCGGCGATCTGTGCGTCGCTCAGGGTCTGGCCGCCGCCATCCCGGATGCTGCGCGACGCGAAGATCTTGATGACGTCGGCGCCGCGTGCTGCGGTCGCACGCACCCACTCGCGGATCTGGTCCGGCGTCCGTGAGGTGTCGGAGAACTGCGCGACCGATGTGAGGAGGCGCGGCCCGGCGAAGGTCCCGGCGTTGATCGCCGACCGGAGCTCGAGGTCGCTCGCCGAACCGAGACTCTGCACCGTGGTGAAGCCGGCGAGGAGCGTGCGCTGCGCATTCTCGGCTGCCGCGCGCAGTCGCTCGGCGGGTGTCTCGCCCCGGTTCGACGCCCTGCCGTCGGCACCGAAGTGTGCATCGATGTGTACGTGCGTGTCGATGAAGCCTGGCATCAGCGTCATCGGCGAGAGGTCCCACGTGACGGCGGTCCCCGCGGCGAACGGCGCGATGCGCGTGATCCGCGTCCCTTCGACGGTGATGACAACGTCGCGCTGCGTGCCCCCAGCGCCATCGATGAGCGCGCCGGCGCGGATCGTGACCGTCGCCGCGGTGCGAGGGGCCGGTGCGGAGCCGGTGAGCAGCGTGACCGCGAGGAGCGCGGCGATGGGGGTGCGCATTCGTACTCCAGTTGGGAGCGAGATTCGAATGTGGTCCCGGGTCCCTGCGCTCGCTACCCGCGCCGGGGCGGCGTAGAATCCTCTCATGGCACCAGACCGCCGCGCGTTCCTCGCACAGACCGCCGTCGGCGCTGCGTTCGTCGCCGGTGGCGGCGCGCTTCCTGCTCCTGCGGCATCCAACGGGCAGGGTCGCGAGCTCGACCCGCGGCTCCTCGCCGCGCTCGCCGACGCTGTCCTTCCCGAGAGCCTCGGCGCGACCGGCCGTCGTGTCGCGACGATGGGATTCGCTGATTGGCTCGCACGCTACACGCCGGTCGTCGAGGAGATGCACGGCTACGGCTACGCCGAGATCACCTACACGCCCAGCGATCCGGCGCCAGGATGGAACGCTCAGCTGCAGGGGCTCGACCTTCTCGCGAGCCACTCGCACGGCCGGCCCTTCGCCGAGCTGGACATCCCGACGCGCCGTGAGGTGGTGACGGCGGCCCTCGACCGGGCACCGGCGCGCCTCCCGGCGAGTCCCCTTGGCGCCACGCACGTCGCGCTGGCGCTGCTCGCGCATTGGGCATCTTCGAGTGAGGCCGTCGACCTCGCCTACGAGGCGCAGATCGGACGCGGCAACTGCCGCGTGCTCGCCGAGACGACCCGGCGGCCGCTGCCCCTCGCGCCAGGCGGCACGCGATGACGCGGCGCATCGTCGAGAGCGACGTCTGCATCATCGGCTCCGGGATCACGGCGGCGATGGCCGCCGCGAAGCTCGCGCAGGAGACGAACGCCAGCGTGATCGTCGTCGAGGCCGGGGGTGCTACGACCGAGCCGCGGATGCGTACGAGGGCACGCGCCCGCTGGATGGAATACGGCGAGTCGCCGTGGGCGAACGACCACGTCGCCGCGCAGAACGCCCACGGGACGCCCTTCGGCTTCTCGCCGAGCATGACGGTCGGGGGACTCGCGATGCACTGGGGTGCCGTGACGCCGCGGTACTCCCCCGAGGATTTCCGGCTCAGGTCGCTCTACGGCGTCGGCACCGACTGGCCGATCAGCTACGAGGACCTCGATCCCTTCTATCAGGAGGCCGAGGAGCGGATCGGTGTGGCGGGCGCGCAGGGACCGCCCGCGATGGATCCGCGCGGGAAGCCCTTCCCGATGCCGCCGCTCCCGCTCTCGCACAATCTCGAGTTGCTCCGTCAATGGACCGAGCGGGCTGGCGTGACGATGTGGAGCCAGCCGAGCGCGAAGAACTCGGTGCCGTATCAGGGGCGCGCGGCGTGCCAGCGGTGCGACACCTGCTATCCGATCTGCCCGACCGGCGCGAAGTACGCGCCCGACGTCACCTTCGATGCACTCAAGGATCGCGTTGGACTGGTGACGCACACGCTCGTGCGCCGGCTCCACGCCGACCCTCGCACCGGCCGCATCACCCACGCGAGCGCGAACAACACGCGCGAGGGCGGCGCGCCGGTCGAGATCCGCGCCCGGCACTTCGTGCTCGCCGCCGGATTCACCTGGTCACCTCACCTGCTGCTGCTCTCCGCCGACGCCGCGCATCCGCAGGGTCTCGCCAACCGCTCGGGACTCGTCGGCAAGTACCTCTGCGGCCATCGCAATGTCGCCGCCCAGGTGCGACTCCCGGTGCAGCTCTTTCCGGGGATGAACACGCAGCACTCGCTCGTGACCAAACAGTTCATGCGACCCGGGAAGCTGGACCGATACCTCCGCCACGACCTCCGGGTATGGGAGTCGAGCTTCGGCCAGGACCCCCGGTGGCGCGACGAGAGTGGGGCGCCTCTCTTCGGCGACGCGCTCCTCGCCGACTGGCGACGGCGTACGCGGCAGGGCGTCGCACGTTTGCGCGCCTATTACGACGTGATACCGGCGCGCGAGAGCGAACTCACCCTCGATCCCGCGGTGACGAACGGCTTCGGAGACCCGATGCCGCGACTCACGTTCCGTGACGCACCGGAGTCGGTCGCGCTGCGTTCCTGGAGCGAGGAATCGTTGCGCGACCTCTTTCGCCGCTTGGCTCGCGCCGGTGACGGCACCGTGATCTCCTCGGAGAGTGCCGCCGCCGACATCGGTCAGGAACACCCCGGCGGTGGATGCCGGATGGGCGATGACCCGGCGACCAGCGTCGTCGATCGCGACGGCCGCGCCCACGACCACGAGAACCTCTTCATCGCCGGCGCCCCCACGCACGTGAGCGCCAGCTGCTGCAACGGCACACTAACTTTCGCCGCCTTGGGCCTGATGACCGCGGCCCGTCTCGGGCGCGAGTATCGCGCTCGCCGCACCCCTCGATGACCACCTGAACCGACCAGACACCATGCGCCCCGCTCTCCCGCTCGCTGCCCTGCTGCTCGCGCCGCTGTCCCTTGCGGCCCAGCGCGCGATGCAGCCCAACGACTGGCACCGCCTCACGACCCTCTCTCAGCCTGCGATGAGTCCAGACGGCAAGCTCGTCGCCTTCACCGTGACCACGGTGAACGAGCGGGAGAACAAGCGCCATCAGGAGGTGTGGGTCGCGCCGACCGCGGGGGGCCCACCGGTGCGCTACACCGCGCCGAGCACCGAGAGTTCGTCGCCGCGCTTCTCGCCTGACGGGAAGTACCTCTTCTTCTCCTCGCAGCGCACCGGAGGCACCGGCAACACGTGGGCGATCCGGATGGACACGCCGTCCGGCGAGGCGGTGCAGGTCGCCGACTACCCCACCGGCTCCTGGCCGCGCGATCCCAAGTTCGCGGTCTTCTCCGCGACGGCCGCGTCCGACAGCGCCAACGCGCCACGCGGCGAGAACGATCCCGTCGCGAAGATGTTGCCGATGGCGCGTCCTCCGTTCGGTTCGATCACCAAGCCGGTGGACCCCGCGCGTTTCGACGGAAGGCATATCACCGACACGCGCTACAAGGCGAATGGGCAGGGCTTCCTCCCGGGGCCGCGCGAGGCGCGGGCCTTCCGCCCGCAACAGCTCTTCACGCAGGCTCCCGGCGCGAAGCGCGTGCAGGTCACGAATGCCGCCTATTCGCACCGCAATCCGGTCGTCTCCCCCGACGGCAAGTGGATCGCCTTCGTCGCCGACGCGGCGCTGCGCAGCGACAGTCTCGTCACGGCGATCAACGACTCCATCGCACTCCTCCCATACGACAGAGGGCGTGACGAGGCCGACCGGAATGACGCCGACATCTACCTGATCCCGGTCGCCGGCGGCACGCCGCGCAGGGTCGCGACACTCGTCGGCGACGAGGGGAACCTCACTTGGTCGCCGGACAGCCGACGTCTCGCCTTCGTTCATCGCCCGGGCCGCGTTGCGCAGGCGGTGCTCGCGGTGGTCGACGTGAGCGGCGGAGCGCCGACCACGCTCGCGCCGGGCTGGCGCTACGAACCGAACGGCATCGAGTGGCTCAACAACGGTGACATCGCCGTCTGGGCCGACATCGGCGGATCGAGCGGGCTCTTCCTCGTGAATCCCAGGGATGGCAAGCTCCGCGAGTCCCTCGGCGGCCGTCGCAAGATGCTCGGCTTCACCTTCGACCAGCAGGGACGCCAGGTCGGGTATGTCGCGACGAGCGTCAACAAGCCGACCGAACTCTTCGTCGCGGGCGCCGACGGGAAGGGGGAGCGCAAGCTGAGCGGCTTCAACGACGCGCTCAACGCCCAGGTCACCTGGTCCGACGCCGAACGCTTCACCTACCCATCGGTCGGTGGCCTTGAGATCGAAGGGTGGCTGATGAAACCGTTTGGTTACCAAGCGGGACGGAAATACCCGTTGGTGCTCTACATCCACGGCGGCCCGCACAGCCAGTATGGTGAGCAGTGGTTCGACGAGACACAGAACCTCGCCGCCGCGGGCTATATGGTCCTCTACACGAACCCGCGCGGCTCGAGCGGCTACGGCGCTCCCTTCACCTTCTCCACGCGCGGCCGCTGGTTCGCCGAGGACTACGAGGACCTGATGAAGGCGGTCGATATCGCCGCCGCGCGCGCCGACGTCGACTCGACGCGGATGGGCGTGACTGGTGGATCCTACGGTGGCGTGATGACCGCGTGGGTCACCGTGAAGACCGATCGCTTCAAAGCCGCACAGACCGACCGGATGATCGTCAACTGGTGGTCCTGGTACGGCACGTCGGACGCGCAGGGGCTGACCGAGTTCGAGTTCTACGGACGTCCGCAGGACAACCCGGCGATGTACGACTCCCTCTCGCCGATCCGGTACGTGCGTCAGGTCAAGACGCCGACCTTCATCCTCCAGTCGGAGGAGGACCATCGCACGCCGATGACCGACGCCGAGCAGTGGTTCGCCGCGCTCAAGCGGCAGGGGACGCCGGTCGAATTCGTCCGCTACCCGCGATCGACCCACGATCTCTCGCGCACCGGGGAACCCTGGCTCCTCGTCGACCGGCTGGGGCGGTTGCGCGACTGGTTCGGCTACTGGCTCAAGCCCGATGGAACGCCGGTGACGCAGTGACGGGGCCGCCGGTGGACCACTCGCTCTTCCGCACGAAGTCGATCGACCGCCTGATGGCCGACAGCGTTGAGGGCGCCGGCGGTCTCAAGCGGACCCTGGGCCCTTGGTCCCTCGTGGCCCTCGGCATCGGTGCCATCATCGGCGCGGGGCTCTTCGTCCGCACAGCGTCGGCGATCGCCGAGCGGGCCGGTCCCTCGGTGACCCTGGCGTTCATCGTCGCGGGCGTCGGCTGCGCGCTGGCGGGCCTCTGCTACGCCGAGTTCGCTTCGATGATCCCGATCGCCGGGAGCGCCTACACCTACTCGTACGCGACGATGGGCGAGTTCGTCGCCTGGATCATCGGGTGGGACCTCGTCCTGGAATACGCGATGAGCGCCGCGACGGTGGCGATCTCGTGGACGCAGTACTTCAACAAGCTGCTCAGTTATTTCGGGATGGAGATACCGTACGCCTTCTCGCACTCACCGTTCGAGGTCTCGCTGACCGGCGAACAGGGGATCGTGAACCTCCCGGCGATCGTCATCCTCGGCCTGCTCTCGGCCGTCCTCGTCCGCGGGACGAAGGAATCGGCGTTCGTCAACGGACTGATCGTCGTCCTGAAGATGGCGATCGTGGTGATCGTGATCACCGTCGGCTGGGGCTTCATCAACCCGGCCAATCACACCCCGTACATCCCCGAGGCGACGACCTACACGAACGCCCAGGGCGTCACGCACGCGTACGGCGGCATCATGGGCATCCTCGGCGCCGCGGGGATCGTCTTCTTCGCGTTCATCGGGTTCGATGCGGTCTCGACCGCGGCGCAGGAAGCCAAGGACCCGAAGAAGGACATGCCGATCGGCATCCTCGGGTCCCTCGTCATCTGCACGGTGCTGTACGTGCTCTTCGCACACGTGCTCAGTGGCGTCGCGACCGTCGAGGACTTCCGTACCCAGGGCAAGGAGGCGTCGGTCGCGTTCGCGATCACGACGTACATGCCGGGCTACGAGTGGCTCTCCAAGCTCGTCACTGTCTCGATCCTCGCCGGCTTCTCATCGGTGATCCTCGTGATGCTCCTCGGGCAGTCGCGCGTGTTCTACTCGATGAGCCGCGACGGCCTGGTGCCGAAGTTCTTCTCCGCGGTGCACCCGAAGTTCTCGACCCCGTACAAGTCGAACATCTTCTTCTTCTTCTTCACGGCGGTCTTCGGCGGCTTCGTGCCCGAGAGCATCGTGGGTGAGATGACGAGCATCGGCACCCTGTTCGCGTTCATGCTCGTCTGCGCCGGCGTCTGGATCATGCGGGTGCGCCGTCCCGACCTTCCGCGCGGCTTCACCGTGCCGGCGCTGCCAGTGGTCGCCGTGCTCGGCATCGCGGTCTGCGGCGCGATGATCTACGGCCTTGGCTGGACGAATTGGGCGCGACTTGCCGGGTGGCTGGTGATCGGCCTGGTCATCTACTTCGGGTACAGCCGGCGTCGGAGCCTGCTGGAATCGTCACGTTGAGTCACGTCCCACCCGCCCCCCCGCCGAACGTGTCATCCGACCGATCCTCCCCGAGCGGCTTCGCCTTCCCGGTCCTCCTCATCCTCTTGCTCGCCGCCGGCGGCGCGGCGCTCGCCTACGGTAGGTTCGAAGTCCTCGAGTTCCGGTCGCTCGCGTTCGTCCTGGCTTCCTGCGCTGTGACCTTTGTCGCGGCGGGCCTCCTGGCGCGAGAACTGCTCGCCGGTGCCACCGGGGGGGAGGGGATGCGGACCGTGTACGAGGCGATCAAGGAGGGCGCCGAGGCGTTCATGCGGCGCCAGTATCGCACCATTGCGATCATCGCGGCGTTGACCTCCGCCCTCGTCTACCTGCTCTACGCCTTCATCCGGACGCCCTCGCCCGACGATCCGGTGTCGGTCGGCGCGCTGGCGATCGGGACGGCCGCGGCGTTCATCTTCGGCGCCTTCTGCTCGGGCGTTGCCGGCGTGCTCGGGATGTGGGTGGCGATCCGCACGAATGTCCGCGTCGCAGTGTCGGCGCGAACCTCGACGGCGGCCGCGTTGCGCACGGCGCTGCGCGGCGGTGCCGTGGCGGGCTTGGTCGTACCGGCGATGTCGCTCGCCGGTGTGGCGACGCTCTTCGCGCTCCTCCGGGCGAATGATGTGACGGCCGACCACGTGCCCCTCCTCGTCATCGGCTACGGGTTCGGCGCCTCCTTCGTCGCCCTCTTCGCGCAGCTCGGTGGCGGCATCTACACCAAGGCGGCGGACGTCGCGCAATGGCCTTCGCCAGGCACATGCCCATGAGCCGGCATGGTCATGTGTCCGGGCTCAGTACTTGCGGTTCGGGAATTCCTTCGCCGCCACTTCCATCGGGAACACACCCTCTTCCGTCACGATGCGCTTGGGCAGCTTCTTGCCGGCCTTCAGGTCCTTCACCGCCTGCATCAGCTGCGGGCCCAGCAGGGGGCTGCATTCGACGCTGACGTTCAGCTTGCCGGCGATCATCGCTTCGAACGCGCCCTTCACGGCGTCGATCGAGATGATGATGATGTCCTTCGCGGGCTTCATGCCGGCTTCTTCGATGGCCTGGATGGCGCCGATCGCCATGTCGTCGTTGTGCGCGTAGAGCACGTTGATCTTCTTGCCCTCGGCTTTCAGGAAGGCTTCCATCACCTCCTTGCCCTTGGCGCGCGTGAAGTCGCCCGTCTGGCTGCGGATGATCTTGAAGCGCGGGTCGGCCTTGATGATCTCCTCGAAGCCCTTCTTGCGGTCGATGGCCGGGGCCGAGCCCACGGTGCCCTGCAGCTCGACGATGTTGACCGCGGTGCCGGGCGTCTTGGCATAGCGCTCCAGCAGCCAGCGGCCGGCCTTGCGGCCTTCTTCCACAAAGTCGGAACCGATGAAGGTGACGTAAAGAGACGGGTCGCTGACGTTGACGGCGCGGTCGGTCAGGATGACGGGAATGCCTGCCGTCTTGGCTTCCTTCAGCACCGTGTCCCAGCCGGACTCGACCACCGGCGAGAAGGCGATGACGTCGACCTTCTGCGCGATATAGCTGCGGATGGCCTTGACCTGG
>JANNKK010000088.1:0-15884 GCA_031396245.1 Gemmatimonadaceae bacterium
AGTCGCTGTGCACCACCCCCCCCAGCACTGAGGCATCGACGCCGATCGCCAGCAAATCGTACCCGGGACTGTTGAAGAGGACGGTGCCGTCGTCGAGCCACGCCACCGCAGGGTTAGCGGAGTTCGCGGAGTCGGCTATGGTGATCGCCGAACCACCGAGCCGCGGCACGCGCTTGACCTTCCCGTCAGCGACGAAGGCGATCCACTCCCCGTCGGGTGAGAAAGTCGGTACCATGGCCCCGCCCGGCCCCACGGTCCCGGCGAGTGGAGTGGCCTCGAGCCGCTCGCGCGCCTTAGCCCACAGCTGCCGTACGCCGCCGACCGTATCGGCATACACGATCGTGTTCCCGTCGGGGGAGATCGCGATGTTGCGGCCCACGGCCCCGGCACCGATCGGTCGGGACCAGAGGAGAGTGCGCTGTCGCGTGACCCTTGGCTCCTGTCGGATTGAGGCCAGCCACGCACTCGTCGCGAGGCCGGCGACGGCGAGCGCCCATGGCACCGCGCGCACCACACGCTGACTGGCACTCGGCGGTGCAGGAATGCGCGCCGCGGCGCCCGCGACCGAGCGCGTCGCCGGCGGCGAGAAGTCGTTCCGTGCGAGCGCTTCACCGAACTCGCGCGCGCTCGCGAATCGGTCGGCAGGCAGCTTCGCGAGCGCCATCTGCACCGCCGCCTCGACATTCGGTGGGATCGTCCGCCGCTGCGCGGTGAGCGACCGGGGTTCCTCGGTCAGTACGCGCCCGATGATCGCTTGTGCATTCGCGCCGGTGAAGGGTGGCTCTGCCGTCAGCATCTCGTAGAGCACGCAGCCGAGCGCGTAGATGTCGGTCTTTGGAGTGATCTCGCGCTCCCCCATCGCCTGCTCGGGACTCATGTAGTGCGGCGTGCCGAGCGACATCCCCGTCTCGGTCATCCGCGAGCCGCCCTCGCTGCGGCTCGCAGCCAGCGCGATCCCGAAATCGGCGACCACCGCGTGCCCGCCGTGGATCAGGATGTTCTCCGGCTTGATGTCGCGGTGCACGACGCCGTGCTGGTGCGCGTACTCGAGGGCGTCGGCCACCTCGCGCGCGATCCGAACGGCCTCATCAACGGGGAGCTGATGATCGCGCTTCAGCCGGTCGCGGAGTGATTCCCCCTCGACGTACGGCATCACGTAGAAGACGTTGCCGCCGGCTTCCCCGGAGTCGAAGAGGCCGAGGATGTGCGGGTGCTGGAGGTTCGCCGTGGTCTTGATCTCGGCGAGGAATCGCTCGGCACCGAGGATCGCGGAGAGTTCCGGGCGCAGCACCTTGAGCGCGACGCGACGGTCGTGACGCACGTCGTGCGCGAGGTATACCGTCGCCATCCCGCCCGCCCCGAGCTCGCGCTCGATGCGGTAGCGGTCCGCGAGGGCCGCGGAGAGGCGTGCGGGATCGTCCGTCAGGGGTGCGGCTCGGGCGGGAGGGTGGTGTGAGACCGCACAACGTTACGGCTCGGCGTCCCTCCCGGCGAGCCGACGCGGCGCCCTAGGCCCTGATCCGCACCATCCCGGGGTCGTAGAGCGGCTTGAGCGACACCGTCACCGGGTAGCGCTTCCCGTTGATCTCGACGTCCCACTTCCCACTCTTGAGGAAGGCCTCATCAATCGCCTCCTCGGCCCGCTCGATCATCGCGAGCCCGACCGCGCCGCCGAGCGTGTGCCCGTACGACGCCGCGCGCACGTACCCCATCATCCGGTCGTCCCGCCGCACCACCTCGGCGTGGTACATCAGCGGCTCGGGATCCTGCACGAGGATCTGCACGAGCTTCTTCCTGACGCCCGCGACCTTCTTCGCGAGCACGGCGTCCTTGCCGATGAAACCGCCGGGCTTCTTCAGGTCCACCGCGAAGCCAAGCCCGACTTCGAGCGGATTGTCGGTGTTGTCGATGTCGTGCCCGTAGTCACGATACGCTTTCTCCATTCGGAGGCTTGCGAGCGCCTTGAGACCGGCGTGCCGGAGGCCGAGCGTGCGCCCCGCCTCGACCACGAGATCGTAGACGTGCACCGCCTGCTCGGTCGGGATGTAGAGCTCGTAGCCGAGTTCGCCGAGATAAGTGATGCGCACGAGGAGTACGCGTGCGAAGCCGATGTCCACTTCCATCGCCGAGCGGAAGGGGAAGGCGGCGTTGGAGAGGTCGGCGGTGGTGACGCGCTGGACGAGCTCGCGCGAGAGCGGCCCCTGGATGTTGATCTGCGCGTAGCCGCTCGTGACGTCCGTCGTGACGCAGTGCGCGTCGGCGTCGGTGTGACGACGGAGCCACGTGAGCGCGTGGCGATGGCCGGTGTCGGAGACCACGACGAGATAGCGATCGCTCTCGAGCTTGGTGACGGTGAGGTCGGCCTCGAGCGTGCCACCTTCGTTGAGCCACTGCGTGTATGTCGTGCGGCCGCTCGCACCGTCCACGTCATTCGCCGAGATGTGATTCAGCACGCGGCCCGCGTCGCGTCCCTGCACGAGGAACTTCGACATGAAGGACATGTCCATCAGGATGACGCCGTTGCGGCAGGCGTCGTGCTCAACTTTCCAGTTGGGCCAGGAGCGCGGCCGGCCGAAGGTGAGCGGCTCGCTCTCCGGCGGCGACCCGTCGAAGGTGTACCAGTCGGCACCCTCCCACCCGCTCACATCCTTGAAGTAGGCGCCCTGCGCGACGAGCCGGTCGTGGATCGCGGCCACCTTGGCGCCGCGCGCAGTCGTCATCGAGCGGTTGGGATAGTGCGTCTGGTACACGAGCCCCAACGACTCGACCGTGCGCGTGCGGCGGTACTCGGGGTTCGCCTGGTACTTGTGGAGCCGATCGAGATGGAAGCCCGTCATGTCCACGTCGGGACGACCCGTGAGCATCCAGTGCGCCATTGCGCGTCCGACACCGCCGCCAGTCAATATCCCAATGGAGTTCAGCCCGGCCGCGACGAAATAGTTCTTCATCTCCGGCGCCTCGCCGAGACAGGGCCTCAAGTCGGGCGTGAATGACTCGGGACCGCAGAAGAGTTTCTTCACTCCCGTCTGCATCGTGATCGGCACGCGCTGCATCGCGGTCTCGATGTAGCCCTGCATCCGGTCCCAGTCGGGTGGGATCTCGCCGAAGGCGAAGTCGGTCGGCATCCCCTCGATGTGCCAGGGCGCACAGACCGGCTCGAAGAGGCCGATCATCAGTCCCCCGCCCTCTTCCCTGAAGTAGCCGTACGACGCGGGATCCTCGAGCACCGGCCAACTCTTCGAAATGCCTGCGATCTCCTCGGTGAGGAGGTAGTAGTGCTCGGCCGCCTGCAGCGGGATGTTCACGCCGGCCTGTTCGCCGAGCTCGCGGCCCCACGCCCCGCCGCAGTTGATCACCATTTCGCACGTGATGTCGCCGTGCGAGGTGCGCACGCCGGTCACCGCGCCGTGCGCCGAGAGGAGGCCCGTCGCCGCCACACCCTCGAGGATCGTCGCTCCCTGCAGCCGCGCGCCTTTGGCGAGCGCCATCGTCACGTTCACCGGATCGACGCGGCCGTCGTCCTTCACGTAGAAGCCGGCGAGGATGTCGTCGGTGCGGGCGATGGGGAAGAGTTCCTTCACCTCGCGCGCCGAGATCTCCTGCACGTCAACGCCGCAGTAGCGATTGAAGGTCGAGACGCGGCGGTACTCCTCGAGCCGGCCCTGATCGATCGCACACTCGATGAAGCCGCACTGGCGGAGACCCGTCGCCTGCCCCGTCTCGGCCTCGAGCCGCGCATAGAGATCACGAGTGTACTTCCGGAACTCGGTCGAGGTCTCCGACGTCGAGCCGAATGTCACCATCAGGCCGGCCGAGTGCCACGTGGTGCCGGCGGTGAGCTGGTGCCGCTCGAGCAGGACGACATCGCGACATCCCGCGTGCGCGAGATGGTAGGCGACCGAGCAGCCGATCACGCCGCCGCCGATGACGACGACGCGCGCGTGCGAGGGGAGCGATTGAGGCGAGGACACGGTGGCGCCGTATGCTAGCGCCGGCGCAGGACGCGGGCCAGCTTCCCCGCTCTATGGAAGCGAGGAATCCCGCCCCGAATGAGACGCGGCAGCGCATCCGCGCGATCTTCGGCGGCTCAGTCGGCAATCTCGTCGAGTGGTACGACTGGTACACCTACTCGGCGTTCGCCCTCTACTTCGCGAGTGCCTTCTTCCCCTCCGGGAGTGCGACGGCGCAACTGATCAACACCGCGGCGATCTTCGCTGTTGGGTTCTTCATGCGGCCGGTCGGCGGCTGGCTGCTTGGGCGGTACGCCGACCGTCACGGTCGCAAGGCCGCGCTCACGCTCTCGGTCACGCTAATGTGCGGCGGCTCGTTGCTGATCGCGCTCACGCCGGGGTACGCGACGATCGGCATCGCGGCGCCGGCAATGCTCCTGCTCGCGCGACTCATCCAGGGGATCAGCATCGGCGGGGAGTACGGCGCGAGCGCGACCTATCTCAGCGAGCGCGCCGGCCGCGAACGGCGCGGCTTCTACACGAGCTTCCAGTACGTCACGCTGATCATGGGGCAGCTGATCGCGTTGACGGTATTGCTGGTACTGCAGGCGACGCTGACCGACGCGCAACTGCACGCGTGGGGGTGGCGGATCCCTTTCGTGATCGGTGCAGCGTGTGCCGTGGTCGCGGTGTGGCTGCGGCGCTCGCTGGACGAGACCGAGAGCTTCAGGGTCGGCGAAGCGAAGGGGCTCACGGCGCAGGCGAGCCTGAAGGCGCTGCTCAAGCATCACCGTGCGGTGGCGACTGTCTTTGGCCTCACGGCCGGGGGCGCGCTCTCCTTCTACGTTTTCACGACCTACGCGCAGAAGTTCCTCGTGAACACGACCGGCTTCAGCAAGGAGGTCGCGTCGCAGATCAACGCGGCGACCCTCGTGCTCTTCATGTGTGTGCAACCGATCTTCGGGGCGCTCTCAGACCGGATCGGACGCCGTCCGATCCTCATCACCTTCGGCGTGCTCGGCACCCTCGGCACCGTGCCTGTACTGACCGCGCTCGAGACGGCGACGACACCGTTCGTGGCGTTCGCGCTCCTCGCGACGGCGCTGATGGTCGTCTCCTGCTACACCTCGATCAACGCCGTCGTGAAGGCGGAGCTCTTCCCGACCGAGGTGCGGGCGCTCGGCGTTGCGCTCCCCTACGCGATCGCGGTGTCGCTCTTCGGCGGCACGGCGGAGTATGTCGCGCTCACGCTCAAGAGCCAAGGGCACGAGCGGTGGTTCTACTGGTACGCCACCGCGCTGATCGCGCTCTCGCTGATCGTGTACGTGCGGATGCCGGACACCAAGCACCACTCGCAGATCATCGAGGACTGAGCGGAGGCGTGGTCTTGGGCGGCCGACGGTGCTTCGTCGCCTGCTCGTATGCAAAGCCGTAGCCGAGCAGCAGCGGCTCGCTGAACGGCCGACCGAGGAACTCGAGGCCTACCGGCATCGAGTCGATCGAGAATCCCGCCGGCACGGTGAGCGCCGGCCACGCGAGATTCGGACTCAGTCCTCGGTTATCGCCGCGGCCGTAGCCGTCGTTCGGCCGCGGGTTGGTCAACACGTCGACGGCAATGACTGTCGGCGGTGCGTCGTACGTCGCGTAGACGAGAGCGTCGAGCCGCTGGTCCGCCATCATCTTGAGCACGGCGACCCGCAGTGCCTCACGCCCCTGCATCACGAGGAGGTAGTCGGCGTCGCGTGTCGTCTTGCCGACATAGCCGATGAGGCCGCGTGCACGCCAGGGATTCACCGGACCGGTGAGGAGGATCTCGGCGAGTGTCTTGACTGGCGCATTCGGGTGCTGCGCGAAGTAGGCGTCGGTCGCCTCCTCGGTCTCGAAGTCGTTCCCCGGACGGCGACCGGGGATCGTCGGGATTGCGAGCGAATCGATCACGGTCGCGCCAGCCGTGCGCAGGTCGGCGATCGCGCGCTCGAAGGCCGGGGTGACCTTTGCGAACTCCGCCGCAGCGACGAACGCGAGCGAATCGCGACGGACCGCCGCGGTGTCGCGGCCGCCGGTCGTGTCG
This sequence comes from Gemmatimonadaceae bacterium, assembly GCA_031396245.1. Taxonomy (GTDB): domain Bacteria; phylum Gemmatimonadota; class Gemmatimonadetes; order Gemmatimonadales; family Gemmatimonadaceae; genus Pseudogemmatithrix. The sequence continues at coordinate 6,022 of JANNKK010000088.1, forward strand.
CGGCGAGTAGGCGGCTCGCGACGCGAGCGCAGTACCCCGATCCGCGCCCCACGGAGCGCCGTGGCTTTGAGTGTCGCCGTGTACGTCGCCGGCACCTGTCCGACGGCGTACGCCGTCACCGGATCGTTCGGGTCGTATCCCGCCATCACGTCGAGGAGGAGTGCCGCGTCGGTGACGGTGCGCGCCATCGGACCCATCGTGTCCTGCGTCGGATTCGCCGGGAGCATCCCGAAGCGGCTGACGAGCGGCAGCGTCGGCCTCAAGCCGACGAGCGAACTCACCGCCGCAGGGCCGCGGATCGAGCCCCCGGTGTCCTCGCCGATGCCGACGAGGCCGAAGTTCGCCGCGACGCCGGCGCCCGAGCCGCCTGACGACCCACTCGGATTGCGATTGGGGTCGTACGCGTTCCGGATGATGCCCGGCAACGAACCGACGTACCGCGACGCGAACTCCCCCATCGTCGTCTTGGCGAGGATGATCGCGCCGGCGGCCTCGAGTCGCTGCACGACGGTCGCGTCGCGCAACGGGACGAAATCCTTGAAGAGCGCCGAGCCGTAGGTGGTCGGCATGTCCTTCGTTTCGACCTGGTCTTTGAGGAGGATCGGGACGCAATGGAGCTTGCCGCGTGGCGCCTTCGCGCGTTGCGCCGCATCGAGAGAGTCGGCCTCGAGCAGAGCACGCGGATTCACGTTCTGGATCGCGTTGAGCGCCGGCCCCTGTTTGTCGTACGCAGCGATGCGGTCCAGGTATGCCTGCACCACGGCGCGGCAGGTCGTCTTTCCCGACTGCAACGCGGCCTGCGTGCCGGCGATGGTCGCCTCCATCACGTCGAACTGCTGGGCGCTTGCTGCCGGAGCGAGTGCGACGAGCGCGAGAAGGAGCAGCGGGCGGATCGACGGCGTGCTCATTGTATCGCCTTGGCTCGGAGTTCGGGGCTCAGACATCGGCGCAAAGCTACGGGCGTCGGCCCCGCCCCGCACCCTCGCGCCGCCTTACCCGACGCTGCAAGTTCTCCCGATGTCCGCCCCCTCCCCCCGCCTCGAAGCCGCGCTAGCGGACCGGTACAAGATCGAACGCCCACTCGGCCAAGGTGGGATGGCGATGGTGTACCTCGCTCGCGACCTGCGGCACGACCGGCTGGTCGCCCTCAAGGTGCTCCGCCCCGAACTCGCCGCGGTGATCGGCGCGGCGCGATTCCTCGCCGAGATCAAGACGACGGCGAATCTCCAACACCCGCACATCCTCCCGCTACACGATTCGGGGGAGGCCGACGGCACGGTCTTCTATGTGATGCCGTACGTCGAAGGGGAAACGCTCCGCGAACGGATCCTGCACGAGAAGCAGTTGCCGGTGGAGGAGTCGGTCAAGATCGCGAAGGAGATCGCCGGCGCACTCGACTACGCGCACCGCCACGGCGTGGTGCACCGCGACATCAAGCCGGAGAACATCCTCCTCCACGACGGACAGGCGCTGGTCGCCGATTTCGGGATCTCCCTCGCGGTGAGCCGTTCCGACGGCGGCACAAGGATGACCGAGACCGGGATGTCGCTGGGCACGCCGCACTACATGGCGCCCGAGCAGGCGATGGGTGAGCGCGAGATCACGGCCAAGGCCGACATCTACGCACTGGGATGCGTGCTCTACGAGATGCTCACCGGCGAGCCGCCCTTTACTGGGACGACAGCGCAACAGATCATCGCGCGTGCGGTGACGGAATCGCCGCGGCCGATCACAATGCATCGCCATACGGTGCCGGTGCACGTCGAGGCGACCACACTGAAGGCGCTCGAGAAACTGCCGGCCGACCGCTTCGCATCGGCTGCGGATTTCGCGGCGGCACTCGACAATCCCGCGCTCACTGCCAGCGCGGCGGCGATGGTCCCCGGAGAGGCAGGACGCGCCCGAGGCTGGCGCGCGAAGGCCGCCGTCCCGCTCGCGGTCGTCGCCGCACTCGCGCTTGTCGCGCTCGGTTGGTCGCTCTCGCGGCCCGCGCCGGCGGCACCACTCACCCGATTCGCACTCGACTTCCCGGCGTCAGCGGCACCGATGGCGGAGCGACCGATCGCGATCTCCCGCGATGGAGCGTATCTCGCGTACACCGGCCCCAGCGCGACTGGAGCCTGGCAGATCTGGCTCAAGGCGCGGGACCGTGAGACGCCGACACCGCTGGTCGGAACGACGAACGCCCTCTCATTCACGTTCTCACCTGATGGCCGGTGGATCGCGTTCACCCTGACCGCCGGGGAGCTCCGGAAGATCCCGATCATCGGCGGAGCGCCGATCCCACTCGCCGACCGGACGAATCCACAGCGTGGCCTCGCGTGGCTCGAGAATGGGACGATCGTCTTCGTCGGGCCCGGCAATCGGCGGCTCTTCTCGATCCCAGACGCGGGCGGAACGCCCACGCCGATCTGGGTGAGCGACAGCCTAGCCTCACCACGCACCGCGTTCTTCCCCTATGCGCTGCCGGGAGGTGAAGGGTTGCTCTTCACCGGATGCATCGGCGGAGCCTCATGCCCCGAGGGCCTTGAACTGCGGGCCCTCGATCTCCGGTCGGGGAAGGACGCGATCATCGCCACCGGAGTGAATCGCGCCGAATATGCGGCGACCGGACACCTGATCTACGTGAACACCTCCGGCGCGCTCCTCGCACAGGAGTTCGACCTCAAATCGCTTCGCACGCGAGGCGCCCCCGCCCCACTGCTCGACAGCATCGCGAACAGCACGGGCTTCTCCTCGTTCGCCCTCACGAGGGATGGCACGCTCGTCACCCGACGTGGCTTCACCGCCGGCCAGGCCTCCTACGAACTCGCGTGGGTGGATCGAGGCGGCGGAGAGGTCGGCGTGGACTCCAGCTTCCGGTTCCGCAACGTGTTCTACGGCGCGAATGCGGGCTGGTCCCTCTCTCCAGACGGCACGATGCTGGCAATCGGCCTCAACACGCGCACCGGCGACAATCTCTGGGTGAAGCAGCTGCCCCGTGGGCCCCTTTCGCGGATCACACTCGACTCCCTTCCGGCTTTCCGTCCCCGTTGGTCACGCGACGGCAAGGCGCTCTACTACCACTCGCGCCGCGAGGACAACAACGTCAAGTACTTCCGCCGCGCCGCGAACGGGACCGGAAAGGAGGAGCTGATCTTCCAGACCGACACCGCGCCGGGGATCTTCGAAGTGGCTTGGGCCGCCGACGGGAAGACGATGGTCCTGCGTGCCGGCGGAACGGTGGCGACCGTCGGCGGCCGCGACATCATGATCGCGGTGCCCGGCGTGGACAGCGCCCCCAAGCCTCTCGTCGCCGATCCCCAGTTCGACGAAGCGGCATTCGCCCTCTCCCCCGACGGCCGCTGGATCGTCTACGAGAGCAACGAGACCGGGAACGTCGAGGTGTACGTGCGGCCCTTCCCGGCGGTCGAGACGGGGAAGTGGCAGGTCTCCGTGGATGGGGGCCGTGCTCCCCTCTGGGCTCGGAACGGGCGCGAGCTCTTCTACGTGAACGGCGCGCGGGCGATGGTCGCTGTCCCCTTCGCTGCGAACGGTACGACCCCCCAGCTCGGCGCGCGCAACACGCTCTTCACGCTCCGCCCCGAGCTCTACCTCGCGGCGCAGGAGAACTACACGCCCTTCGACATCTCCCCCGACGGCCAGCGATTCCTGATGGCGCGTCAGGTCCGCGAGAGCACCGCGCCGCAGCAGCCCCTCGTCGTCACCGAGAACTGGTTCACCGAACTGAGGGAGCGCGTCGCGCGCCCCTGAGGAAAGAAGTCATCCGCTGACCGCCTCGAACACCCCGAGTTCCTTGTTCTTCCGCACGTCGTCCCAGGGGAACCAGCGGCCGTTCATCGCGACGTAGACTCCGGCCGGCAGCGTCTGCACGAAGGAGAGCGCGCTCCCGAGGTTGAACAGCCCATCGGAGCTGCCGAACACGAAGGGGATCATCGCGCCGGTGAGGACGATCGTCTTCTCCAGCTTCGGCGCGGCGAGCGCGCGCGCCGTCTCAACCATCGTGTCGGTGCCGTGGGTGATCACCACCTTGCTCTCGCCGCACTCCCGGCAGGCGGTCACGATCCTCGTGCGGTCGGCGGCCGTCATGTCGAGACTGTCCTTCATCATCAGGACCTCGACCACCGCGTCCAAGCGGCAGCGGCCGCGCGCCAGGACGTGCTCGACGTTCGTCTCGCTGAAATAGAGCGAGCCGTCGATCTCGTTGTACTGCTTGTCGAAGGTGCCGCCGGTGACCAGGACGCGGATGGACATCGGGCGAATCGTACGGCAAGCGGCGCGGCCGGGCCAGCGGTAGGTTTGCCGACATCCCACCGCTCGGAACATCCCTATATGAAGGCGAAGCACTCCGCCCAGGCACACCGCCTGCAGGACATCCCGAACATCGGACCGTCGATCGCCGCCGACCTGCGCGCGATCGGCATCCGCGAACCGCACCAACTCGTCGGTCAGGATCCCTATGACCTCTACCGCCGGAGCAACACGGTGGCAGGGATCCGTCAGGATCCCTGCCTGATAGACTGCTTCATCTCCGCCGTGCGCTTCATGGAAGGCGCACCGCCGCGCCCTTGGTGGAAGTACACACCCGAACGGAAGCGAACGATGCCTTCGTCACTGCGTGCTCTCGCACTCGTCGTGCTCTGCGCGATCGCGGCGCCCCTCGCGTCGACCCTCGCCGCCCAGACCAACTACGACACCGTACAGGTCCGCGCGACAACGCTCGGTCGGGGCGTGTACATGCTCACCGGCGCCGGAGGGAACATCGGCCTCGCGGTGGGTGACGACGCCGTCTTCGTCGTCGACGACCAGTTCGCGCCACTCACGCCGAAGATCCTCGCCGCGATCAAGTCCATCACCGACAAGCCGGTCAAGTTCGTCGTCAACACCCATTGGCACTTCGACCACACGGGGGGCAACGAGAACCTCGGGAACGCGGGCGGACTCATCGTCGCCCAGGAGAACGTCCGCCGGCGGATGAGCGCAGGTCAGTTCATCGAGGCGCTCAACCGCACCGAACCGCCGGCGCCCAAGGGAGCACTCCCGGTCGTCACGTTCGATGAGGGGCTGACCTTCCATCTCAATGGGGATTCCCTCGTCGTCATCCACATCCCTCGCGCGCACACCGACGGCGATGCGATCGTGTACTTCACGAGGGCGAACGTGGTCCACACGGGCGACAGCTTCGTGAGCGCCGGGCTTCCCTTCGTCGACCTCTCGAGCGGCGGTTCGATCCACGGCGTCATCGACGCCGCCGCGCGCGTCTACGGGATGACGAACGACCAGACGAGGATCATCCCCGGACACGGACCACTGACCGATCGGGCGCGACTCAAGGCGTGGCGGGACATGCTGCTCACGCTCCGCGACCGGATGGCGACCGAGCTCGCGGCGGGGAGGACGCTCGACCAGATCCTCGCGCTCAAGATCACCGAGCCCTTCGCCAAGGACTTCCCCTCCGGACACGACCGGTTCGTGCGACTGCTCTTCCAGGAGATGTCGAAGCGGTGAACCGGCCGACCAGTTCGTTCTTGGCTTCCACCGAGAAGCTGCAGGAGATCTGGGAGCAGCGCGCCGGTCGCGCCCTGCGAAAGGTCGGCTTGGGCAGCGTCCGCACGACGATCCTGACGCTCGCCGTGCTCGCGACGCTGATCCCTGCACTCGCGACCAGCTGGATCTCCTACCGGCAGAACAGTCGCGCGATCGAAGCGAAGCTGAACGAGCAGCTGACTGGCTCGAGCACCCAGGCCGCACGCGAAGTCGGACTCTGGGTCAAGGAGCGGCTGTACGACCTGCGCGTCTTCGCCTCTTCCTACGAAGTGTCCGAGAACATCGAGCGCGGCGGAGCTTCGCGGCGTCTCCCCGAGTATCTCAACTCGGTGAAGAAGCGCTCACCGGCCTTCAATGAGTTGATGGTCGTCGCGCCCGACAAGCGTACCGTTGCCAGCAGCGAGCGCACGCCGGGACGCGTGCACTTCACCGGCGACTGGGTGCAGCAGGCCCGGGTCGGGGACGCCGTCCTCGGCGATCCGCAGCGCGCCGACTCCGCGAGCTCGGTCACGATGGAGGTCGCAGTACCGATCGTCGGCGCCACCGGCCGCTTCCTCGGCGTCCTCGCGGCGCGGCTCTCGTTCGACGGCATCGGCGCGCCTCTGCGCAGCCTCGTCGCGGGGAGCGACGGCCGCGTCGCGGTCGTCCGGCCCGGCGGCGACCCGATCATCACGATCGGAGGCACTCGCCTGCCGACGCCGGCAGCCACGCTCTTGCGACTCGAACAGGCGGACGGCGCGACAGTCGCCTATGACGCCGCGGATGGCGTCGCCGTGCTCGGCGTCCTCGCACGCGTGCCGCGGACCGACTGGCTCGTGGTGGCCGAGATCCCCGCGGCGACGGCGTACGCTGACATTCGAATGCTGCGAAACACCACCTTCCTGTTGGTCCTCGTACTGCTCCTCGTGGTTGGCTCGCTCGCCTATGGGCTCGGACTGCTGATCGTCCTCCCACTGGAGCGGCTCGCCGGCGCGGCGAATCGCGTCGCCGGCGGGGACCTCGACGTCGACGTGCCGACCTCCGGCGGTGGGGAGGTCGCGCAGCTTGCGGGAGTCTTCAACGACATGGTACGTCGGCTGCGCGAAGGGCGCGCCGAGCTCGAGCGGCTCTCCGTCACCGACGAACTCACCGGCCTGGCGAATCGCCGCCGCCTCACGACCGAGCTCGAGCGCGAACTCCAACGAAGCGACCGCCACAAGCGCACCTTCGCCGTGCTGATGCTCGACGTCGACCGGTTCAAGCAGTTCAACGACACGCACGGTCATCCAGCGGGTGACGCGGTACTGAAGGCCCTTGCGGCGATCCTCGGCGAGTGCGCGCGCGAAGTGGACACGGTGGCGCGGTATGGCGGCGAGGAGTTCCTGATCATCCTCCCGGAGACGAAGGCGACCGGCGCCGCGCAGCTTGCCGAGCGCGTCCGCAGCGTCACCGAACAGCATCGATTCGCGATCGGCGCCGAGGCAGAGGGCGTGCAGGTGACCGTCTCGATCGGCTATGCGGTCTTCCCCGATCACGCGAAGACCGCCGACGACCTGGTACAGGCCGCCGACGAGGCGCTCTACCGCTCCAAAGGAGCGGGCCGCAACCGAGTCACCTCCGCCGGCTAAGGACGCGCTTAGGGACGCGCTGGCGTCGTGCCACGCACCAGACTCTGGTGCACCCACGCGTTCCGACCGTCGGCCAACGTCACGCGCAGCCACTCCTGCTCGTACGCGAATGCGGTGAGCGCCGTCCCCGCCGGCAGCGTGGCCAGCACCTCGGCGTTGCCGGTCGGCGCTGCGCGGACGTTCGCCCGCGACGTCGTCGTGAGCGGCACCGGCACGGCGAACGCCCGCTCGCCAGGACGCGCCGTGCCGCCTCCTTCAGCGAGTCGTCCTCGACCGGCGGTCGCGACGCGCTTCGCCTGCGTCGCGAGATACACGGCGCCACCATAGTTCTCGGCGTCGAAGGCGGCGCTCGCGGAGCGCAGCGTAGCCTCGGCCTGCACCGCCTCAGGCGGTGCCTGCGCACCCGCCCTGCCACGCAACTGTTGCAGTGTCACCTCGGCCTCGGCGATCGCCGACGCGGCTTCGGCGCGTGAGGCGAGTGTGCGGAGCCGCGCCATCGCCCGCACCACTTCGGTGGTCGCCTCGCCCAGTCGCCGGTCCGTCTCGGCGAGCTGCGCCGAGCGCTCCAGAAGCTGGACGCGGGTACGTGCGAGTTCGCGTTCCATCTCGGGGTCGCGGACAGTGACGGTCTCTGGTGCTGCGCGCACTGCTGCCGGCACGGGGGTCGCCGGCTCAGGTGCGGGCGCCGTCTGCGGCGCGGGAGCGCTGCACGCCGTGAGGGTGATCGCCGTGAGGGTGATCGCCGTGATCAGGAAGGTCGGTCTCATCGCGGTGCGCTCCAGCGCTTCTTGAGTGCGGCGTAAGCTGTGAGCCGATCGTTCGCCGCTCGCAGCATCGCGTCGGTCGGTGGCGAGTCGCTTCCCTGCAGCGCGTTGATCACGCCCTGATGAGAAGCCGCGATGGCGCCGAACCCCTGCGGCCCCGCGAACTCGGTGAGTCCCCTCGTTCGCGCCTCGACGGCGAGCGTCGCCGCCTCGAGCATCGCGTCGTAGAGCGCGACCGAGAGATCGTGCTGCTGCTTGAGCGCCGCGGCGGGCGTCCTCACGCGCGGATCCATCCGCACCGTGAAGGACTGCGTCTGCACCACGCCATCCACCGTCAGCCGCGCGGTGTAGGTGCCGGGATTCGCCCAGGGTCCTTCGGGCTCGCACTTGGTATTGAAAGGCGTGGCGGAGATCGGCAGCTGGCAGTTCTCGGTCGCTCGCGCGTAGTGCAAGTCCCAGGTGTAGCGCTGGAGTCCTGCCTTGACTGATGGCGCCGAGGCCGGCCGGAACCAGTACCAGGGGGCGTTGCCCTGATCGGTCGGCGCCGGCGTGGGGTCATCACTCGAGAACCTGCGCAGCGCGCGTCCATTGGGAGTCAGGATCTCGAGCGTGACCTGCCGCGCATCGCGCGCCAGGTAGTAATCGATCATCGCGCCGTCGGGGGGATTCTCGGCGCGCGGCTCGTCGGGTGGCACGGGCGTGTCGGTATACATCGAGTAGCGCACGCGGGTCGCGACGGCGGGCTTGAAGAGCGTCACCGGCGCCGAGGCGGTGGCGCCGGTCCACTGCCGGAGTGCGGTGATGTTGTCGAGGATCCAGAAGCCGCGGCCGTGCGTGCCGACGCCGATGTCGTCGTCCTTGATGATGAGGTCGCGGATCGAGATCGCCGGCATGTTGAGGCGGAGCGGATGCCAGTGATCGCCGTCGTCGAGTGAGAACCAAACGTGATTCTCGCTGCCGGCGAAGAGGAGGCCGCGACGCTGGGGGTCCTCGCGCACGACGTTGATCGTCGCATCGGGGGAGATCCCGTTCACGATCTCCGTCCACGTCCTGCCGCCGTCCTTCGTGCGGTAGATGTGCGCCTTCAGGTCGTCGAGGCGGATCGTGTTCACTGCGGCGTAGGCGGTACCGGCGTCGGAATGCGAGGCATCCATCAGCGAGACCTTCCACCAGGGGCCGATCTGCGGCGGGGTGACGTCACGCCACGTCTTGCCTCCGTCGCGCGTGACGTGGATCAGCCCGTCATCGGTCCCCGCCCAGACGGTGTTCGAGTCGACGTAGCTCGGCGCGATCGTGTAGACGACTCCGCGCTGGGTGGGCGTCACCTGCGAGGCGTAAGTCCCGACGCTGGCCGGGATCGTCCACGTCGCGCGTGAGAGGTCGCCACTCAGTCGCGTCCAGCTCTTCCCGCCATTCACCGTCTGCCAGACGACGTTGGTGCCGTAGTAGAGCTTGCGCGGGTTGATCGGCGAGAAGAGGATCGGCATCGTGCGGATGCCACGGAAGTAGTTCGGCCCCGCAGTCGCGGCGGGCGCGCCGCCGCCAAAACCGCCGCCGATGTTCGGGCTGACATTCTGCCGCTGGCCGGTGCGCCGATCGAATCGCGTGACGGTGCCGCCGTAGATGATGTCAGGGTCGAGCGGATCGGGGGCGACGTAGCTGTACTCGCTCGCGCCGACCGGGCGCCAGTCGCGATAGGTGATGCTCCCATCGTTGCCGCGACTCGAGACGCAGGCCGAACCTGATTCTTGCTGCCCGCCGCAGAGCCGATAGGGCCAGGCGTTGTCGGCGGTGACGTGATAGAACTGCGCCGTTGGCTGATTGTACCGTCAGCAGGAAGAACGGCACCGCCAGCAGGATGAAGGAGTTGTAGGCGTTGAAGGTCTCCTGGGCGAGCATCATGGTCGACAGCCTGGGCTCTATGTAGAAGAGCGGCAGGCAGGCC
>JANNKK010000101.1:0-30444 GCA_031396245.1 Gemmatimonadaceae bacterium
ACGCGACCGCGGCGCGCGGCGCGCCGATCTGGTACCAGCTCTACGCGACGTCGCAGTGGGACATCACGCAGAAGCTCCTCCGCCGGGCCGAGGGCGCCGGGTGTCCGGTGGTCGTGCTGACCGTCGACCTCCCCGTCTCCAGCAACCGGTTGACCCTCTCGCGGTTCATCAAGAGGGACCGCCGCCAGTGCTCGCAGTGCCACGCCGATGCGACTACGTATGGCCGCCAGAACACGACCTACGATCGCAAGCCAATGTTCGACAGCACCGGGATGAAGCCCGAGTACTGGGATACGGCGATGCATAAATGGGAGTTCGTGGACCGGCTGAAGGCTGCGACATCGATGAAGGTCGTCCTGAAGGGGATCGTCAGCGCCGAGGACGCCGAGAAGTGCATCGCCCACGGCGTCGATGGGATCGTGGTGTCGAATCACGGCGGTCGCTCCGACGACGGAGGGCGGGGCACGATCGACTGCCTGCCGGAGATCGCTCTCGCGGTGCGGGGCCGCATCCCGATCATCCTCGACAGTGGCGTTCGCCGAGGTACCGACGTGTTCAAGGCGATCGCCCTCGGCGCCGACGCCGTCGGGATCGGGCGTCCCTACCTCTGGGGTCTCGGTGCCTTCGGCCAGCTCGGCGTCGAAGCGGTCCTCGGCATTCTGAAGCGCGAGCTCTCCACTGCGATGGGCATCTTCGGCACGCGCTCGCTCGCCGAGATCCGCGCGCGCGGAGTCGTCGTCTAGCGCACTTCGATGAAGAGGTCGACCTGCCAGCGTCGCGAGCGGTCGATCGCGCGCGAGACGTCGAACCGGACCAGTCCATCGAGCGCTGCCGCGCCAAGGCCAGCCGCCCAGTAGCGCTCGCGCGTCGTCGTCCAGTCACGCCGATCGCCCGCCCAGCCGAGGTCCGCGAAGAGGATCGGCCGGATCATCGGGAGGCCCTTCGTGAGCTCGGCGCGCGTCATCCAGAAGGCGTCGCCGCTCGCCGCGCCGGCAGGGTGCGCGTGGATCGTGTGCGCGCCGCCCAGGTACCAGAGTCGCTGCGGCGGCACGGTGCCGACCGATGTCCCCGCCGCACTCGTCACCGCGCCGAGCACCCCGCGGCCGAGGCCGTGGGCGAGTCGCAGCTCGGTGAAGGCGCGGCCGTACCCGAGCTCACCGCCGGCTCCATCCGCCCTGAGCGTCCCAGAGAACTGTGTCCCGGTGGGGTCGCTCCCGAGCGCGAAGGTGAGAGCCGCCGCGGCGCCGTAGAAGTTCCCCGCCTGCGCGGCGATGTTCGGAAGGAATCGCGATCCCCCGATCATGCGGGCGAAGGAGAACGTGGTCTGCACGGTCGCCGGATCGTGACGTTCGGCGAAGAGGCGCCAGCTCAACGATGGCCCACCGGAGACGCGAGAATAGGTCCCCCTCACCTCGGCGCCGAGCGTCCGGTGGTAGAAGCCCTCGTCGCGACCGAGGAAGAAGGCGTTGAGCGACGAGCCGAATCCGAGCGGGTTCCCCCAGTCGTTCATCGTGTCGAGTCGGCGATACGCTGCGACCCGTCGGTCGCCGTGGCCGCTCGCGCGTCGCAGTGACACTTCGGCGTTCGGTTCGAGGTCGGCTGTACCGAGTCGCGCGAGCGCGCTCAGTTCGTAGCCCTTGCCGAGTTGTCGGTCCGCCCGCACAGCGGCAGAGATGCCTTCGATCCGATTGTAGCGGAGCAAGCCCCCTTCGAGCCCGTAGTGGATCGTCGCCGGCTGCGGCTTCCACTCGGCCTGGCTCGTGATCGACAGCGCCTTACTCACGTCATTCCGGAGCGCCGTGAGGTCGGTCTCGGTGAAGAGCTCCTCGCTCGGCGAGTAGATGGAGGGCGGCAGCGCCTTCGAGACGAGCAGGTCGTTGCGGACGCAGGGGAGGAGTACGCGCAACCGCACGCCCTCCCACTCGCGGATGGTGAGATCGTCGCGGCGGGGGATCGAATCGGGGGAGAACTTCCGCTCGCGCCCGTCATCGAACTCGCGGCAGGGAAGGGTGCGCCTGGCGCGCTGTTGCCACTCGCGATAGCGGTCCATGTCGCCACTGCGCTCCGGCGGCGGCTCGGGATCCACTCGCGCGCTCGCGACCGAGCCGGCGGGGAGCGCGCTGACCTTCTCGTAGTCGAAGGTCTGTTCGATCGAGATCGTGACCAGCCCGATCTTCGCGGTCCCCGACGCGTGCGCGATCCGGACACGCGGGAGCCAGAATCGTTCCTCGTAGAGGCCATGCTCGATCACGACCTCTTCGACGTTCCCCCAGAAGGGACCGAACTTGCTGAAGATCTCGAACTCGTCGTCGTCGAAGTTCTCCTTCATCAGTGGCCAGAGATCGATCGGGACCGAGGGCCGGTACGCCGCCCGCACCAACGCACCCGATTCGATGTCCACCCAGAGTGACCCGACGATCAGTCGCGAGTCGGGACGCACCGGCCTCAACAGCAGCTCACGCAGGCGGATCATCTTTCCGCCGGGAAGCGTGATCGTGAGCGGGCTGCCAAGCGAGAAGTGGTAGAGACTGTCGCTCCCCGCATCGAGAGGATGCGTGATCCATCCCCCCTTCTCGGGGAAGGCGTCCTTCAGTTCGGTCGTCGGCCAGAGGGCGTCGCGTCCGGGATAGTAGGGCAACGTGAGCACCGGTCCGTCGTCGTCCGGAGTCGGTTCCATCTCACCGACGATCGGCGCGACGGCGCGCGCCGCGATCAACTCGGCCCAAGCCCCGTACTGATGGTGCCAGCCGACCCGGGCCACCGACTCGAATCTCGCCCCGAGGCGCACACGGCCCATCGGACCGAGGCCCGCTGCCGCCGCAACGCCGAGGCCCGCCGACCAGCGCTGTTTGGCGATGGCGTAGTACTCGGCGAGCGCCGAATCCTGCTGGAAACGCGCGGTCCGGGCGCGCGCGACGAGTTCCGCCGCCGTGCGCACCGTCTCGATGCGGGGCGGCGTCGGCGAGGCGACAACGATCTGGCAGGCGCAGAGAGCGCCGAGGAGGAGTGACAGGGCCCCGTTCCGGTTCGGGTGAGGGCCTTACGGCGCTCTTCACGACCCGGTTTCCGGTCCGTCCCTCAGCCGAAGAGCTCTCGCTGCGGTGGCTCGCCGGGCAGGGCCAGTTCGCGAACGACAGTGGCGATCCACCCGGACCGGTCGCGCGGGTCGAGCGGGATGACGCGGGCCGAGAACTCGTCCACGAGGTGGTCGATCGTCTCGTCGATCTCGAGCTGGAAGGTGCGGCTCACCGCGCGCGTGCCGTCGAACGAGGGAGCGGCGATCACCGGCACCTTGAAGAGTGCATCGTACCCTTCGAGCCAGTGCCCGACCAGAGCGTCGAGCGCCGGGCGTCGCCCGACCCGAGCCACGAGATAGGCGTAGTTGTCGAGGACCGACCGATCGCAGACGACGACGTCGTACTGGGCCGCGGCGGTGATCTCGTCAGCGATCTGGGTGTGGAGGATCCAAGTCTGCGCGTCGAGCGTCGTCTCCTCGTTGATCGGGAGGGGGCAGCGCCGGGCTACCTCCTTCACCAGTTCGACCGCGACGTCGAGGCGTTTGAGGTGGGCCGCGAGTTCGAAGCAGAGGGTCGTCTTCCCGACGCCGTGTGTGCCGACGAAGGCGAGCTTCAGGCGGCGGCGGGCCGCGGGGTCGTGTCGGGTGGGGGCGCGCAGGGGTTCCATCTCCCCGGAATCTATGGCCGGCCGGCCCGGTGGCGAACCTCCGGTGCGGTGCGCAGTATCAACAGGCGTCCCAGCGCGAGCGTAAGCGACGTGCAAGCGCTGACGTGCGGGCTCTTATGAATGCCAACCTGTTCATTTGTGATGACCATCTCGGCTCGGAACGCGTTCGTTGCCTCATTCGTGATCCTGGCTCCCGCCCTCTTGGCGCAGGTGCCGACGGACACGTCCCGCACGCGGCTCGACACCGTCGTCGTCACCGCGACGCGCGAGGCGCGCAGCCTCTCGCAGGTGCCATTCTCGGTGAGCGTCGTCGGCGCGGATCAATGGCAGGGCAAGACCGGGTACGGGATGGACCAGGCGTTGAGCCAGGTGCCCGGCGTGTTCGTGCAGTCGCGGTTCGGCACCCACGACATCCGGCTCACGATCCGCGGCTTCGGCGCGCGTGGGGCGGGGGACCGGTCGAATGCGGGCACGTCGCGCGGCGTGCGCATCCTGCTCGACGGCATCCCGGAGACCGAACCCGATGGTCGCACTGCCTTCGACCAGATCGACCTCGCCACCATCGAGCGGATCGAGGTCCTGCGGTCGAATGGCAGCGCGGCGTGGGGGAACGCCGCCGGCGGCATCGTGAGTCTCAGCTCGATGCCCGAGTTCACGCGGGACTTCTCCGAACTCTCGCAGCAATCGGGGAGCTTCGGGCTGATGCGCACGGTGGCCCGGATGGGGAGCTCGATGGGGGAGGCGAAGGGGTGGCTCTCGATGACACGCAGCACGTTCGCAGGGTGGCGCGACCATTCGGATGCGTCGAGGACGCAGCTCATCGGCGGCGTGCGCGCCCCCCTCGCGCGCGGTGGACTCATCGGCGTGCAGCTGGCCGCCGCGAGCAATCTCTTTCGGATTCCGGGCCCCCTCACGCCGGCCCAGTTCGCCGCCGATGCGCAGCAGCCGAACCCGACCTATCTCGCACGCGACGAACGGCGGTTCAACCGCCTGATGCGCCTGGGGTTCACGATCGACCAGCCGATCGGTGCGTCGAAGGACGTGAGCGCGATGCTCTTCGTGAACCCGAAGTACCTGCAGCGCTCGGAACGGAACACCTTCCGTGACTTCACACGCTATCACGTCGGTGGGAGCGCGTCGTACGGGATGCGGTTCACGACCGGCGAGCTCACGCACCGCCTGCGCACCGGCGGCGACTTCGCGTTCCAGGATGGTTCGATCCAGTTCTACGACCTCGGCCCCGGCAACACCCGCGGGACGACGCTGCAGCAGAACAAGGGGGAGGGGGCACAGAATGCCGGCGCCTTCGTGCAGGACGAGATCGCGCTCAACGAACGGTTGACGCTCGTCGTCGGGGCCCGCTACGACGACCTCGACTACTTCTACCGCGACAACATCGACCCGACGCTCAACGCGAGCCGCCGCTTCAGGAAGGTCTCGCCGCGCGGCGGCCTGAGCTGGCGGATGCGTGACGGCACCAGCCTCTACGCGAGCTACGGATCGGGTGTCGAGATCCCCGCGGGGAACGAGACCGATCCACCGCCGAGCGGCATCCCCGACCCGACGATCGCGCTCAATCCGCTGCTCGACCCGATCCTCTCGAACACGATGGAACTCGGCGTGCGACGCTATCACGCGCTCGGGAATCGGTTCCTGAAAGGCGTCTCGATCGACGCCGCACTCTATCGCGTCACGGTGAATGGCGAGCCGATCCCATACAACGGTGGACGGTTCTATCTCACCGCCGGTGAGGTGAAGCGCCGCGGTCTCGAGCTCGGGCTCGTCGGCAACTTCATCGCCGGCATCACGGGGCGAGTGGCGGCCACCTACTCGAAGAACAACTACGAGCGGTACGTGGTCGACTCCACCTACCTTGGCGTCCCGGGAGCGACCGCGGTCCTCGACGGCAACAAGGTCGCGGGACTGCCGCCGCGAGTGCTCAACGCGGCGATCAGCTGGCGGCCGCCCGTGCTACCGGGACTCTCGTTCGAGTTCGGCGCCCAGAACACCCACGAGTACTTCGCCGATGACCGCAACACCGTCGGCGTCCCGGGGTCGACCGTGTATCGGCTCGGGCTCAGCGGCGAACGGGCCTTCGGCGATGGACTGATGGTCCGCGCGAACATCTCGGTCGAGAACCTCACCGACGAGAAGTACGTGGCGAGTTCGTTCATCAACCCCGACTACGTGGGCGGTGCGCCGGCGGTCTATGAGGCCGGGCTGCCGCGCGCGGTGCTCCTCGGACTCACCTTCCGCCGTGTCCACTAACTCCGTGATGACGCGACCACTCGTCGGTGCGGCGGCGATCGCGCTGACCGCCGGGGCGCTCGGCGCGCAGGTCCCGGTCGGTGGGTGGCCGCAGCACTCCCCCGAGCGCCCGATGGCTCCGGTCGGCGCACCGGCGGTCCAGCGCCTGCCGGTCGCGCCGCCCAGCGGCGCGATCGTCCTCTTCGACGGGAAGGATCTCGCGCGGTGGCAGCGGTCCGATGGGACTCCGGCGTCCTGGCGACTCACCGGCGATGGTGCGATGGAAGTCGTGCCGCGCACCGGGGACATCAGGACGCGAGAGAGCTTCGGGGACGTACTGCTGCACGTCGAGTGGGCTTCACCCTCGCCCGCCAAGGGCGAGGGGCAGAACCGCGGGAACAGCGGCGTCTACCTGATGGCGACCTACGAGGTGCAGGTGCTCGATTCGTACCAGAGCCGCACCTACGCCGATGGCCAGGCGGCGGCGATCTACGGCCAGCTCCCGCCGAACGTCAATGTCAGTCGGCCGCCGGGGGAGTGGCAGTCGTTCGACATCGAGTTCCGTCGACCGCGATTCGACGCCGAGGGGAAGCTCCTGAGCCCGGCGAGGATGACAGTGCGGCACAACGGCGTAGTGGTGCACGACGACGTCGCGCTCGAAGGACCGACGTCGCACTTCCGCCGGCCCCCCTATGCGGCGCACGCGGATGCCCTGCCCATCCTGCTCCAGGACCACGGCGAGCTGGTGCGCTACCGGAACATCTGGGTCGTGCCGCTCGGCTCGCCGCGCTAGCGATATCCGGCGGCCTGAAGTTCGAAGAGCCGCGCATACCGTCCGCCGGCCGCGAGCAGTTCCTCGTGTGACCCCAGCTCCTTCACGTGCCCGTCGTCGATCACCGCGATCCGGTCGGCGATCCGCACCGTCGAGAAGCGGTGCGAGATCACGATCCCGATGCGTCCTTTCAGCATCGCCTTTAGCTCGGCGAAGACCGCCGCCTCGGCCTCGGGGTCGAGTGAGGAGGTCGGTTCGTCGAGGATCCAGATGTCGGCGTCGCGATACATGATCCGGGCGAGTGCGAGGCGCTGCCATTCGCCGCCGGAGAGGTCGTGTCCCCCTTCGAAGAGCCGGCCGGTGCGGGCGTCGAGTCCCGCCGGGAGCTTCTTGAGCAGTGCGTCGGCGCGCGAGTCGCGCAGCGCCTTGAGTACGCGGGCGTCGGTCGCCGCCGCGTTCGGGCGCCCGATCAGCACGTTGTCCCGCACTGTGAGCTCGTACATCGCGAAATCCTGGAACAGCACTCCGACCCGCGCGCGCAAGGTCTCGGGGTCCACGTCGCGAAGGTCCACCCCGCCGACGCGCACGCTCCCCTTCTCGGGGTCGTAGAAGCGGAGCAGGAGCTTCACGAAGGTGCTCTTCCCTGCGCCATTCTCGCCGACGAGCGCGACGAGTTCCCCCGCCTTCACGTGCAGCGAGAGCCCGGCGACTGCCGGCCCGGTGCCGCCCGGATAGGTGAAGGTGACGTCGTCGAACTCGATCCCCGCCTCGATCCGCTCGGGGAGGTCCTTCGGCGTCGCCGGCTTGGGTACCAGCGGTTCGATCGCGAGGAAGGAGAAGAAGTCGTCAAGGAAGGTCGTGTGCTGGTCGACGGCGACGAAGGTGCTCGAGATGTTGCCCAGCGTCCCCGAGACGGAGCTGAAGGCACCGATCACGAGGACGATGCCGCCGGGGTCGATCGTGCCCGCGATGCCCTTGCTCGCGACGAAGGCGTAGGCGAGGGCGAGACTCGTGCCGGTGACAAGCCCCGAGAAGAACGATGTCGCCGCCCCCCTCTTGTACATCTCAGCGCGCTTCGCGAGGAGTTCCTCGGAGAGCTTCCGGTGGCGTGCCATCAGGTGTTCGGCGAGCACGTAGGCGCGGATCTCCTTCGTCCCCTTTGCCTCGACGAGGAGGTTGCCGAGGTACTCGCGCTCCCGTTCCTCGGGGGTCTCCTTGTAGAAGTACTCGTACATCCGCGCCGTGTTGCGACGCTCGAGGAGCAGCGAGAGGAAGGCCGCGGCGAGCGCGAGCACCACCAGTATCCAATGGAGGCTCGCCAGCAGCGTCGCCATCAGGAGGATCGAGACGACGTTGCCGCTCAAACCGAGCACTGACCAGGTGAGGTCGCCGGGCCGCCAGGAGACGTCGCGCTTGGCGCGCGCGAGCCGGTCGTGCCAGTCGGAGTTGTCGAAGTGGCCCAAGTCGACGCGCGAGGCCTGCGCGAGGAGACGACGCTCGGCCTCGAGCTGCACACGGCGGACGAAGAGGTCGCGTCCGTATCCCATGAAGGCGCCGATCGCGCGCTGCGTGCCAGTCACCACCCAGAGCGCGACGACGTAGGGCAGGAGGTCCTTGAACGTGAAGCCCCGCGTGGCCGCTTCGGAGATCCGGTTCACGAGTTGCGCGCCGAGCCAGACGACGACGGGCATCGTCGTTGCATTGAACATCCCGAGAAGGGAATAGCGGATCAGCGCCTTGGGCGAGGCGGCCCAGGCGAGCAGGAGCCCCTGACGGAGGTTGCGCGAGACGCGGCGGGCGCGGGAGCCCGCGAGAGCGGGTGCGGCTGCTTCCGTCACGAGAGTAGCAACGCGCCCAGCGCGAGCGCGGCCGGCACGCCCTGCGTCACGAGAATCGTCCGTTTCACGGTGATTCCCCCGTACACGCCCGCCACGATGACACAGGCGAGGAAGAAGGTGATCACGTCATCGCGCGCGGCGACGAGCCCCCACACGAGCCCCGCCGCGAGGAACCCGTTGTAGAGCCCCTGGTTCGCGGCGAGCGTGGCCGACTGCTTCGTGAACGCGGCGTCGAGGCGGAAGATCCGGCGTCCGACCGGATGGTCCCAGAGGAACATCTCGAGCACGAGGAAGGCCACGTGCAGGGCGGCGACGAGGCCGGCGAGGGCGAGGGCGATCGGGCGGAGCGGCATCGGCGACGGGACCGGATGGGGGCCCGGGGACGATAGCACGCGGGCGCGCCGTGGGGCCAGCGCCCGGGCCGCGCCCGTGCCATCTTCCTCTGCCGATGACCGACCCCCTCCTCCCTCCAGAGCCCCCGGACGAGAAGGACGCGAAGCGCCGCGAGAAGGAGGCGCGGCGGACCGAGTCCGAGCGGGGTCCCCTCGATCCCACCCTCCGTTATCGCGCACTCGAGAACGCCGTCGAGATGGCGCAGGACCTGATCGAGCTCGCCGATCGCAAGGCGCGATTCGCGCTCGTGATCATCAGCGTGCTGAACGCCGTCGCGCTCGTACTCGTCATCCGTGGCGGCGAGGCGCTGCTCCCGCGCACCGGTTCCTGGGCGACGATCCTGCAAGCCGAGCTCGGCCTCTACGCGATCGTGACGGTGTACTACATCTGGCAGGCGATCGAGACGCTCAGACCCCGCAGTGCGAACACAACCCTGCCGGAGCGCCTCCCGACCGCGATCGTGCCGGGAGAGTCGATGAGAGTTCTTTTCCACGAGGACGTCGTGCAACGCGACCGTGCGACCTATCGGCAGCTCTGGGACGGACTCCGGATGGACAACCTCACGACCGAACTCGCCGACCAGCTCCATACGCTCTCGGTGATCAACCACTCCAAGTACGCCGCGCTCGCCCGCCTCTACCGCGGCGTGAGCCTGATGACGGCGATGCTCCTCATCGCGCTCTCGACCATCGCCGCCTGGCATCTCGTTCGATGATCCCCCGCGCCTCGCGCCTCGCCTTGCTGCTCCTCCTCGTCGCCGGCTGCGGCGAGACGCCGGTCGCGCCGCCGGACTACGGCGACGTCACGGGTGTCACCGTCGAGGCGACGCCGAGTCCGTTCGTGCGCGCGGTGACGGTGACGCTCTCCCGCGCCGCGCCGGTGACGGTCACCTGGGGGGCGGTCGGCACGCGCGTGCTGGCGATCACGGCGGAGTCGGCGAGCACGACCCACCGCATCCTCATCCCGCGGCTGCGGGCGAACCGACTCTACTCGGTGACGGCCCACATCCCCGGGGACGGCGCTGCCCCGCGACGCAGCGGCTTCGCGACGTCGCCGCTCCCGGCGGCGTTAGCGGCGATCGGGCTCACCACCCAAGGGACCCCGAGCTACCCGCTGGCGCTCATCGAGGTCGTCGGGGGCACCGGCTTCGGTGGGCTCCTGGTCGTCGAGGAGGGCGCGATCGTCGGCCACCTGCCGATGAATGGGAGCCTCTTCGGGATGACGCGTCGGGCGAACGGCGAGTTCGTGTTGAATGACGCCGCGCTCGGACTCACCGTGTTCACGATCGACGGCACACTGATCCACCAACTCCCCCAGGCGACCGCGGCGACGCCCTATCGTCGAATCCACCACGACGTCACGGTCACTCCCTCGAACACCCTCCTCTTCATCTCCGACGACACCGCGACAGTCACCGACACCCTGGTGACCGGGGAGTCCCTCTGGGAGTGGGATCCGGAGACCGACGTCGTCACCAAGAAGTGGAGCGCCTTCGACTTCCTCGACTGGAGCACCTTCCGCGGGAGCCGCTCGGTGGCGGGGAACTGGCTGCACGGCAACGGCATCACCTTCGGCCCTCGCGGAAACGTGCTGATGTCGCTTCGGAACGCCGACTATGTGATCTCGATCGCCCCCGACTTCGAGAGCGTCGAGTGGACCTTCGGCGGGCCCGCGGGCACGCTCGCGATCGCCGCCGCGGACCGATTCCTCGGCCAGCACTATGTCTCCGAGCCGAGCCCCGGCCGCGTACTCGTCTTCGACAATGGATGGGAGCGTTTCGGGGGACCCTTCTCCCGCGTCATCGAGTTCCAGGTGAACACCGGCGCCGCGACCGCGACGAAGGTCTGGGAGTACCGACCGACTCCCGACATCTACGCGGCGCTGGTGGGTTCGGCGCGACGGCTCGCGAACGGGAACACCGCGGTGCTCTTCGGGATGCTCGCCGGCCACAATGGCTCCTCGGGCCCGATCACCGGGCTCGAAGTGGACCCGGCCGGCCAGTGGGTCTGGCGGTTCTTCGCCGGCGCGAACATCACCCGACTCTACCGGCTCGACCTCGTCCCCTCGCTCATCGGCGAAGTGGAAGGGAGCTTCCCGTCGCCCTGACCGGCGACCACAGGGGGATCGATGCGACTCGCGACACGAATGATCTTCGCCGGACTCATGGGCGCCACGTCGCTCGCCGGCCAAGCTGCGCCGCGCCAGACGGAGGCCGACGCCTACACGCGGTACGAACTCCTCGCTCCGGGCTCGGCGAAGTTCCGGATCGTCTATGAGGTCACGGCCACCGCGGCAGGCGCGAAGCACTACTTCAATCCGATCCGGATGGGGAGTGTCGCGACGGATGAGGCCGTCTTCGACCGCGAGAGCGGGAAGCCGCTGCCCTTCGAGGAGGTTGGAGCGGCGGTGGCGCGCGCCGGCGGCGTGCGCGTGAGCGACAGTGCGCAGCGCTACATCAGGGTCACGCTCGCGAGGCCTGTGCCGGCGAATGATGGCGAACAGCGCGTGCTCATCCTCAAGACCTATGAGGATGCGGCGAGCTACTTCACGCGCGGCGACACGATCGTCTTCACGCGGCCTCTTGGGATCAAGCGCAACGCGATCGTCCTCCCGGCGGGCTACGAACTCGTCGCGTCGAACTTCCCGTCGCAGGTCCTGCAGGACGCCGACGGCCGGATCGCGATCAGCTTCTGGAACTCATCGCCGGCCGAGGCACCGGTGACGCTCCGCGCCCTGCCGCGCCGCCCCGGTGCGTCGACCGGCGCGGGCTCGAGCGTCGCCGCAAGGCTCACCGAGCGCGCGCACCAGGACCGGGAGATCGTCTACTTCCTCCAGCAGCCGGAGACGCACGCGTTCGACCTCTACCACGACTACACCGAATCGCGCGCTGGCACGAGCACCTATCTCAACGTCGTGCGCGCGGGGAGCACCGTCTCCACGCCGAGCGCGCGCAACCTCGACACCGGCGAGGAACTCAAATGGGAGGTGCTCAGGGGCGACGCGATCACGCGCGCCGGTCTCAACGTCTCCGACGTGACGCCGGCGACCGAAGTGGTGGTCTTCCGCTTCCCGCCCGTGCCGGCCGGTGGCTCGACGCGGCTTCGGATGTCGGAGACCTACACCGACAGCGTGCGCTATCGGCTCCAGGGGGACGAACTCATCTGGGACCGCGGCTTCGGCCGGCCGGCGAACAGCGTCGTGCTCCCACTCGGATGGATGCTCACCAACAGCTCGATCCCGGCCGCGGTGAGCACGCGTCCGGATGGACGCGTGCAGCTCGACTTCATCAACCCGCGCCCCGACGAGATCCAGGTGCTGATCACGGCGCGGCGCCGGTAGTACTTTCCTGCCTCAGGCGATCGGCTTCCGCGCCGGGATGAAGATCTCCGGCACGCCGGCGGCCCGCAGCATCGCGTTGAGCCGCGCGAGGTCATCCGACTCGATCCGCTCGAGCGCTCGAAGCTGTGTCTCGAGCTGCGCCTTGAGGCGGTCGTGGATCTCCCCGTGCTGCTTCGTCGGCGCGAAAGCCCCGTACTGCACCTGCATGTTCAGGGTGATGAACTTGTTGTAGAGCTTGGTCGGCATGTCGAGCGTGCACTGGTCGACGTGGCACCCGACCTCGTAGAGCTCGGCGCGCACCGCCTCGATCCGCGACCGTACCGCCTTCGCCGTGTCGCCGATCGCCTTCGCCACCGTCGTGTCGCTGGCCCGCTTCGCGCGGTCGTCGAGCTGCGACTGCAGGTCCTCGGCCCGCTTCACCGCATCGACCGTCTCGTTGATCCGGTCGATGACGCGCCGAGCCGCCCGGTACTGCTGTTCGAGATCGGCGGTCGTGGAGGTCGAGCGCGGGTCAGGAGCGACAGTGAATCGGCGCCGGAGCGTGTCGTTCCCGACGATGAGCCGCACGCCGTACTGGCCTGGCGGGATGGCCGCGCCACGCCGAGTGCCCCAGTCGGTCACGGTGTTCGCCAATCGCTTCGCCGATGCCGTGCGCAGGTCCCACGCGAACCGGCTCACGCCGCGCCGCGTGCGCGGCATCGAGTCGGCGGGATGGTAGGCGAGACTGTCCTCGGTGGCGGCGGTGTCGGCGCTGGTGAAGGCACGGAGCACGGAGTCCGTCGAGTTGAGGAACTCGATCCGGACCTTCGCGGTGGGCGTCGCGCCGAGCCAGTAGTCGATGACCACGCCGACGGGAGGGTTCTCGCCGGTCGTACCACCGCCGCGGCCGCTCTCCCAGAGCAGCGCGGTCGAGGGCTGGAAGAGATGCGCTGGCTTCCGCGTGACGCTGTCGGCGAGCTGACGCAGTGGCGAGAGATCATCCAGCGCCCAGAAGGAACGTCCGTGCGTCGCCGCGATGAGGTCGTTCCCCTGGACCCTCAGGTCGCGGACGCTCGCGCGCGGGAGGTTCAACTGCAGTGGACGCCAGGCGGCGCCGTCGTCGAGCGAGACCCAGACCCCGTACTCGGTGCCGGCGTAGAGCAGGCCGCGCCGCATCGGGTCCTCGCGCACCACCCGCGTGTACGCGGTGCGCGGGATCCCGCGGGTGATCGCCGTCCAGGTCTTCCCGTAGTCGGCGCTCTTCCAGAGGTAGGGCGCGAAATCGTCCTGTTGGTATCGGTTGGCGGCGACGTAGACCACCGCGGGGTCGTGCGGCGAGGGGTCGATGTGCGCCGTGCGCGTGAACTTGAGGTAGCCCGGCGGCGTGACGTCCTGCCAGCTCGCGCCGTTGTCCCGCGTCACGTGGATGCGTCCGTCGTCGGAGCCCGCCCACATCACCCCCGCGACCCGCGGCGACTCGGCGAAGGCGTAGATCGTCCCATACCACTCGGCGCCGGTCATCTCGCCGTGGATCGGCCCGCCGGTGCGGCCAAGTGTGGTGACGTCAGCGGTGGTCAGGTCGGGGCTGATGCGGGCCCAGCTCGCGCCTTCATCCATCGATCTCCAGACGTGCTGTGAGGCGACATAGAGCGCGTGCGGCGCGTGCTTCGAGACGAGCACCGGGAAGGTCCACTGGAATCGCTCGGGGACATCCTTCGCGGCGTAGCCATCCCAGTTGATCTCGGTCACTGAGATCTCCCGTTCCTGCCGGCGCCGATGGTCGTAGCGCGAGAGGAAGCCGAGGTAGCAGCCGCCGTAGGTGATCCAGGGGTCGCGCGGGTCGGGAGCGATCGTCGCGTTCTCGCAGCCCGCCACCGAGAAGTAGTCGCGCACGCCGATCCCGCCGTCGTCGGAGCGCGAGGCGATCGAGACCGAGGAGTTGTCCTGCTGCGCGCCATAGATGCGGTAGGGGAACTGGTCGTCGGTCGTCACGTGATAGAACTGCGCCGTCGGCTGGTTCTGTTGGGTGCTCCAGGTCGCGCCGCCGTCGAACGAGACGGTGGCCCCGCCGTCGTCGCCAAGGATCATCCGCTTCGGGTCCTTGGGATCGATCCAGAGGATGTGCGTGTCCCCGTGCTGGACATCCATCTCGCTGAAGGTCTTCCCGCCGTCGATCGACTTGAGGATCGTCAGGTTCATCACGTAAACGGTGTTCTCGTCCATCGGATCGGCGGTGACGGCGGAGTAGTACCAGTTCCGCACCCAGAGTCGCGCATCGTCATTCATCCGTTCCCAGTTCGCGCCGGCATCGTCGGAGCGGAAGAAACCGCCGGTGGAGTCGGGCGCCTCGATCGAGGCGTAAAGGCGCTTCGGGTTCGAGCGCGCGACGTCGATGCCGATCTTGCCGAGGGGTTTGCGCGGGATGCCGTTCGCCTTCGTGATCTCGGTCCAGGTGTCGCCGCCATCGGTGGACTTCCAGATCCCGCTGCGGCCTCCCCCGGCGTCCATCCCCCACGGCGAGCGTTGGAACTTGTACATCGTGGCGTAGATCACGCGGGGGTTCGACGGGTCCATCGCGAGGTCGTTCGCGCCGGTCGAGTCGTCGATGAAGAGGATCTTCTTCCACGTCGTGCCGCCATCGGTCGAGCGGAAGACGCCACGTTCGGGATTGGGGCCGAAGGCGTGTCCGATCGCCGACACGAAGACGCGGTCGTGGTCGCGCGGGTCGACGACGATGTCGGTGATCTGGTGGGTCTCGTCGAGGCCGAGGTGCTGCCACGAGGCGCCGGCGTCGGTGGAGCGGTACATCCCGGTGCCGAAGGTGAGGTCCTCACGCAGCTGCGACTCGCCGCTGCCGACGTAGATGACATTGTGGTCGCTCGGCGCCACCGTGATCGCGCCGACCGACGAGATGTCGGTCTTGCCGTCGGTGAGGTTCTCCCAGCGCTGGCCGCCGTTCACCGTGCGCCAGACGCCGCCATTCACCGAACCCATATAGAAGAGGAAGGGCTTCGCCGGGTCACCGACCACGGCGTCAACGCGGCCACCACGGAAAGGGCCGACGAGTCGCCAGCGAAGGGACTTGTAGGCCGCGTCGGTCGCCGCGGGGTTCGAGTAGAGCGAGGGGTCGTACGCTGGATTCTGCGGCCCGGCCGGCGCGGTCGGGCGTGCGCGCTGGGCGGGGAGCGCCGAGACGGCGAGTAGGAGTGCGAATCCGGCGGTGAGGACCGACTTGGACGTGGGCATAGGCGGGGAACTTGGCGAACCGGCCCGCCGCGCACCACCTTCTGCGGATGGCCTACGACGAGAGACTCGCCGACCGCATCCGCAACGCGCTCGCCCCGCGCCGGGACGTGGAAGAGAAGAAGATGTTCGGGGGCGTCGCCTTCATGGTCGCCGGCAAGATGGCGGTGGGAGTGTCGAAGGATCGACTGCTCGTCCGGGTGGATCCCAAGGACGGCGAACGGTAGCTCAAGGAGAAGGATGTCGAGCCGATGGACTTCACGGGGAAGCCGATGAAGGGATTCCTCTTCGTCGCGGCGCCGGCCGTCGCGCGGCTGCCGGCCGTGCGGAAGTGGGTCGGGCGCGCGCTCGAATACAACGCCACGATCCCAGCGAAACCGAAGAAACGGTGACCGCCGCACGCGACGGCAAGCCCGTCTATTTCAGCTCCGCGATCGCGTTCCGCGCATGGCTCGCGAAGCATCATCGCACCGCGACCGTTCTCCTCGTCGGCTTCCACAAGAAGGCCACCGGGCGTCCGACGCTCACTTGGCAGGAGTCGGTGGACGAGGCGCTCTGCTACGGATGGATCGACGGCGTGCGCCGCAGCGTCGACGCCGAGCGGTACACGATCCGCTTCACGCCGCGTCGCGCGACGAGTCGATGGAGCGCGATCAACCTTGCGCGCGTGAAGGTCCTCACCGCGGAAGGACGGATGCAGGCCGCGGGCCTCGCGATCCACGCGGCGCGCAGGGCGCCCGAGCACCCGGGGTACTCGTACGAGTCTCCGAAGAAGGCGGTGTTCACGCCGACGCACGAGCGGAAGTTCCGTCGCGCGAAGGCGGCCTGGGCGTTCTTCTCCACCCAGGCGCCGTCCTACCAACGGCTCGTGATGCACTGGGTCGAGTCGGCCAAGCAGCCGACGACGCGCGGCAATCGCCTCGAGAGTGCGATCGCCGCGAGCGCCGAACGCCGACGTCTTTAGAAGCGCCGCCCGTCAGGGTCGGCGACCGGCACCACCGGCAGGATCAGGTGCGACGCGTACTGCGCGTCGTGACGGATCGTGATCCGTGCCGGGCTCAGCGCCGCTGAGGTGCGCTCCGATTCCCCGGTCTGCCCATTGAGCGAGAAGTGGGGCAAGAACGCCCCCATGATGTGCACGCGCAGTCGGTGGCCCGGCAGGAATCGGTTCGCGGTGAGCAGGTCGCCGAACCGGAGTTCATAGACACGACCTGGTTCGAGCAGCTGTCGTCCCTTCGCCGGCTCGCGATACGAGGCGCGCAGCACTTCGAGCCCCGGCGACATCAGGTTGTACGCCTTGCCGTCGGGTCCCACGTCGAGCACGCGCACGTAGACGTCGACGTCGCGCGCGTCGGACTCGAGGTAGAGCTGCGCCGTGATCGCGCCGATCACCTCCACCGATTCATCGAAGGGCGCGGTCTCGAAGGTGAGGAGATCCCCGCGGCGGAGCAGCGCGCGATAGTCGTGCGCGCCGTACGCCCCGTCGAAGGGATCGCGGACCGGATTCGACGGGTCCGAGGTGAAAGTACTCCCCTCGCGGGCGGCGACCGGTCGTGTGCCGCGCAGTCGTCCCTGCGCCGCGAACCAGAGCGTGTCGCGGCGGAGTCCGGGAAGGGGCCACGAATCGGCGTCGCGCCATTCGTTCGCCCCCATCACGTAGACCCGCACCGCCGGCTCCTCGTCGACGCCGTTCTTCTCGCCCTTCACCCAGCGATCCATCCACCGCAGCACCGTCTCGTCATAGTCGATCTCCGCATTCGCGCCGAAGTCGCGCTCGCCGCTCCTCGTCCGCGACGTTGCGTCGACCCCGTGCACCCAGGGGCCGATGAGGAGATGCGTGCGCGTTGCACCGTCGCCGCGGGATCGCACGAGCCCGACGAAGTTCGCCGAGGCGCCCTGTGGTCCATACGCCTCGTCGTGCCATCCCGACAGGTTGAGCACCGCCGCGTTCGTGCGTCCGTATCGGCCCGTGAGCTCGGCCCAATCCCACCAGGGATCGGTGGGTTCGCGCCGCATCCACTCGTAGTACCAGGGCGCGATCGCCTCGAAGTCCGGCAGCTTGAGGAGCGGGCGCTGCGCGAGCACGCGTGACGACTCTCGCCGCCACGCGGCGCGCGCCTCGGCAGAGGTCCTCGGTCCCGGCGCGCCGCTCTTCTCGCGGAGGTTCGGGGCGATGTTGAACCACACCCACGACGCCCAACTCAGGTCCCACGCGCCGCCGGAGTAGAAGAACTGGCGCGGCGTCGCAAAGGTCATCGCCGGCACCATCGCCCGCAGACTCGGCGGCGACTCGACGGCCGCGAGCCACTGCACGGCACCGGGGTAGGAGAGGCCGAACGTGCCGACCGCGCCGTTGGACCAGGACTGCGCTGCGGCCCACTCGATCGTGTCGAAGCCGTCGCGCCCCTCCTGCCGGTACGGATCGAAGGCGCCGTCGGAGGCGTAGCGCCCGCGCACATCCTGCACCACGACGGCGTAGCCGCGCGCGACGGCCTTTCGCACGGTCGCATCGTCCTTCACTGCCCCATCCTTCCCGTACGGCGTGCGGTACACGAGGGTAGGGAAGGGGCCTCCCTGCAGCGGACGGAACGTATCGGCGCGGAGCACGGTGCCGTCACGCATCCGGACCGAGACATCCACTTCCCGGATCCACGAAGGATCCGATGGCGTCTGTTGGAGCAGCAGGAGTAACGAGAGGATCATCGATGGCAGAGGGCGGATGGCAGAGCGCGGACGGCGGGGGACGGAAGGCTGTGCTTCGCAATTTCGCGGTGGGAACCGGCGGAGTCTATCTTCTGCCGATGCGAATCCCCTCCCTCGCCCTCCTTGCGGCCGGCATCGCCTGTGCACCCTCGGCCGGACCTCCGATGCGCGGCTACTCCAACGAGGCGGCCAGCGCCGAACGCGAGGTCGAGTCCCTGCTCGCGGCGCGGCTCGACCGCGATTCCACCGCGGCCTTCTTCCGGCACCTCACCGACGAACCTCATCCCGCCGGCTCGGTCCGCAACAAGGAACTCGCCGACTACATCGCCGAGCGCTTCCGGGCTTACGGTCTCGAGCAGGTCCAGCTCCACCGCTACGACGTCCTCCTGCCTTGGCCGCGCGAGGTACGCGTGGAGATGGTCGCGCCGACGCGATTCGTCGCGTCGCTGAAGGAGGATGCTTATCCGCAGGATCCCCACACCGCGAAGGACGCCGGGATCACCTATCTCGGGATGTCGGCGTCTGGCGACGTCACGGGCGAGCTCGTCTACGCGTCGAGCGGCAATCCCTCGGACTACGATTGGCTCGAGCGGCAGGGGATCGACCTGAAGGGGAAGATCGCCATCGTCCGCTATTCGGTGCCGTACAGCTATCGCGGCTTCAAGGCGCTCACCGCCGAGCGGCGCGGGCTCAAGGCGATGCTGATCTACAGCGATCCAGCGCAGGACGGCTTCACGAAGGGGAAGACCTTCCCCGACGGGCCCTACGGTCCGGAGAGCCACATCCAGCGCGGGGCTCTCTCCTACGACTTCCTCTACGCCGGCGATCCCCTCACCCCGGGCCGTCCCTCGATCCCCGGTGTGCCGCGCATCGCCGAGCGCGATGCCGCGCAGATCCCGCGCATCATCGCCGTTCCGATGTCGTATCGCGACGCCGAGCCGCTGCTGCGCGCGCTCGGCGGACCGGAAGCGCCTGACGGCTGGCAGGGCGCCCTCCCCTTCAAGTATCGCGTCGGTGCCGGACCGGCCCGCGTTCGCGTGAAGGTCGATATGGACGGCGCGACGCGACCGATCTGGGTCGTCGAAGGCCGCATCCGCGGCACCGAGGATCCCGATAAGTACGTCGTACTCGGCAATCATCGAGACGCGTGGGTATTCGGCGCGGTCGATCCCTCGTCGGGCACCGCCACACAACTCGAACTCGCGCGCGTGCTCGGTGGGCTCGCCAAGGAAGGGAGGCGTCCCAAGCGGTCGATCGTCTTCGCGAGCTGGGACGCCGAGGAGTGGCACCTCACCGGATCGACCGAGTGGGGAGAGCAGTTCGCCGCCGACCTCCAGCAGAACGCGATCGCGTACCTCAATGTCGACGGTTCGACGAGCGGGTCGGTCTTCGAGGCGGGAGCGATCGCCTCGATGAACGCCGTGGTCACCGAGACGGTGCGCGATGTGCGCGACCCGGGGGCCGAGGGCTCGGTACTCGAGTCATGGGGCGCGTCGCTCGCCGCGGAGAAGCGCGAGGCGGTGATCGGTGGTGGCGCGGCCTCCCAGGCGGCGCCTACGCGGCCACTCGACTATCCGGGCAACGCGCTCGGCTCCGGATCCGACTACACGGTCTTCCTGAACTTCCTCGGCATCCCGATCATCGAGATGAGCTTCAACGGCCCCTACGGCGTCTATCACTCGACCTACGACAACGCCTATTGGATGGAGCATTTCGGCGACCCGGGCTACAAGTACATGACGGCGATGGGTGAGGTCTGGGGCCGGATGGCGTTGCGCCTCGCGAACGCCGAACACTATCCGCACGACCTCGGGCTCTACGCCGACCGTGTGGGCGGCTTCGTGGATTCGATCGCCAAGCAGGCCGGCGTCGCTGATCGGCTGGCGAATGAGCTCGGCTCGGTGCGCGCGGCGATCGGCGCGTGGCGATCGGCGGCGGACTCGCTCGAGCGCGCCCTCGTCGCGGCGATGGCCGATCCCGTGGCGCCCGCTCGTGCCGCGCGGCTCAAGGCGGCGAACGAGGCGATGCGCGCCGTGGAACAGCGATTGCTCAACGATCGTGGGATCCCCGGCCGCCCCTGGTTCAAGCATGTGCTCTACGCGCCCAAGTACACCTACGCGGCGATGACGCTCCCGGGCGTGCAGGAGGCGCTCGACGTCGGCGACTGGGAACGGGCGCGGGCGCAACTCGGCGTCGTGACCGAACACATCCGTGCCGCAGCCGATCAGACGTCAGCCGCGGTGAAGGCCGCTCGTGGCGCGCCGTAGCGCCGCGGCGCTCGCCGCGCTGACGCTGATCCTCTCTTGCAGGGGCAGCGAGGAGCCGGGCGTCGAGGTCGCGACCTTCGTCGACCATCACGTACACGTGTTCAACGTGGGCTGGTGGCTCCTGCAGGAGGAACGCCGCCCTCAGGGCTACGTGAACGCGAGTGGGGCGACGTCGGAGCGCGAGGTGGTCGATCGCGTCGCCGCGCAGGCTGCGCGCGTCGGACGCGATTGGGTCACCGGCGCCGGATGGAATCAAGGATCGTGGGGCACATCCGTCCTCCCAACGCTCGACACACTCTCGAGGGCCGTCCCGCGGAATCCGGTCGCGCTGGCGCGGTCCGATGGACACGCCCTCTGGGTGAATCGGGCGGCCATCGCCGCCGCCGGTGGGGATGCACGGCCCGAAGGCGTGCTCCTCGAGCGCGATGTCGAGCCGATCGTGGCGCGCATCCCCGTGCCCGCAGACAGCGACATCGTCGCGGCGTGGCGGCTCGGCGCAGCGACGATGGCCTCGCGCGGCGTGCGTCGCGTGTACGACGCCGGCGTGCTGGCCGTTCCCGGTGTGGTCGCCCTCAACATCGACTTCGCGCGGTTCGTGCGCCTCCTCGCTTCGGCCGACGCGGCGCGGCCCCTGCCGCTCGAGATCAACCTGATGATCCCCGCGCCGTCGGCGTTCGCCGAGTCAGCGCTCGTGATGGCGCCGGCGGCGCGAAGGCTCTCGCCGAATGTGCGGGTGACGCACCTGAAGCTCTTCGCCGACGGCGCGCTCGGTAGTCGCGGCGCCGCACTCTCGCATTCCTACGCCGACGATCCGCACACCGAAGGAATCCTGCGGATGGACGCTGCCGAGATCGGGCAGTGGACGCGCCGCGCGCTCGACGCGGGCCTCGACGTCGCGACCCACGCGATCGGCGACCGTGCGGTGAAGGCCGCCCTCGACGCCTACGAAGCGGTACTCGTGGAGCGGCCCGACATCGAGCCGGGCCGCCTCCGCATCGAGCACTTCTCGTACGCGGGCGACGCAGACTTCGAGCGGGCCGCGCGCCTCGGGATTGCGCTCTCGGTGCAGTCGGGGTTCAACTCGCCGCGAGGCACTACGCCGACCTTCGGTGAGCAGCGGGTCGGCGCGGCGAACGCCGAGCGCGTCTACGCGTGGGAGCGGCTCGAGGGACTGGGGGCGCTGCTCGTCGAGGGGTCCGACGCCTTCGCCGACCCGGGGCCGGCCCTCGTCGGCTTCCACGCCGCGCTCACCGGCATCAATGCGATCGGCGAGCGCGGCGACGCGCCAGAGGTGCGCGAGCGCGCCCTGCGCCTGCAACAGGCGTGGCTCGCTCCCGGTGGGGCGATCGAGCCGCCGGGCCGCAGCGGAGCGCGCGTTCGGCTCAGTGCCGACCCGCTGCGCGCGCCGCTCGACTCGCTGCTCGCGATCCGGGTCCTGCGCGTACCTTGAGAGTGACCCCACGCTCAAGGAGCACCAGATGTCCCGCGGACGGAGGATGTGGCGTGTGCTCCTGCTGGTATCAGTGTCCTTCGTCGGTCCGTCGGTCATCAGCGCGCAGGACCCAGCCGGCGCGGACAAGACCGGACTTCGGGCGGCACTGGGGCTCGCGTATGCGAGGACCTACTCGGTCGCGGAGCTCCTGATCGGCGCGACCAAGGCCTATTCGATCGCCTGCAACGATCCCAAGTCCTACACGACGCTGATGATGATCGACATGATGCTCACGCGCGCGCTCGACGTGAAGAAGTCGATCGCCGACAACCTCGCGACGGCGGTGGCAGTCGCGATCCCGGACGCCGCGGCGCACGAGTCCGCGACGAGCCTGGTCGAGGAACTCAGTGTGCTGCCGGACGCCGTCGCGACCATCATGGAGCCGGCGAAGCGCTGCGAGACTTTCATGCGGGAGACGGACAGCGCGGCCGACAAGGCGTCCTCGGACGGGGACGACATGACCTGGGACGCCGCTCGTCAGCACTCGAGCATCAACATCCTGCGGCTCGCGAAGTTCGACGTGGAGGCCGAGCTCAGGAGCGCGCGACTGATCGTGGAGCGCACGAAGTAGCCAGCGCTCCTCGCCGGCCACGGGTGGCCGGCGAGGTGTCCCCGTCGCTCAGGGGATCGGCTTCGGCTTCATCGGCTTCGTCCCATTGAGCCGCGGCCGCGGGCCGTTCCCCACCTCGACCGTCAGATCCTTCAGGAAGTTCGTGATCCGCGCGTAGTGCGGGTAATCGATGAACTCCGGCTCGTCACTGCGCTGGTGGTAGTCCCCGTGCAGCCCGGTGAAGAAGAACGCGATCGGGATCCCCTGCCGCGCGTAGTTGATGTGATCACTGCGCGCGTAGAGGTTGTTGTAGCCAAACCAGGCGATCGGTTCGTCGAACTTGTAGTCGAGGCCGAGCGGCTTCGCCTGCTTCTTGTTCACGGCCTGCACCGCGTCGCCGAGGTCCTTCGAATCGAAGAAGGACCCGATCACTCCGACGAAGTCGTCGCCGCCCCCCGGCAGATCCTCGGCGCGCCCGCGGCCGATCATGTCGACGTTGATGGTCGCGACGATCGAATCAATGGAAACGGTTGGGTTTCGAGTGAAGAACGCCGAGCCGACCAGGCCCCCTTCCTCACCGGTATGCCAGATGAAGAGCGTCGAGCGCTTCGGCTTGACCGGCATCGCCGCGATCGCCTCGGCGACCTCGAGCACGCCCATCGAGCCAGAGCCGTCGTCGTCGGCGCCGTTGTTGATCGAATCGAGGCGCGCCACCGGGTAGAGCTTCCGGATCGAGTCCATGTTCACGCGCAGCGACGCGACCACCTCGGGCGTCAGTTGCTTCATCTCGTTCGCGATCATCCACCTGACGCGGAGGTCGTTGAACGCCTTGAGCGAATCCTTGTCCACCGGCGCCGCGAAGCCGACGTGGTCGTTGTGTGCGCCGATCGCGACGTACTGGTTCTTCAGCACCGGATCGCTCCCGGGCACGATCGCGACGACGTTGCGGCCGAACTCGGTCGGGAGCTCGATGAACTCGAGTGCGGCGTTCACGGTGCCGCCGAGGGCTCCCGCGCTGAGACCCTCGATGCTCGTGCGCCCGAAGAGGCGCGCTGCGGCCGCCTTCGTGAGCCGGAGGTTCGCCTGTGGCTGGAGCGCGGCGAGTTGCGTCTTGAGCATCGCCACCGAGTCCACGGGAACGTTCGGGGTGACGTTCAGCGCCGGTCCGCCGCGACCGCCACCGACTTGTGAGGCGACGGTCGGCTCGTTGAGTGCGGTCCGCTGCGCCGCTGTGAGGTCATCGAGGTCGATCGTCGCGACCGCGGCGGCATCGACGAAGCGGCTGGGAGCCGCCGGGCCGCGGCCCGGTCCGAAACCCTGGCCGCCCTGCGGTCCGGCTCCGGCGCGCCGCACCGCAGGCAGCAGCACGACGAACTTGCCCGCCGCATCGCTGGCGCGGATCTGAGTCATCGTGTCGCCCTGCGTCCCGCCGAAGACCACCGGCGCATCGACGATCGCACGCGGCGCGCGCTGACCCGGCACCGCGACGAACTCGTCGTTCCACGCCAGCGGGTTCCCATTCACGGTGAGCCGTGAGCTCGAGGTGAACTTGCGAAGGTGATAGGGGAGCACCTGGAAATAGGTGCCGTTGTCCCCCGCCGGGAGGAGTCCGAGCCGCTTCACCTCGGCGGCTATGTAGTCGGTGCCCTTCTTGTTGCCGAGCCTGCCGACCTGCCGGCCCATCATCGAGTCGTCGGCGAACTGGTAGAGCCGGATCCTGAGGTCGCGGTCGTTGATGGCGGCGGCGGTGGGCGCAGGCGCGACCCGCGCGGGATTGCCGTAGCGATTGGTGGTCGGGGTCTGCGCGCCAGAAGCGACGGGCGCGGCGAGGAAGGGCAGGACGAACGCGAGGCGCGAGAGCCTTTGGACCGACATGTATTCTCCAACTCGGTGGGGGGGACCGACTCAGTGAAGGATACGCGGAGAGGTCAACTCACGTTCAGTCTCCCGCCTCGGTCAGGCTCGCCTGCAGGATCATCATCGCTTCGTCCACATCGGCGCGGGTGACGAGCAGGGGCGGCATGAATCGCACCGTACTGATCCCACAGGAAAGGAGCAACAGGCCGTTGTGGTAAGCCCGCGTGATCAGGTCGTCACAGAGTTGCTTGGCCGGCGTCTTGTCGACGCCTCCGGCCACGAGTTCCATCCCGATCATCAGGCCACGTCCGCGCACCTCCCCGATCCGCGGCTCGCGTCGCTGCCACTCGCGCAGTCGTCCTGTGAAGTATTCCCCGACAGCCGCCGCGTTCGCGGCAAACTCGTGTTCGACGAGGTCGAGCGTGGCGAGCGCCGCCGCGCAGCAGACGGGATTGCCGCCGAAGGTGTTGCCGTGCGCGCCGCGCTTCCACTTCTCCATGTGTTGTCTCTTCGCCACCACGAGACCGATCGGCATCCCGCTCCCGAGCCCCTTGGCGAGGGTCATCACGTCAGGTACGACCCCTTCATGATGCGCCGCGAACATCTTGCCCGTCCGACCGACGCCGGATTGGACCTCGTCGAAGATGAGGAGGATCCCGTGCCGATCGCAGAGTTCGCGAAGCCCGGCGAGGAATCCCGCGGGCGGTACGAGATAGCCGCCTTCGCCCTGGATCGGCTCGATGAGGATCCCCGCTACCTCCTTCGCCGGCACGTTGTGCGCGAAGAGGACGTGTTCGATGTAATCGAGCACCGCCTTCCCCTGGTCGGCGCCTGCGAACAGCGGTCGATAGTTGTTCGGATAGGGCACGTGCGTCACGCCCGGCATCGTCGGGAAGAAACCCGCCTGCTGCGTGTACTTGCTGCTCGTGAAGGCGAGCGATCCCATCGTGCGGCCGTGGAAGCCCCCGAGGAAGCCGATGAAGCGTCCCCGCCCGGTGATGTACCGCGCGAGCTTCAGCGCCCCCTCGACCGCCTCGGTGCCGCTCTGGCACATGAAGCTGAGCACCGGTTCCTCGCCCATCGGCTTGAGTTCGGCGATCCGCTCGCCGAGCCGCACCTGCCGCTCGTGCCAGTAGTCGCTCGAGATGTGGAGGAAGCCCTTGGCCGCTTCGGTGATCGCCTCGACGACCTTGGGGTGCGAGTGGCCGGTGGAGCAGACGGCGATCCCCGCGGCGAAGTCGAGGAAGCGATTGCCATCGACGTCCCAGGCCTCGGCGCCGCGGCCGTGGGACATGACGAAGGGGTAGTCGCGCGGGTACGACGGCGAGACGACGGCGGCGTCGCGCGCGATGAGGGCCTTGCCGAGGGGGCCGGGGAGGCTCGTCTTGATATGAGGGGACTTCATCTGCAGAAGGAAGGGGGAAGGTGGAAGGAGAAAGGTCCTACAACTGCACTCGCTCAGCGTGCGCCTTCTTCGTGCGGGCGTGCAAGTCGCGGAGCGTGGTGAGTTCAGGCGTCGTCGGAGGAGGGATCGTCGCGATCGTCGAGGCGAGGCGAAGTGGCCAGCCGCAGGCTGTGCGCACGGAATCAGCCGCGACGCCCTCGTACGTCGCGACGAGCGTGAGTTCCCGCGTGATCGCGTCAGGCTCCATCACGCCCAAATCGGTGATCACCGCCGCCGGCCTTCCGGTCGAGGTGCGGAAGTCGAGCTTCTCGACGAACGTCCGCGCCGTCTGCTTCATCACGACGAGGACTGCGCGTGCCTGGGCGGCGATCTCGGGAGCGCCACCGGCGCCGGGAAGCCGCACCTTCGGCGTCGCGTAGCTGCCGATCACGGTGCTGTTGAGGTCGCCGAACCGGTCGATCTGGGCGGCGCCGAGGAATCCGACGTCCACCCGGCCGCGTTGCAGGTAGTGCGTGAAGATCTCAGGAAGCGGGATGACGCTGCGCGCGGTCTCGGCGAGCTCGCCGTCGCCGATCGAGAGCGGCAGCACCTTCGGTCGTGTCCCGACGGTCCCCGACTCATAGATGAGCACGAGATCGGGCGCGTGCGTGAGTCGCGCCAGGTTGCACGCCGCGCTCGGCAAGCCGATGCCGACGAAACAGACCGCGCCATTCGTGAGCCGCCGCGCCGCGGCGATGGTCATCATCTCATCGGCGGTGTAGGGAGCGGTCACGTCACCGCTCCGACGCTGCGCAGGAAGGCGGCGTGGTCCGCGGTGCCGTGCACGTGCTGCGCCATCCACGCCGTGAAGGACTCGCGCGAGCGCGCGATCTCGTCCCACGCGAGGTAGAAGGCATTGTCCCGCGCGTAGTGGCCGAGTGCATACGATGGATAGGCGCCGCCGGGCACGTGCGAGATCGCGGCGATCTGCCAACCAGGGATCACGAAGGCGTTCATCGGTGCCGACAGGTCGTCCACCACCTCCTCGACGGTGACGACGATCGCGCGCGCCGCCATCGCCGCCTCGCGGCTCGCACCGACGATCCCGCGCAGCCAGACATTCCCCTCGCGGTCGGCACGCTGGGCGTGGAGGATCGTGACATCGGGCTGGATCGCCGGCAGCGCGGTCAGCTTCTCACCCGTGAAGGGACAGGTCACGCCCGAGATCCGCGTCGGATTCGCGGCTGGCAGGTCAGTCCCGACGTATCCCTTGAGCATCCCGAAGGGGAGTCCACTCGCGCCGGCACTGTAGCGCACCGCCATCCCCGCGTGACTGTGTTCGTCGATCGTGAGGGGGTGAGGCCACGCATTCTCGATCGCGTCGCGCAGGCGGTGCAGGGAACCGACCCCCGGATTCCCGCCCCACGAGAAGGTGAGGCCGGACGCGCATCCCATCCCGATCATCTGGTCGTAGATGAGGTCGGGCGTCATCCGCACGAGTGTGAGGTCGCGTCGCTGCTGGCGGATGAGCTCGTGGCCCGCCGCGAAGGGGATCAGGTGCGTGAATCCCTCGAGCGCGACCGTCATCCCGTCACGGACGTGCTGCGCCATCGCGTCGCGGAGGGGGAGGAACGCGGGCGTCACGGGGCAGGGAAGTGCTTCGTGAGCAGCCGGTCGAGCAGCGCGAGGCCGTCGGCGAGGTCGCGCTCGGCGATCACCAACGGCGGCGCGAGGAGGATCAGGTTCCCGCGCGTCGCGAAGTTCACTTTCTCGGCGAGTGCGTCGCGCACAAGGGCCGTGAGCGCGGCCGGGCGCCCCGGCCACGGCTCGTGCGGCAGTCGGGTCGCGCGGTCCTTCACGAGCTCGACGACGACGAAGAGTCCCTGTCCGCCGCGCACGTTGCCGATCACCGCGTGACGCTTCTGCAGCGCGCGCATCGTCTCCAGCATCGTCGCGCCGAGGCGCCTCGAGCGTTCGATCAGGTGCTCATCCTCATAGGCGCGCACGGCGGCGACGCCGGCGGCGCAGGAGAGCGGATGCCCGCAGTAGGTGAGTCCCGTCTGGAGCATCGTGTCGTCGAAGTGCTTCGCGACCTCGGCCGAGAGGAGCACTGCGCCCAGTGGAGCGTGCGCGCCGGTGAGACCCTTCGCGAGCGTCATCAGGTCGGGGCGCCCCGCCTCGCCATGGCGCTGCCACGCGAACCACTCGCCGCATCTGCCGAAGCCGCTCATCACCTCGTCGGCGATGAGATAGGTGCCGCGCGCGCGCGTCGCAGCTCGGAGCGCCGGCCAGTAGGTGTCCGGGGCGATGATGCCATTCGTGCCGGCGTTCGGCTCCATCATCACGGCCGCGACCTCAGCGGCACCCGCGATCTCGATCGCCTTGTCCACCGCGGCGGCGGCGCGCCGGCCGCACTCGTCGGCATCGGTCGTCCCGAAGGGACAGCGGTAGGCGTAGGGCGGTGGCACGTGCACCACACCGTAGGCGTCGGGGTCTGCCTCTGACGCGGTGCGCGAATCGCCCGAGAGCGCCATCGTCGCATAGCTCGCGCCGTGATAGGAACGGTCGCGAGTGACGATCGTGCCGTAGGGCTTGGCCGAGGCTTGCCGCGCGAACTTCACTGCGTGCTCGTTGGCGTCGGCGCCGCCCAGCGTGAAGAAGACGCGCCCGCCGGTGAATCCGCTCTTCTCCAGCAACAGCGCGGCGAGTTCGGCGCGTGGCTCGGCGCCCCACGCGTTCGCGACATAGCAGAGCTTCTCCGCCTGTCCCCGGATCGCCGCAACGACCCCGCGATGTTGGTGGCCGAGGTTTGAACACTCGGACATGCTCGCGAAGTCGAGGATCCGGCGGCCGTCACTGGTGAGGAAGTGCGCCCCGGCGCCGCCGACGATCGTGGGCGCATCCCATTCGTTCTGGATGGTCCAGCTGTGGAGGACCGTCTCTCGTTCGGGGGGGATCGGGAGCATACGCGCGGAATATACCGTTCCCTGCCCGGTGCATTGCCGTCCGCCGGCGCCGCCCGTACGCTTCGCCAGATGCCATCGGGGTGGATCGCCCTCACGCGCGAGGTCTCGCCGCGGATCGTCGAGTGCGAACTCGTGCACCTCGCGCGCACGCCGATCGATGTCGGACGTGCCCGGAGCCAGCACGCGGAGTACGAGCGCGCACTGCGGTCGATGGGCGTCGACGTCCGGCGCGTCGCGCCGGCGCCCGATCATCCGGACGCCGTCTTCCTCGAGGACGCCGCGGTCGTGCTCGACGAGGTCGCGGTGATCACGCGACCCGGCGCGCTGTCCCGTCGCGGCGAGCTCGCGGCGGTCGAGGAGGGGCTGCGCCCGCTCCGGAAGCTCGCGCGCATCACCGAACCCGGCACGGTGGATGGCGGCGACGTCCTGGTGGCCGGCCGGCGCGTCTTCGTCGGGCGCACGAGCCGCACGAACGAGGAAGGGATCACCCAGATGCGTCGACTGCTCGCGCCATTCGGCTACACGGTCGAAGGCGTCGCGGTGACCGGTTGCCTGCATCTCAAGTCCGCCGCGACCGCGATCGACGACGCCACGCTCCTGGCCAATCCCGCCTGGGTCAGCCCAGAGGCACTCGCCGCGCTCGAGCTCGTCACGGTCGATCCCGCCGAGCCGATGGCCGCGAACATCGTGCGAGTGGGGGACCGTCACCTCTACGCGCGTTCCTACCCGCGGACCCTCGACCGGCTCATCGCCCGCGGCCTCTCACCGACGCTGGTGGATGCCGACGAACTGGCGAAGGCCGAGGGGGCTGTGACCTGCTGTTCTCTCCTCGTGCGAGTGCCGTGACCTCGATCGAGCGCTGGCACGCGACCTGGAGTGCGCTCGGACCAACGGCCGGTGACGGGGCCGAGCACGCAGCGCTCATCGCGCGCTACGGCGAACCACATCGCCACTACCACACTCGGCGCCACCTCGATGAGTGCTTCGCGTACCTCGATCCGGTCCTGCGATCCGCCGAGCGTGCGGGAGAGGTGGAGGTCGCGCTCTGGTATCACGATGCGGTGTACGACGCGCACCGCGCGGACAACGAGGCGCGGAGCGCCGAGCTCGCGGTCGCCGCCCTCGCAGCGGCCGGCGCGGCTCCGGCGGTGCAGGACCGGGTCCGGGCGCTGATCCTCGCCACTCGGCACGACGCCCCTCCTTCGACTTCCGACGAGGCGCTCCTCGTGGACATCGACCTCGCGATCCTCGCTGCCGATGAGACGCGATTCGATGAGTACGAACGCGAGGTCCGAGAAGAGTACGCGTGGGTGCCCGCGATCCTCTTCCGGCACAAGCGACGCTCGGTCCTCGAGGGATTCCTGGCCCGTGAGCGGATCTACACGAGTGGGCTATTCGAGGAGTTAGAGGAGAGGGCGAGGACCAACCTCCGGCGGTCGCTCGGAAGGCTCTGAGTCAGAGGGAACCGCACGGCCTCGAGACGGGCGACCCGGAGAGTGCAGAGAACGGCTGAACTGCATTCACCACAGAGGCACAGAGGGCCACAGAGAACAGCAACAGAAGGACTTGGGGGAACTGCGCGCCGCCGGCGACGAGTGATTACCCCCGTCCTTGCAGTTGCCCTGCTCTGGGGCCCTCTGTGCCTCTCTGTGGTGAAAGCCGTTGCGGTTCCCCTGTGGTGAAAGCCGTTGCAGAACCCTGAATCCCCGCCGAGTCCACCACCGTAGAGC
>JANNKK010000199.1:0-1869 GCA_031396245.1 Gemmatimonadaceae bacterium
GAGTCCCCTCTCCCCGCGGCAGCCTCATCGCCGTGGGGAGAGGGTTAGGGTGAGGGGCGATGCAACGAGCAAACGCGCGACACATGACCCTCCCTCCCTACCTCCGCAACGCCCTTCCGGCGTAAGCTGGTGGCCTGCTGGAGGACTCATGCGCCGAATCGTCGTGACGTTGGCTGTTCTTGTGATCCTTTCGCCGGTGACCGCTTTCGCGCGCTCGCCACTCAATCGCGTCGCCGTGGCGGGGCTGGGACAGGGTGAGTTTGTGGAGGGGAATGACGGCCTCACCACCGTGACGGCTTTCGTGCGCCTCGCCACTCCGAACAACGGCCCCACCACCGGCACCTATCAGACTACCGACGGGACGGCCACGGCGGCAGACAAGGATTTCATCCCGGTCACCGACGGCACGTTCATCATTCCCGCCGGGCAAACCGAGACCACCGTCACCGTGAGCATCCGCGGCGACACGAAGGTCGAGTTGAACGAGACCTTCTCCATCGCCTTCACCAACGTCACCAACCCGCCTCTCACCGTGACGATCGTCAATGACGACGTCCCGCAGCTCAGCGTCGCCAACGTCAGCCGCACGGAAGGGAACGCCG
Organism: Gemmatimonadaceae bacterium; assembly: GCA_031396245.1. Lineage (GTDB taxonomy): Bacteria > Gemmatimonadota > Gemmatimonadetes > Gemmatimonadales > Gemmatimonadaceae > Pseudogemmatithrix. The sequence goes on from JANNKK010000199.1 coordinate 603, forward strand.
GCACGGCTCCACTGACCTTCACCGTGACACTCAGCGAGCCCGCCGCGATTGTCGTGCAGTCCGCTTACAGCACGTCCGACGGCACGGCCACGGCCGGAGTGGACTATCAAACTGCAAACGGGACAGTCGCCTTCGCCGCCGGGGAGACGCAGCGCGCCGTCACCGTCAACATCATCGGCGACACCACCTTCGAGCCGGACGAGACCTTCACGCTCAGTGTCACCCGGCCGGGCGCGGCACCGATCAACGCCACCGGCACGATCGTCAACGACGATCTGCGGCCGCCCACGCAGGTCACCCTCGTCAGCGGGAATCTCCAGAACGGGATCATCGGACGAGCCCTCGCCGAACCGCTCGTGGTCCGCGTGGTCGACGAGACCGGCGCTCCCGTTCAGGGTGTGACCGTGCAATGGCGCGTGACGCGCGGCACCGCGCAGCTCAACCCCGCCACGAGCACGACCGGCGATATCGGCCGCGCGGCCACGACGGTGACCGTCGAGAGCCTCGGCCCCATCAACGTCGAAGCCAGCGTGGCCGGGATCACCGCCACCGTGACCTTCACCATCAACTCACTGACGTCGCTGAAATCGCGCGCCACCGGCCCCGTGGCGGTCCCCATCGCCGAAGTGCTCGACGCCATCTGCATCGGTCCCGATCAGGCCGTGTTCAACACGGTCTGCTCCGCGCTCGGTCGCCTGCCCGATGCCAGCGTCACCCCTGCCCTCGAGCGGATCGCGCCGCAGCAGTCGGGCGCGCAGTCGAAGGTGGCCAGCGAAGTCGCCTCCATGGTCTCCTCCGGAATCGGCGCGCGGCTCTCCGCGGTGCGCAGCGGAACCGAGCGCTTCTCGCTCCGGCAGTTCTCGCTGAAATCGAACGGGCGCGACATCCCCGTGACTCTCGTGGCAAAAGCGCTCTTCTCAGCAGCGGCGGACCAGCAGTCCGATGCCGGCGGCATCCCCGAGGAGGATGACTACAACGGATGGTCCGCCTACCTCAGCGGTAACCTCGGATCGGGGGAGCGACGCCCCCGCGAGGGACAGGTCGGATTCGACCTCGAGACGCGCGGCGTCATGGCCGGGCTCGACCGTCAGTTCGGCGATGCCGTCTTCGGCGCCTCCCTCAATTTCATGCAGCTCGACTCGAAGCTCAGCAACTCCGTCGGCTCTCTCGATGCCACAAGCTATGCGCTCTCCGTTTACGGGAGCCGCGGCGGTCTCGGCGCAAACACCGACCCCGGCACCGGCAGCGGCACGCGCTACGACGGCAT
>JANNKK010000133.1:0-17096 GCA_031396245.1 Gemmatimonadaceae bacterium
CAGGATCTGCGGGTTGTAGTCGAGCAGCGTGTCGAGCGAGATGCCGCCGCTCTTGGCGATCGCCGCGAGGGGGGTCGCGGCGGGAGCCGCCACCGAATCCCACGAGAATGGCACCACCGGAGTGACGGCGATCCCGTAGCGCGCGGGCTCCTTTCCGACGAGAGCCGCCGCGATGAGCTTCGGCACGTAGTCGCGCGTCTCCTCACGGAAGGCCTTCTGCTCCGAGAGGGCGAAGAAGAGCGCGTCACCCTCGGTCCCCTGGAGCGCGCCGGCGTGACGTACGAGCCCCCGCGAGACACGCCCGGGGCCACCGTTGTACGCCGCGGCCGCGAGGTACACCGACCCGAAGCTCCCGCGCAGCTCGTTGAGGAAGAGTACCGCGCCGTCCGTCGCCCGCACCGGGTCACGACGTTCGTCGATCCACCAATCCACGCGCAGGCCCACGCCGCGCGCCGTCCCGGTCATGAACTGCCACATCCCGACGGCAGCCGCGCGAGAGTAGGCGTGCGGATCGTACCAGCTCTCGATCAGCGGGAGATAGATCATGTCCTGCGGGAGCCCACCGGCGCGCAGCTTCGCGTGGATCATCGGCGCGTAGCGGGTCTGCCGGCTGAGAGCGACCTCGAACGGTTCTCTCACCGCGCCGGTGAAGCGGTCGACGAAATAGGCGACGCGGTCGTGGGTCTCCCACGGCGCGACATCGATATCCCAGGCGGGTGGCGGGATCGCTGGCTCGGCGGGCGTCGGTTCGGCGGTCGTGCTGTCCGCCGACTGGATCGTCGTCGCCTCATCCATGCGCTCCGACACCGTGCGCCCGACGAGCGCTCCCGGCACGACGACCGGCATCGCCGGCGCGACGGTCACGGGTGCCGCGGTCGCGGCCGGCGCGGGAACGGTCTTCGCCGTGCGAAGCCCCCCACACGCGGTCCCGAAACACAACAGGACCACCACACGCAAGTGCGTTGTCGCCACGCTCAAAGAACCTCCAGACAGTGCGTCGTCCAGCGCGGCGCCCGCGCCACACGCGATCGGGTCCCTATATTCGGTCCGTGCGCCTCACCCTGCCAGTCCTGACTTCCCTCGTCGTCGCCCTGGCGGTCTCAGCCAGTCCTTCGACACGCCACACCCCCGCGGGGTTCCTTCGGTTCCATCCTCCGGGAACCAATGCAAGCCTCGCGCCACGAGGGCCAGAGCTCGAAGCGCTTCGCGCGCGCCTCAAGCGACGCATCGCGGAACTCCCCGGCGCCGACGTCGGCCTCTGGTTCGAGGACCTCGGCAACGGCGACACGCTCGGCATCTCCGACACCACCAGCTTCCACGCCGCCAGCACGATGAAGGTGCCGGTGATGATCGAACTCTTCCGTCGCGTCGACGCGGGGGAACTCGACCTCGACACCCGCATCGCGCTCAAGAACCGCTTCACCTCGATCGTCGACGGATCCCCCTACGACCTCGCGGCCGAGGATGATTCCGACGACGCGCTGTACGACCGTGTGGGTGCGCCGATCTCGCTCCGCGAACTCAACCAGCGGATGATCGTGCGCTCCAGCAACCTCGCGACGAACGTCCTGATCGACCAACTCGATCCAGTGCGCGTGACATCCTCCGCCCGCGCCCTTGGGGGCGCCGGCGTGCTCGTCCGTCGCGGGGTCGAGGACGGTCCCGCCTTCCGGGCCGGCCTCAACAACGTGACGACCGCGCGCGGGCTCGGGAAACTCCTCGCGGCCCTGGAGCGCGGGCAGGCGGCCTCCTCGTGGGCGACGGCCGCGATGCGCGAGACCCTGCTGCGCCAGGAGTTCAATGAGGAGATCCCGGCGGGACTCCCCGCCGGCACGCGGGTCGCGCACAAGACGGGATGGATCACCGCAACGACGCACGACGCGGCGATCATCTATCGCGAAGGACGCACTCCCTTCGTGCTCGTCATCCTCACGCGCGCCATTCCCGAGCGCCGCGACGCCCAGCGGCTGATGGCCGACCTGGCCCGCCTCACCTGGGAGTACGCGACGCGCTAGCCGGTCGGCCGCAGCGTGAAGCGGAAGGTGCTGCCCTTCCCGACCTCGGATTCGGCCCAGAGACGGCCGCCGTGCGCCTCGATGATGCCACGCGCGATCGCAAGACCGAGTCCTGTCCCGCCGCGCGGTGCGTTGCCGCGCACCGTCCAGTAACGCTCGAAGATCAGTGGCATCGACGCCGGCGGGATCCCGCTGCCGGAGTCGGCGACCGCGACCTCCACCTCGTCGGGTGTCGCCTGCGCTGTGACCGTCACCCGGCCGTCTCGACTCGTGTGGCGCAGCGCATTGGCGAGCAGGTTCGCGACGACCTGCACCAGTCGCTCGGCGTCGCCGCTGATCGCCGGCAGCGGTGAGCCGACCTCGAGCGTGAGCGTCACGCCGCGGTCGAGCGACTCGCGATGGAACATCGCCACCCCACGCTCGAGGATCGGCTCCAGCGTCTCGATCCGACGCTCGACCGAGAGGCGACCCACCTCGATGCTCGCCACGTCGAGGAGGTCGCGGATCATCCGCTGCGTCATCTCCTGGCTCGAGATGATGTTGTCGACGAGGTCCCGGCGCAGCTCGTCCGACTCGGGGACCGACGCCAGCAGCGCCCGCGCGCTCATCCCGATCGCCGAGATCGGATTCCGGAGATCGTGGGACACGACGCCGAGCGCGTGGTCGCGCGCGTGCGTCGCGGCACGCGCGGTGGCGTAGAGTCGCGCGTTGTCCAACGCGAACGCCGCCCGGAGCGCGAGTGCCTCGGCGATCTCCTGGTCGCTCTCCGAGAACGCCCGCGCTCCCGGGCGCCGGATGATCGTGAGCACCCCGAGGACATGTTCGCGCGCGATCAACGGAAGGAACATCACCGCTCCGATGGAGGCGTCGCGCATCCGGACGAGTTCCGAGTGATCGGAGGTGTGGGCCTCCAGCCATTCGTCGGTGACCTGTGCGACGACCTCCGTCCGCCCCGTTCGCAGGACATCGACCACGCGCGACGGGGAGTCGAGGTCGAGAGCCGTCGTCGCGAGCACCGTGAGCGCCGCGTCACGAGCCGCATCCCCCGTTACCGCGGGGACCCGTCGGAGCGCCGAGGTGCCGGTCACGACATCGAGCAGGGCGGCGTCGCCGAGCCAAGGCACCGGCATCTGAACGACGGAGCGCTCCGTCCCTTCGACCTCGAGCGTCTCGCCGAGCGCCGCCGCGGCTGCTGAAAGGCGCCGCTGTCCCTCCTCGCGCTCACGGCGCTCCGTGACATCGCGAAGGAGCACGGTGTAGACGCGCCCGCTGTCTCCCTGGTCGAGCTTCGAGATCGACGCCTCGGCGGGGAACTCTGTCCCATCGCGCCGGAGCCCGAAGATCTCGCGCCGATCGGCCATCTGTCGCGCCGCATCGGACGATCGTCCGAAGGTGCGCACGTGGGAGTCGTGCACGCCGCGGTACCGCGGCGGCAGCAGGTCCGACAGCGGATGGCCGAGCACTTCGGCCGAGGAGTAGCCGAAGATCAGCTCCGCGCCCCGATTGAAGTGCAGGATGCGCTGCGATCCGTCGATCGAGATGATCGCGTCAGCGGCGATGTCGAGGATCCCGGAGAACTTCGCTTCCGACGCCCGCAGGGCTTGCTCGCTACGCGCCCGGAGCTCGAGGTCGCTCTGCAGGTTCGCATACGCGAACCAGGCGAGGATCAACGCGAGCCCGAGCAGCACGAGGAGCAGCGGAGGGACCACGCGCCACTCCGGCCTCGCCCCATCCGCCACTGACGCACGAAAGGCCACGGCGAGCGCCACTCCCCCCACGACAAGGAGCGCGGCCACACCGGCACCGACGACGAGCCGGACCTTCGCGGAGGTGGTGAGCATCTACACAGAAGATGGCGGACGGCGAACGGCGGATGTAAGCCCGCGCAGTTGCCGTTCGCCCCCCGCCGTCCGCCATCGGCCTTCAGCTGGCGTTCAGCAACCCCAAGCGCAGTGCGAACTGCACATACTCGTGCCGGTGCGAGAAGCCGAGTTTGTCCTGGATCCGCTGCTTGTAGGTGTCGACCGTCTTCGGGGAGATGAAGAGCCGTTCCCCGATCTCCGGTGCGCTGTACCCCTGCGCGGTGAGCCGGAGCACATCCCGCTCACGCTCGGTGAGACGGTCGTAGCGGGCGCGATCCTCGTGCATCGGGTCCTTCCGCTGGTACCCCTTCGCGAGGATGCGCGCCGCTTCGGCGCGCACGAAGACGTCGCCTCGGGCGACAGTACGGACGGCCTCGAGCAGTTCCCGATCGGCGGCGGTCTTCGGCAGGAAACCCGCGGCCCCGGCCTCGAGCATCGGCACGAGGTAGTCCTCCTCGGGATGCATCGTGAGGATGAGGACCCGCGTCGGGATCCCCTTCTCGAGGATCAACTTGGTCGCCTGTCCCCCGTCCATCTCTCCGATCGAGAGGTCCATCACGACGACGTCGGGCGTGAGTCGCTCGGCGAGTGCCACAGCCTCTGGCCCGCTCGCCGCCTCCCCCACAACGAGCATATCCTTCGCCGCTCCCAGGACCGCTTTGAGGCCGGCGCGGACCACCGCGTGGTCGTCGGCAAGGATGACTCGGATCAGGTCGCCGCTCATAGTGGCCTGATGCTACCGGTTCCCAAGTGGAGCAACTATCGGGCGGCTCACCGAATGCGGGTGGGGGATTCCCTGACTTTAAGTTGTTGACGCTGAGCGACTTCAGAGTGACCCGGCTGGGGCTCGAACCCAGGACCTAGGGATTAAAAGTCCCTTGCTCTACCAGCTGAGCTACCGGGTCGAACAGCACGGCGCACCCGGAATATACTCAGGCCCGTTTTCGGGACCGCTCGGAGTAGAGCAACAGCGAGAGCGCGACGATGAAGACGCCTCCCGCGGCCCACGCAACGCGCGACGCCCCGAGCCAGACGAATCCACTCAGGAAGGTGGTCGACACGGCGAGCGTGAAGATCGTGACCGGCACTCCCGTCCTCATGAACTCCGTGAATCCGATCCGGATCCCCTCGCGCTCGGCGAGGCCGAGCGTTGTGACATTGGCGGACGCACCGATCGGAGTGGCATTGCCGCCCAGACAGGCGCCCAGAGAGAGCGCCCACCAGAGCACCGTGACCTCCCCGGGAAGGCTTTGCGTCAGCTCCCGGATGACGGGGATGCTCACGGCGACGAACGGGATGTTGTCCATCAGGGCGGAGAGGGAACCCGAGACCCAGAGCACGAGGAGGGCGGCAAAGAGGAGTGTGCCCGATTCCCCGAGTCCGAACGTCTCGCGCCCTAGGACGATCCCCCGCTCGAGGCCTGCCGCCAAGGTGCCGATGAGCCCGGTTTGCACCGCTGCGCCCACGAGGATGAAGAGGAAGGCGAAGAAGGTCAGCGTCGGCCACTCGATCTCGCGGTCGAGCACGTGGAGGATCCCGTGCTGCCGCTCGGCCTGTGAGGGGCGCGCCGCCTTGAGATAGCGCACGTCCTGCACGACGAGCGCGAAGGCTGCCCCGAGCACCGCCGGCACTGCCGCCGGCATGCCGGTGATCCCGTGGGTCACGAAACCCACCAGGACGAAGAGGCTGATCCACCCCATCCAGCGGAGGAGGCCGGGGTCGGTGATCTGCGGCCCCCGCCCGGGTTCGTCGGCCTTCGCCGGCATCGTCGCGGCAGGCCCCATCGCCGCCCGCAACCGCCGCGCTCCCCACCAGTGCAACCCGCACATCATGAGCATCGTCGGGATCGTGAGTTCCTCGAGGAAATCGAGGAAACTCAGGCCGGCGCCCGAACCGATCATGATGTTCGGCGGGTCGCCGATCAGCGTGGCGGTGCCACCGATGTTCGCCGCCATCACCATCGGAAGGAGCACGAGCGCCGCCGGGGCGTTGAGTCGGCGCGTCGTCGCGAGCACGATCGGCGTCACGAAGATGACGCAGGTCACGTTGTCGACGAACGCTGAGGCAATCGCCGTGAACCACCAGAGGACGGCGATGGCCTGCACCGGATCGCCGCCGAATCGCTCGAGCAGGCGCTCGACGGCCCACGCGAAGACCCCCGTCTCCTTGAGCACGCCCACCAGCGCCATCATCGCCGCCAGCAGGAGGAGGACGTTGAGGTCGAGTGCCTGCGTCGCCCCCTCGAGCGAGAGGAGATCGTACGGGGTCAGGTAGGTGATCGCCCAGAGGACGGCGACCGCGACCATCGCCACCAGGACCCGGTGCGCCTTATCGAACGCGAGTACCCCGAAGAGCGCGACCAAGAGCAGCCCGACGATGAACTGCGAGATGGGATCGGTGGTGCTGGCGAGAGAGGTCGCGTGCACGACGGGGGGGTTACGGGGTGCGGGAATACTCGCTCGCGGGACCCTCCGATGACAGAGGGGTAGGAGGGGAGCGGATTGCTGCCGCTCGAACGGGGCGCGAGGTTCCTTCCCGCGCCGTGCCCAGCCCTGGACTCCCCCTGCCTCGACTCTCGATCTCCTTCGCTCGCTGCCTCCTGGCCCTCCTGATCCTGGGCGCCACGGGGAAGGTCGGTGCACAGTCCATCCGCCCCGGACTTCTCGTCGGTCGCGTGACGGATGCCAGTGGCGGCTCAGTCGAGTTCCCCGTGCTCCGCGTGAGCCGGGCAGGCAGGACCTATCTCGCCGAGGGAGAGGCGGACGGCGATTTCCGGATCGATGGACTGAGTCCCGGGAAGTGGATCGTCTCGGTGCGACGAGCCGGCTACCGCTCGATCGTGCTCGAGCTTGAGATACCGGTCGTTGGGCTTCGCCGGGATTTCACCCTGACGCCGCTCAAGGTCGCGCCCGATCCGGCGCTCGTCGCCTCAGGCTGGAAGGGTGTCCGCGGCCTCGTCACCGACGCCCGCGGCACCGCACCCCTGGTCGGCGCGAGGATCCGCCTGCTCGGCGACGATGCCTCGGCGTCGACCGATTCACTCGGCCGGTTCAGCCTCGCACTGCCGGCGGAGCGGGACTTCGTGCTGCGCGTCGAACGCACCGGATTTGCGACGCGGCTTCTCACTGGCCGGACCCCGGGGACTGGCTACGTCGAGCTCGAAGCGCCGCTCGACACGACCGACGACTCCGCCAAGGACTACTGGGTCTGGCGCGACCTCGAGCGGCGGCTGCGGTTCGCCACACCCCGAGCGGCGCGGGTGACGCGCGTCGCCATCGAGGCGACCGGCGCCCTGACGCTGGGGAGCGCTCTTGAAGGGGTGTCCACGGTCGCCGGTCGGGGACTTGTCGTTCCGCGCAACGCCTGCCTCTTCGTCAACGGGCTGCCGCGTCCGGGGTTCACCGCCGATGCCTTTCGCGCCGAGGACGTCGAGTTCGTCGAGGTCTATCCGGCCGGCACGGAGCTGACCCGCACGCTCGCCGGTCGCTGGCCCGCGAATGGGGTGTGCGGCGTCGCTGGGGCCGGCGCCACCGACTCACGGCAGGCCGCACAGGCCATCGTGGTGTGGCTGCGCGTCCCCTGAGGCGCGTCAGTCGACCAGCGGGATCTGCCCGCCGAGGGCGGTGCGGCAGAACGTCAGTCGATGATGGGGGGTGAGGCCGAGCGCGCGCAGGGCCTCGAGATGGATCGGAGTCCCGTATCCCTTGTTCCCTTCCCATCCATAGGTGGGGTAGCGCGGTGCGAGGCGGCACATCAGGCGGTCGCGCACCACCTTCGCGACGATGCTCGCGCAGGCGATCGAATAACAGCGCGCGTCCCCACCAACCACGGCGCGGTGCGCGATCCCCAGGGTCCTGAGCGGGCGGCCATCGACGAGGATCGCGTCGGGCGCGAAGGGCAAGCGGGCGATCGCGCGCGCCATCGCCCGCACCGTCGCCTCGTGGATGTTCAAGCGACCGATCACGCGCACTGACGACGCCGAGAGGGAGATCGCGAGCGCCTCATCGAGGATCCGCCGGGCCAACTCCTCCCGACGATCGGCGGTGAGCTGCTTGGAGTCGGTGACTCCACTGATCGCGCGGCGACCCATCGGCATCACAGCGGCACAAACGACGACGGGGCCCGCCAGGGGGCCCCGTCCCACTTCATCTACTCCGGCGATCCGCTCGGCACCGCCGGCGCGCAGGCCTCGCTCGATCGCGCTCCATCCACCGGCCACGGCGCGCGGCCGGTCAGCTACTCGGTCGCTGTCTCGCCGGTCACCGGCACCACCACCCGCGTCTTCTTCTCGGCGATGCGGGCGGCCTTGCCGGTCACATTGCGGAGGTAGAAGAGCTTCGCGCGACGCACGCGGCCGCGACGCACGACCTTGATGTCGGCGAGCATCGGCGAGTGCAGCGGGAAGATGCGCTCGACCCCGACACCGTTCGAGATCTTTCTTACGGCGAAGGTCGCCGAGACGCCCGTGCCCTTGCGGGCGATGCAGACGCCTTCGAAGGCCTGGAGGCGCTCCTTCTCCCCTTCCTTCACCCGCACGTTCACGCGAAGCGTGTCGCCGGCGCGGAAGGGTGGGACGTCCTTCAGGAACTCCTTCGAGGTCTCAGTGAACGGATTCATACGGGGCTCCGGGCCGGTGACTGGCCCGATCAGGTTTCTTGTCGGGATGAGCCTTGTAAGCTACTGCGGCGCAGGGTCTTGTGCAACTGGACCCTGCTTCGTGCGTTCGAGGGTCAGCCGCTCCCCCTCCTCGCGCCGCCACCGCTCGATCGCCGCGTGATTCCCCGAGAGCAGAACGTCGGGAACACGGTGACCCCGGTACTCGGCAGGGCGCGTGTAGCTCGGGGCCGAGAGGCCGCGATCGAACCAGGAATCCGTCCGGGCACTCTCGATGTCACTCATCGCACCGGGAAGGAGTCGGACCACGGCGTCGACCACGGCAAGCGCCGCCGGCTCTCCGCCGGAGAGGACGAAGGCGCCAAGGGAGAGCTCCTCGGTCGCGAGATGGTCGGCGACCCGCTGGTCGACATCCTTGTAGTGACCGCAGAGCAGCGTCAGCTCGGTGCCCGCCGCGTACCGCTCGGCGTCGGCGTGCGCGAAGACCTTCCCGCGCGGTGAGAGGAGCACGATCGGGGACGCCGCTCCCAACGACTCGACGGCATCGAAGAAGGGCTCGGGCTTCATCACCATCCCCGGACCGCCACCAAAGGGGGCGTCGTCGACCGTCTTGTGCTTGTCGGTCGAGAAGTCGCGCAGATCGATGCTGCGATACCGCACGAGCCCTGCCTCGGCGGCGCGCTTCGGGATGCTCAGCCCCAGTGGACCGGTGAAGAAGTCCGGGAAGATCGAGACGAGGTTGATCGTCAGCATCAGGCCTCGAGCAACCCGTCGGGCAGTCGGACCCTGATCCGCCGCGCGTCGCGCTGCACCTCCTCCACGAACTCATCGACGAAGGGCAGGCTCGCGAGCCCCTCCCCGGCGCGGAACTCGAGCAGGAGCCCCTGCGGGACTTCGTAGTGCGCGATCACCAGACCGATCTCCGCGCCCGAGTCGGCATCGACGAGCATCATCCCGTCGAGTTCGTGCTCGAACATACTCCCCTCGTCGGGATCGGACAGCTCTCCGACCGGGACCATCAACTGTCGGCCATTCCAGCGCTCCGCCTCGGTGCGGTCGGTGATCGCATCAAGCGTCAGGAGCCACTCGTCCTTGAAGGGCCTCAGCCCGACGACGCTGAGTTCACGAGGCGCGTTGGTCTCGGGGTCGAGCCAGAGCTCCCCCTTCGCGGTGCCCCTGAAGACACGACGGCCGGGCGCGAGTAACGCGTCCGGCTCGTCGGTCAACGATTCGATCAACAGCTCCCCCTTCACGCCGTGCGGCCGACGGATCCGCGCGATGCTCGCGCAGTCGGGGAGTCCTGCCACGGACTACTCCGAGACCGGGACGGCCTTCGAGGCGAGCTTTGCCGCGAGGCGCGTCTCGTGACGGGTCTTGAGCACCCCTGCCTTGCGGAGGAGCGAGCGGACCGTGTCTGAGGGCTGGGCGCCCATATCCAGCCAGTAGTTGGCGCGTTCCTTGTTGAGCTGGAGCGCCTCCTCACCAGAGCGGGGGGCGTACTGGCCGAGGATCTCGAGGAACTTGCCGTCGCGCGGGGCACGGCCATCGGCGACGATGATGCGGTAGGTCGGGGCCTTCTTGCGGCCCTGGCGACGGAGACGGATACGAACGGCCATTCTGGATTCCTCGTTGATCTCGGTTACGGTGCTACCCTCGGCTCATCGCGCATTCCGGAGTTTCCGGCGCGCACCGAAGTCCTACCTCTGCTTCTGACCCATCTTCTTCATCATCTTCTGCATCTCGCGGAACTGCTCGAGCAGGCGATTGACCTCGCTCACTGGCCGGCCTGCCCCCTTGGCGACGCGCGCGCGGCGTGACCCGTTGAGCACCCCCGGCTCCTTCCGCTCGGCCGTCGTCATCGAGAGCACGATCGCCTCGGCGTGCTTGAGACGCCGCGGGTCAACCTGGCTCGCCTGCTTCATCATCTTGCTGTTCACGCCCGGGATCAGCTTCAGGATGTTCTGCATGCTCCCGAGCTTCTCCATCTGTTTCATCGCGCCGAGGAAGTCCTGCAGGTCCATCCCCTCCTTGCGCACCTTTTTCTCGAGCCGCTTCGCCTCGTCGGCATCGAACGTCTCCTGAGCCTTCTCGACCAGCGTGAGGACGTCACCCTGTTGCAGGATCCGCCCCGCCATCCGGTCGGGATGGAATTCCTCGAGTGCATCCGACTTCTCGCCGACACCGATGAACTTGATCGGTCGCTTGGTGATGCCGTGGATCGAGAGCGCGGCGCCGCCGCGCGCGTCGCCATCCATCTTCGTCAGGATGACGCCGGTCACACCGAGCGCGTCGTTGAAGCCCTGCGCGATCCGCACCGCGTCCTGCCCCGTCATCCCGTCGGCGACGAGCAGGATCTCATCGGGGTGCACCGCCTCCTTCACGCGGCGCAGCTCCTCCATCATCGCCTCGTCGATCTGCAACCGGCCGGCGGTGTCGATGATGACTACGCGGTCGCGCTCGTGGCGCGCCGCCTCGACGCCGGCCCGCACGATCCGCACGACGTCGGTCGTGGAGCGATCGGCGTAGACGGGGATCGAGAGCTCCTTCCCCAGCGTTTCGAGCTGGTCGATCGCCGCCGGGCGGTACACGTCCGCCGCGACGAGCCGCACCGCCTTCCCCTCTCCCTTCAGTCGGCGCGCGAGCTTCGCCGCCGTGGTCGTCTTGCCCGAGCCCTGCAGCCCGACGAGCATCACGACCGTCGGCGGAAGGGTGCTCATCTTGAGCCCTTCCTTCCGCTCGCCGAGCATCACCGTGAGTTCGTCGTAGACGATCTTCACGAGTTGCTGCGCCGGGGAGACGGTGCGCAGCAGATTCACTCCGACCGCGCGCTTCTCGACCCGTGCGAGGAACTCCCCCGTGAGTTGGAAGCTCACGTCCGCCTCGAGGAGGATCCGGCGCACCTCGCGCAGGCCCTCCTTGATGTCGGCGTCCGTGAGCACGCCGCGCCCGCGAAGGCGGGCGAAGGCGGCTTCCAGTTTCTCGGAGAGTTCGGTGAACATAGAGCCTTGAAGCTTAAGCAGTTCGGGGCCTTCGGCCAAGGCGCGGGATTCCCGGAAAGTGACTCACTGCCGGGCGATGCCCAAACGCGTCAGCGGCCGCCACACGGTATCCCGCGCGGCGGCCGACCTGATTCGAACGACCGCATCGAGTGCTGGGACGGTGCCGAACGCCTACCCCTGCCTCGACAATTTAATCTGCCAATACGAATGGAGCCCCAAGCCGGCACCGACACCAGCTGCGGCCGCCATCAGCGCGCTCTGCGGAGGCACGAATGCCCATGTGAAGGCATAGCTCAGGAATCCAACGAGGATCGGCGACACCGTTAGGCGATACCACCGAGTGTCCAAGACGTCGCGGCGAATATTCATAAGTGAAGTTGCCTCCGGCAAGGTGGTTACTGAAGGAGGACGCACGCAAAGAAGAGCATTGCCTGTACGACGAAGTAGGTTGCACTCGCCGCGGTTCCAGCTGCAAGGGCCGCGATGGGATTCCAAGTGTACAGGAAGGTAACTGATGCGACGCCGCCGTCGACTTTGGCAATGGCCCAAGGATTCAGAATGTCCGAGCAATCCTGAATAGCCACCGTCTTCCACGACACAAGCTTGACGAATGGAGGCTGTCCGCGTGGCGTCCGGTCGCGAAACGATGATTCGTACTCGCAAGGTTTGTGGTTCCCGTCCTGGGTGAAGCACCCATTCTGGATCGACGGCTCGATCGCTTCGTACTCGCTCGTGACGTTCGACTCCCAGTACTCTGCCGACGAGACCCCCACGCTGGCGGTCGTGTAGACCGCATCCAACTCGTTCCCACTCAGCGTTCCCTCTGCCTGTGAGACGATCGCGGCGACCGTGGAGGCGAGCGCGGTTGAGCTTGACGCGCTGTCGATCGCGAGCAGCACGGCAGCGATAAAGGGCGTCGGATCTCCCGACATGAGCGCGACGTTCGTCGCGGAGACCCTGAACAGTGCTGGCTCAGATTCCCGAGGTGAGTCCGCGGCCGTACGAGCGAGGCATCCCGCTCCTCGACGTAGGTCGGGCAGGGTCGCGTGCCTCTGCGCCAGGGACACCCGGGCGGAATCGGATCCCAAGTACTTCCCACCCAAGTAGATCCGCTCGATCAGCACACACCGGTCGATGCGGCCACGCCGCAATTCGCGGAGATACTCCTTTACGAAGGCGTTGTGCGCACGTCCTGTCCAACCCATCGGGTTGGCGTCGTTGAACTGCTTCGCAGTGACCGGAGCCGCGACGGCCGCCGTTGCATTGGCTCGCTGTAGAATCACCGCCGCTTCGCTTGGTGGCGTCGGCGGCGAAGTGACTTCGCGTGCCTGGTCCTGACACGCGCCCAGCGCTATCGCGGCGGCTAGGCGGGCGACCCGTCCCAGATGCATACTCGAACCAAATGCAGGGCGCGACCGCGTCATTCGGCGTCTCCTTTGAAAGATTGGAATAAGAAAAATTGTAATAAATGTAGAAATAATCGATGTTCGTGTCAACAGAAAACATTTTCTGCCGATAGAACCAACTGCCCGAAGGAGAACCGCAACTGAAATCTCCGACCCCCACCGGCGGACGGCATGACGGGGGTGTCGACGCGTCGATGTCGATCAGGGCTCTCGAGGATGTGACCCATTTCACGCTGACCTTAGTGGTCTCGTGGGCAAGCCTCCTCCTCGCAGTCGGCGGACCTCTGGTACGCGTTCGCGTGCTTCACGAAGTTGCTTTTCGCGGTCGGCAGCTACCTCGCGCTCAGATCGAGCTCGCTGGTCTATCCAAGACCCTCCTCGTAGTGGAGGGCGGGGGTCGCTACCGCTCATGGGGAGGGCCGTCCGACTCTGCGTGGATCCTCGAGGAAGGGGGTTGGACCGAATTCGCCATCCCGTATCTGGTGGCGCCACGCGTCGTGGCCACCGGGGTCGGAGGCGCCGTTCTGTGGGAAGCGCGGCAACTTCCCGCGTTCTGGCGGTGTGGGTCTACGACCGCACACGGAGTCTGCTCGTGGCGATGCTGATGCACGCGAGCCTCACTGGGTCGGTGCTCTACATCCTGATGCCGCGGTCGATCCGCGCTGAGTCCCTATCGATCTGGTACCTCCTGTTCGGCGCGGGACTCTGGGTCCTCGTGGTGGCCGTCGCCCTCACCGACAACGGGGAGTGCGCGAAAGCAAGCAAGGACCGTACATTTCCGGGGTGAGCGACCACCCCGCCCTTTCGCTCCCCGCCGACCTCCCGCTCCTCGCACTGCGGAGCACGATCGTCTTCCCCGCCGGTCGCGTCGCGGTGCAAGTCTCGAGCGCCGAGAATCTCTCGTTGCTCAAGGCACATCCGGAGCCCGGCGCGCTCGTGGTCTGCCTTCTCGACACTCCGGAGGAGGGGCGCACCCCGACTGCGGGCGACGAGCGGATCGGCGTGGTGGCGCGACTAGAGGATCGCCGGCCGGCCGGCTCGGGACTCGCGCAGGTCACACTCGTCGGTGTCGCACGGGTGCGCGCGCGACGCGGCGCGCGCGATCCGCTCACCGGCTACGCGCTCGCGCGCGCCGAGCCGGTCGAGGAGCGCCTTCCCGCCGCCGACGACGCGCGCGCGCTGATGCACCGGATCGTCCTTGCCGCCGATTCGCGGGTCGAGCTCGACACCACCTTCCCGGCCGAGTTGCCGGCGCTCCTCCGCCGCGAGGTCGCGAACCCGTCGCGCTTCGCTGACCTCGCCGCCGCCCGCGGTGCTCTGCGGGCCGCCGAGAAGGACGAGGTGCTGCAGCGCCTCGACGTCGCCGCGCGGCTCGAGTACCTCGCCGAGCGGTGGGAACGGGAGGCGGCAAAGGCTAAGGTCGGCGAGGAGGTGCGGCAGGAGACCGAGCGCCGCATCGACCGCCACCATCGCGATTTCTTCCTCCGTCAGCAGCTGCAGGCGATCCGCACGGAGCTCGGCGAGGCCGACGCCGGCGAAGGCGAGACGGCGGAACTCCTGCGGCGTCTCGAAGAAGCCAAGGTCCCGGCGACGGTCGCCACCGAGACGAAACGCGAGATCGATCGGCTGCGTGTGCTCTCGAGCGCGTCGGGCGAGCATCAAGTGCTCCGCAACTGGGTCGAATGGGTGCTCACCCTGCCTTGGTCTCAACGTTCGGGCGCGAATCGCGTGACGCTCGAGAAGGTCGAGGAGGCGCTCGACGGCCGGCACTACGGCCTCCACGAGGTGAAGGAGAGGATCCTCGAGTATCTCGCGGTGCGACAGCTCCGCGGGGATCGCGGCCGTGACCCGCAGGGACCGATCCTCTGCTTCGTCGGTCCCCCCGGCACCGGCAAGACCTCGCTCGGCGAGGCGATCGCGGCGAGCCTGGGGCGAGCGTTCTATCGGATCTCCGTCGGCGGCGTGAGAGACGAGGCGGAGATCCGCGGGCACCGCCGCACCTACGTCGGGTCGCTGCCGGGCCTGATCCTCCAGGCCGTCCGTCGCGTGCAGGTGAGCGATCCCGTCCTGATGATCGACGAGATCGACAAGATGACGGGAGGTAGCCCGAGCGGGGACCCGACCGCGGCGATGCTCGAGGTGCTCGACCCGGCGCAGAACGTCTCCTTCACCGACCACTACCTGAACCTGCCGTTCGACCTTTCGAGCGCGCTCTTCATCTGCACGGCGAACAACCTCTTCGACATCCCGCACGCGCTGCGGGACCGCCTCGAGGTCATCCGGATCGCCGGCTACACCGTCGAAGAGAAGGTCGAGATCGCCTGGCGCTACCTGTTGCCGCGGCTCTTCGACGACCACGGGATCACCGACCACGACCTGCAGTTCACCGATGAGTCGCTGTCGCTGGTGGCGACGCGCTACGCGCGCGAGGCCGGCCTGCGCACCTTCGAGCGACAACTCGCCGCGCTGATGCGACGTCGCGCCAAGCGGAAGGCGGAGGGCGAGACGGGCGCCTGGATCGTGGACGCGGCACGCGTCGAAGAGGTCCTCGGGCCGCCGCGCTGGTCGTCGGAGGAAGCGGAACAGGAACCCGAGATCGGCACGGTGACGGGTCTCGCGTGGACGGCGAATGGCGGCGAGCTGATGACGATAGAGGCGTTGTTGATGCCCGGCACCGGAAAGCTCACCGTCACCGGACAGCTCGGCGACGTGATGCGCGAGTCGGTCGATGCCGCCTGTTCCTACGTGAGGTCCCGGGCCCGTGCGCTTCGCGTGGCCGACCCCGAACTCAAGTCGAGCGACCTGCACGTCCACTTCCCCGCGGGGTCGGTGCCGAAGGATGGTCCGAGCGCGGGAGTCGCCGTCACGCTCGCGATCGCAAGCGTGATGAGCCGGCGCCCGGTCCGGCGCGACATCGCGGTGACGGGCGAAGTGACACTGCGGGGCAAGGTGCTCGAGATCGGCGGGGTGAAGGAGAAGGCGCTCGCCGCCTACCGCGCCGGATTGCGCAAGGTGATGCTCCCCGCCGCGAACCTGAAGGACCTGCGCGAGATCCCCCCCGAGGTGCGCGAGGCGATCACCTTCACCGGCGTCGCCGGAATGGACGAGGTGATCAACGCCCTCCTCCTCCCGGCGAGCCCGGAGGGATTCGCCGGGGACCTCCCGCTCTTCGACGAGGTCGCGCGCACCATCGCCGATTCGGCGTGAGTCGGGGCGAGCCGTGGGTGGTGCGTCGTTCGCCGCGGCACGGCCGGGGGGTCTTCGCACGCCGGACGATCCCCGCCGGCACGCCGATCATCGAGTACACCGGTGAGTTGATCGCAGAGGCGGAAGGAGAACGCCGCTATCCGTCCCGCCCCGGCGTCGCCGATGAGCCGGAGCACACCTATCTCCTCACGCTCGACGACGAGCGGGTGATCGACGCCAACGTCGGCGGCAATGCGGCGCGGTTCATCAACCATTCCTGTGAACCGAATTGCGAGCCCGTTGCGTACGGGGACCGCATGTGGATCGTCTCGGTTCGCGACATCCGTTCCGGCGAGGAGCTCGCGTACGACTACGCGATCGAACTCGACGAGCCGCACACGGCCGCGCGGAAGCGGCGCTTCCCCTGCGCCTGCGGCGCGCCGCGCTGCCGTGGCACCCTGCTCAAGCGGAGTCGGGCGTCGCGATGAGTCCCGTCCTGCAGGACCTCCTGCTCAACGTCCTTGTCGGCACGGTGGCCGGCGGAGTGACCAATGCGATCGCCGTCTGGATGCTCTTCCACCCGTACGACGAGCGATACGGCTTCCACGGGGCGATCCCGAAGAACAAGTCCCGGCTCGCGAAGAGCATCGGCCGTACCGTCGGCGAGAAGCTCCTCACGCCCCGCGACCTTCTCGATGAGCTTTCGCGCTCAGGGCTGCGCGAGGCCCTCGACGCGAAGCTGGCCTCCTTCATCAGCACGGTCCTCGAGACCGAGCGTGGCTCGCTGCGCTCGCTCCTCCCCGCACCGGTGCTCGCCGAGATCGAGCGTTCGCTCACCGCGCTCTCGCCCGCCGTCGCCGGTGGCGTCGAGCGCCACGTGCTCACGCCCGAGTTCGAGGCGCAGGTGCGCGCCGCGGTCGCGCACCTGCGCACCGAGGTCGGGGCGATGCAGGTCGGCTCGCTGCTCAACGCCGAACGGCGTGCCGACCTCGCGGCGCAGGCCGCGGTCCTGGC
>JANNKK010000135.1:0-5954 GCA_031396245.1 Gemmatimonadaceae bacterium
GTCGGTGTGATGCGGCGGCGTGGTTGGCGCCCACTGCTCGCCGCGACGCGCGATGCCCTCCGGGCACTCGAGCAGAGCACCGGAGTCGACGCGCTCGACTCGTTGCTCAACCGGAATCTCTTCTTCGCTTACTTCTACGGCGTGGCGCGTGCACTCGACGACGCCCACTTCTATCTCGTCCGCAGTCGCGCTCCCTGGTGTGCCTGGGGCGTCACGATCAGGGACTGGGAAGCGCTCTGTTGGACCGTGCCTGCAGTGCAGCTCGCCGATCCGCCGCTCGCGCGTGAGCTGATCCTACGCGCCTGCGAGATCCATGGTTACGCGCCGGGCCGGGGCGTGAACTACTTCGACGGCACACTCTTCGAGCCGGGCTTCACCCTCGAGGGCGCCTCGTCGTACGCGATCGCGACCGAGCGGTACATCCGCGAGACGGGGGACGACCAGATTGTCGAGGAGGCGGTGCTCGCGGACACGCTCTACGTCTCGCACGACGACATCGCGGCCCGGCGGGACGAACAACATCCGCTCTATCGCACCGAGGTGACGCTCGACCGGCGCCCGGTGCCGCTCCCCTACACGCTGCACGGCAACGCCGTCGTCGCCTTCGCCCTCGACGCGCTCGCCAAGACCTTGGACGAGGAGGCGGCGAAGGAGGTGCAGGATCCAGCGGCCGTCCGTGCCGCGCTCCGCCGCCACTTCGCGACCGAGGAAGGGGGGAAGTCGACCTTTGCCGCATCGGCGGACCTGCGTGGTGAACGCACCGTCGACGACGATCCGGTCGGCTCGGCGCTCTGGCTCCCCTTGTGGGAGACGGTCGAGCGCACCGACTCCACCTACCGTCGTACGGCGAAGCGGATCGGGGGATCGGATCGGCTGGTGGTGCAAGTGGCGCGCCTCTTCGGGCCGGAGGGCGCGGAGATCCTCGAGTGGCTGCGTCGCGCGCCACTGGGGAACGGACTGGCGGCGGAACTCGTGGATGAGGAAGGTCTCGCGACCTCACATGGCGGCGATGCGGCGCTCAGCGGACTGCTCGCGTTCTCCGTCTGGTACGCGGTCCACGCGCACGGGGTGCGGCCGTAAGTCCCGCTGGGACGCGATCGTCGATGCCGGGGGTGGGAATCGAACCCACATGGGGGTCGCCCCCCGGCGGATTTTAAGTCCGCCGCGTCTAGCCAATTTCGCCACCCCGGCGCGCCCCTCACATCTCCCCTCTCCCATCTGCCGTTCGAAAGCGGGAAACGGGACTCGAACCCGCGACCCCAACCTTGGCAAGGTTGTGCTCTACCAACTGAGCTATTCCCGCGTGCGGCGAAGACTAGGGTCGCCCACTGGAGCGGGCAAGCGGTGCAGGGCGCCAAGATGCCAACGTATCTTTCCCCGATGACCGACGTCGTTTCGCTCGCCGCCGAACTCCTCGCGATCCCCTCGACCACACGCGACGAGGGCGCGGTCGTCGACGTCGTCGCGCGCTGGCTCGTGGCACGCGACTGGAACGTCACGGTGCAGGAGGTGTCGCCGGGACGAGGCAACGTGTGGGCCTCGCGCAAAGGCGGCGGCGTCACCCTCTCGACGCATCTCGATACGGTCCCGCCCTTCGTGGCGCCGCGCCGCGCCGATGGGCGTCTCTACGGTCGCGGCGCCTGCGACGCCAAGGGGATCGCCGCGGCGATGATGGTCGCCGCCGAGCGCCTCCGCGAACAGGGAGAGCAGCGCGTCGATCTCCTTCTCGTCGTCGGTGAGGAGCGCGGCTCCGACGGCGCGCGCCTCGCCAACCAGTTGCCGGCGACGAGCACGTGGCTGATCAACGGCGAGCCGACCGAGAGCATCCTCGCCTCGGGCTGCAAGGGCGCGCAGCGGGTCATCGTGCGGACGAAGGGGCGCGAGGCGCACTCGGCCTATCCGCACCTCGGTGAGTCAGCGATCGCGCCGATGCTCAAGCTCCTACCGGAACTCGAATCGCTCGACTTCCCGACCGACGATCGGCTCGGCAAGACGACCGTGAACCTTGGGATCATCCGCGGCGGCACGGAAGCGAACATCGTGCCGGGATCCTGCGAAGCCGAGCTGATGGTGCGGCTCGTCGGGGATATCGCCCCGGTGCGCCGCGCGCTCGACGCGTGGGCCGCCGGCCGCGCCGAGCTCGAGTACGGCTCGTTCATCCCAGCGCAACACTTCCACACCGTGCCCGGCTTCAAGTCGGCGGCGGTCGCGTACACATCGGACATCCCCCTTCTCACCAACTGGGGGACGCCGCTCCTCTTCGGCCCCGGCTCGATCCACGTGGCGCACACGCCGGGCGAGTATGTCGATGAAGCCGAGCTTCGCGCGAGTGTTGAGAGCTACATGCAGTTGGTGAAGACCCTCCTGGCCTGACGGGAGCGATGTCGCGTTGCCTCTCTCCTTCCACCTTCCTCCTTCCATCCAGTCGTGAGCGATAGCCGGCTCCCTGTCGCGGTGTTGGGTGCCACCGGTGCCGTCGGCCAGACCTTCGTGCGCCTGCTCGAAGGTCATCCCTGGTTCCACCTCGCTGAGGTCGCGGCCTCCGAGCGGTCGGCGGGGAAGCGTTACGCCGAGGCGACGCGATGGATCGAGGGCGCGATGCCAGCGGAGACGGCGGCCCTCACCGTGACGACGTGCGACCCTGCGGCGGTGAAGTCGCAGATCGTCTTCTCCGCGCTTGACGCCGCGGCCGCCGCCGAGATCGAGCCGGCCTTCGCGCGCGCCGGGCACTTCGTGCTGAGCAACGCCAAGCACTTCCGGATGGAGACCGACGTCCCGCTCGTGATCCCCGAGGTGAACGCCTCGCACCTCAAGCTGCTCGACGAACAGAAGAAGCGCGGCTGGACCGGCGGCGTCGTCACGAACGCGAACTGCGCGGCCACCGTCGCCGCGATGGCGCTCGCCCCGCTCCACGAAGCCTTCGGCCTCCGCGAACTCTTCCTCGCGACGATGCAGGCGGTGTCGGGTGCCGGCTATCCCGGCGTGCCATCGCTCGACATCCTCGGCAACGTCATCCCGTACATCGGCGACGAGGAGCCCAAGCTCGAGCGGGAGATGCAGAAGATGCTCGGGAAGTTGAACGGCGCCGCGGTCACCGCCGCTCCCTTCGTGGTGAGTGCGCACGCCAATCGCGTCGCGGTGGAGCACGGGCATACGGTGGTCTGCTCGGCGCGGTTCGACCGCAAGCCGACCGTCGCTGCCGCGCTCGACGTGCTGCGCGCCTGGCGCGGCGCCCCCGAGGTGCGGGGACTCCCATCGGCACCGGCGATCCCGCTCGCGGTGGCCGAGTTCCCCGACCGTCCGCAACCGCGGCGCGACGTGATGGCAGGGAATGGGATGACCGTGACCGTCGGACGGGTGCGTGAGGACACGCTCTTCGACTTGCGGCTCGTGGCGATGGGGCACAACACGATCCGCGGAGCGGCCGGTGGCTCGGTGTTGAACGCCGAGTTGCTCGCCGCGAGCGGCCGGCTTGGCTGGCGCCCGCCAGCGTTGCGATGATCGCGATCAAGTTCGGCGGCACCTCGGTCGGCGACGCCGATGCGATCGCGCGCACGGTAGGGATCGTGCGCAGTCGCCTCACACGATTGCCCGTCGTCGTCGTCTCGGCGCTCGCCGGCACGACGAACCGACTCCTCGAGATCGCCGACCACGCGGCGAACGGACAACTCATCGTCGCACTCTCGATCGTCGAGGAACTCCGCACGCGGCACTTCGAGGTCGTCGATCGGCTGCTTCAGGGCGACGAGCGGCTGGGCGACGTCGTCGCCGAGACCGGGGCGCTCTTCGATGAGCTCGCGCACCTGGCCGAGGCGCTCTCGGTGTTGGGGCATCTCACGCCGCGCTCGCAGGACGCCGTCGCCGCGATGGGCGAGCGCCTCTCCGCACCGATCGTCGCGGCGGCGCTCGCTCGGGCTGGTCTGCCGGCCGTCTTCGTCGACGCCCGGCGCGTGATGGCCACCACCGACGAGTTCGGTCGGGCGACACCGCGCCCCGACGAGATCGCGCTCGCCTGTCGCGCGCACCTCGCGCCATTGCTCAACGATCGGAAGGTGCCGATCCTCGGCGGCTACATCGGCGCGACCGCCGCCGGCGTCACGACGACGCTCGGTCGCGGGGGCTCGGACTACTCGGCCGCGCTCATCGGCTCAGCGATGGAAGCCGAGGCGATCGAGATCTGGACCGATGTCGACGGGATGCTCACCGCCGATCCGCGCGTCGTGCCCGAGGCGCAGTTGATCGAGCACATCCGATTCGACGAGGCGGCGGAGCTCGCGAGCTTCGGTGCGAAGGTCCTTCACCCGAACACGATCGCTCCGGCGGTGCGCCGCGGGATCCCCGTCTTCGTGTTCAACTCGCGCAAGCCGGAGGGCACCGGTACGCGGATCACCTTCGATGCGCCGCGCCTCCCCGTCCGCGCGATCGCCGGGAAGACGAAGACGGTCGTCGTGAAGGTGCGCTCGCCGCGGATGCTCGCCACGCCGGGCGCGCTTCGCGCGATCTTCGAGGTGTTCGAGAAGAACCGGACGTCGGTGGATGTGGTCGCGACCTCGGAGGTCTCCGTGTCGGTGACGGTGGATGATGTGCAGCATCTCGACGCGGTGGTGGCTCAGCTCAGTGCCTTCGGAGATGTCGCCGTGGAGCGGGGGCGCGGGATCATCGCGCTCGTCGGCGCGGGACTCGGCGAGAGCACGCAGACGATGGCGCGCGCCCTCACGGCGCTCGGTGACATCCGCCTGCATATGGTCTCGCTCAGCGCCACCGGGATCAACCTCACGCTCATCCTCGATGGGGACGATGTGCAGGAAGCGACACGGCGGCTGCACGCCGCCTTCTTCCCGCGGACGGCCGCGTGACGCGCCTCGCGATCTTCGGCCAGGGGCGGATGGGCCAACTCGTCGCCGAACTCGCCCCCGCGGCCGGCTTCACCGTCGTCGCGTCGCGAGGCGAGGCTGACGCGGCCACGCCGATCACGCGGGCCACGATGGGTGACGCCGAGGTCGCGATCGAGTTCACCGTGTCATCGGCGGCTGCCGGGATCGTCCTCGGGTGCGCGGCGATCGGACTCCCGATCGTGAGCGGGACCACCGGATGGGACGCCGCGAGGCCGACCGTCGAGCAGGAAGTGAAGCGGCTGCGTGGCGCCTTGCTCTGGGCGCCCAACTTCGCGATCGGCGTGCACCACTTCGCCGCGGTCGTCGAGGAAGCGGCGCGTCGATTCCTCGGCGCCGGCTTCACCGCGGCAATCGTCGAGACACACCACGCCAAGAAGCTCGACGCACCGAGCGGCACCGCCAAGCTCCTCGCGGCGCGCGCCGAGCGCGCCAGCGGCCAAGCGATCCCGATCGAGAGCGTGCGCACGGGACAGGTCCCTGGGACGCACGAGCTCACCTTCGCCGCGCCCTTCGAGCGGGTGCGTCTCATGCACGAAGCGCTCGACCGGCGGGTCTTCGCGGCTGGGGCACTCGTCGCCGCCAACTTCCTCGTCGGCAAGCGAGGCATCTTCACGCTCGACCACCTCAGCAGAGCGGCATCGCGATGACCTCACGTCCGCTCCGTGGCGCGATGACCGCTCTGATCACGCCCTTCGACGATGCCGGCGCCGTCGACGAGACCGCACTCGGCGCGCTCGTCGAGTGGCAGGTGACCGAGGGGATCGACGGGTTGGTGCCCGTCGGCTCCACGGGCGAAGCGGTGACCCTCACTCTCGCCGAGCGGGAACGCGTGGTGCGCATCACGGTCGAGCGCGCTGCCGGGCGGGTGCCGGTCATCGCCGGCGCGGGATCCAATGACACCGCGGTGGCGATCGAGAACTCGCGCGTCCTCGCCCGCGCCGGTGCGACGCACCTGCTGCACGTCTCGCCTATGTATAACAAGCCGCCGCAGCGCGGGATCATCGCCCACTTCCGCGCGATCGCTGACGCGTCGCCGGTGCCGATCGTGGTCTACAACGT
>JANNKK010000137.1:0-1675 GCA_031396245.1 Gemmatimonadaceae bacterium
ACGTCGACTACGCCAATGGCTACGCGAACATCTTCCCCACCAACCGGATCGTGATCTACGCGCGGCCGCCGATGGAGGAGCTCACCCTGCGGAATCACGAGGACTGGAATCGGGTCCTCGTCACCCACGAGCTCACGCACATCTTCCATCTCGACCGGGCGAAGGGGTGGTGGGGGTTCGCGCAGCGGGTCTTCGGACGCGCGGCCCCGCTCTTCCCGAACGCTTACGCCCCCGCCTGGATCATCGAAGGCCTCGCGGTCCAGTTCGAGTCGCGTTTCACTCCGGCCGGCCGGCTCAACGGCACGGAGTTCCCGGCTTTCGTGCGCGCCGCCGCCCTCAACGACGCACTGCCGTCCCTCGACGCGCTCTCGTTGGCATCACCACGTTTCCCCGGCGCGAACGTGGCGTACCTCTACGGCGCCTACGCGATGGACCATCGCGGCCCGCACGAGCTCAAGACGTACGTCGAACTCGCGAGCGGGCGCATCTTCCCCTGGCGGCACGACGCGAACGCGAAGGCGGCGTTCGGCGAGACCTTCACTCGGCAGTGGGAGACTTGGCGCGACTCGGTGTTGCGCAGCTCGTTCGAGGCGCGCGTGGTCGAGGAGGCCCGGGCGCGCAACGACGTCTCCGATGTCAGGGAACTGACGCGGCACAAGTTCGAAGCGCGTTATCCGCGGTTCACGAGCGACACGACGCTCATTTATGTCGCCGATGACGGACGGCGCACGACGGGGCTCTACTCGCTCACCCTCGCCGGGGAACGCAAGCGCCTTGGCCGCCGCGCGGGGCTCGACGCGCCGGCGTGGCTCGCCGATGGGACGTTCATCCAGGCCGAACTCGATTACACCGACCCGTACACGCTCCGTTCGGATCTGACGCGCGGCTCGGGCCTCACCCGCCGACGCATCACAACCGGGGAGCGGCTCTCCCATCCCGACGTGCACGCGGGGAGTGGACGCCTGGTCGCGCTGCGCACCGAGGAGGGGACAACGAGCGTCGTCGAGGCCGCGGCCGACGACGCCTTCGCTCCGCGCGTCATCGCACAGGGGACGCTGGACCGAGCGTGGAGCGATCCCCGCTGGTCGCGCGGCGGCGATCGCATCGTCGCGGCACGGTGGGAGCGGGGCGGGAGGTCGAGCATCGTGGTGATGGAACTCAACGGGAAGGAACTCCGCGCCTTCTCGCCGCGCAGTCCCAAGTTCACGGTGGTGTCGAGTCCCGTGTGGGAGCCGGGGGACACGACGGTCCTCTTCGTGAGCGATCACGAGGGCCGTGCGAGTGTGTACCGCGGTGATGTGCGCACCGGCGCTTACGGGATGGTCTGGTCCACCGCGACGGCACTGCACACGCCCGACGTCTCGCCCGATGGGAAACGGCTCGCCGCAGTGGAGCTGGCCGAGGACGGCTGGCGCGTCGTCACGCGGACGACGCCAGCGTCGGTGCAGCTCGAACGCCCGGTCGGCGACAACGCCATCGATCGGCCCGACGGTCCTCTCCCCCCCGAAGCGCCGCCAACCGAGCCCGCGTCGGCGGATGGAACGAGGTACTCCCCCGGCGAGGTGTTGCGTCCGAGTTGGTGGCTCCCGGTGATCGTCTCGACCGGCACGGGGAACATCCGATTCGGGGCGCGCACCAGCGGCCGCGATGTGATCGGCCGGCACGCCTACGCCGG
>JANNKK010000139.1:0-5575 GCA_031396245.1 Gemmatimonadaceae bacterium
CCTGATTCACCGCGAGCATCGCCTTCTCCTCCCAGTCCTTGGCAGCCTTGTATTCGCCCTCGGCCTGGTCCTTCAGACGCTTCTCGTCAGCGATCGCGGCAGCCACCTGCTGCTTGGCCCGCGCGAGCTGGTTCCGCATGTCGGTGACGATCTGGTCGAGCATCTTCTCCGGATTCTCGGCGCGCGAGATCAGGTCGTTGATGTTCGACTTGAGGAGCGTGGTGAGGCGATCGAAGATGCCCATCGGTCAGCGGGCCTCGCGGAAGGCAGCCAACTCGCGGAGGTGCGACGCGAGGGCCATGGTGATGCTCTCGTAGCTCGCCTGGAACTCCTCGTAGTCGAGGTGGTTGAGCTCGAGCGCTTCGGTCAGCACGATCTCGCCGCCCTGGATCCCATAGGAGCCGTGGAGCAGGTCGGTCGCATTCAGTTCGAGGAGACGACGGCAGAGGGCGTCGTGTTTCGGCGGGAGCCCCATCACCTTCACCCGGAGGACGACCACCGGCGGCGAATGGTGAACGACGACCGTGAAATCGAAGTCGCCGCCGGGCTGGACGGTCCAGAGCCCGGTCTCGACCTCGGTGTATGTCGCGCCCTCGTTAGCCAGGCGCCCTAGGAAGGCTTCGATCTGTTCCGGCGTGACCATTCGCGAACCTGAGGTAGGGTGTCCCTGCCGCGTACGCGCCAGGTGTGCCGGAAAGTTTCACCACGGAGGCGCGTAACGCCAGTCGGCGACGGAGGATAGCCGCCCGTCAGGTGCGCCGGATCTGGACGAGTCGTTCCTTGGCCAAGCGCCGCCCGGTGGGGGTCGCCGCGAGTCCACCACCGGCTGTTTCGCGATACCGGACGTCCATCTCACGCCCGATCTCTCCCATCGTGTCGATCACCTCGTCGGCCGGGATCGCGAAGGTGATCCCGGCCATTGCCATCTCGATCGCGGCGAGCGCGATCGCCGCGCCGGTCGCGTTCCGGAAGACGCAGGGGAGTTCGACGAGCCCGCCGAGCGGGTCGCAGACGAGTCCCAAGGTGCCTTGCTGGGCGAGTGCGACGGCGTGACCGACCTGCGAGGGAGTGCCGCCGAGCATCTCGGTGCCCGCCCCCGCCGCCATCCCCGCCGCCGCGCCCGTCTCGGCCTGGCATCCCCCCTCGGCGCCAGAGAGCGAGGCGCGCTGCGCGACGACGGCGCCGATCAGTCCGGCCGTCGCGAGAGCATCAACGAGCAGCTCATCGTTCAGTCCCTTCGACTGCGCGATGCCGAGGAGCACGGCGGGGAGTACGCCCGCGCCGCCCGCGGTCGGCGCCGCAACGATGACGCCCATCGCGGCATTCACTTCCTGTACCGCGAGGGCTCGCATCAGCACGTCCCGGAAGAGGGTGCCGGCGAGTGGACCGGCGGGGCCGGTGCGGAGCTTGGCTGCATCGCCACCGACCAGACCCGAATTGGACTTGAGGTCGCCAGTGAGTCCCTGCTCCACCGCGTGTCGCATCACGGCGAGCGCGCGGGCCAGCGCAGCACGGATGTCGGCGATCTCACGGCCCTGGTCGCGCGACTCGATCTCGAGCGCGACCACGGCGAGCGTGGTGCCACGGGCCTCGGCGTCGCGGATCGCATCGTGGAGCGCGTGGTACATCAGCCGCCGACCTTCGCGATCCGGTGGGTCCAGCGCACCCACGGGAGCGCGCGCAGCGCCTGACCCACCTCCTCAGCGGGGACCTCGTCGAGCTCGATCACCATGAAGGCGTCGCCGCCGCGGTGTTTCCGGCTGAGGCGCAGCGTCGCGATGTTGACGCCGGCGTCACTCAAGAGTCCGGCGATGCGGGCGATCGAGCCCTTGATGTCCTCGGCGACCATCACGATGGTGTGATGTGAACCGTCGACTTCGACCGGATAGCCGTCGATCCGACTGACCTTGATCCGGCCAGCGCCCAATGAGGCACCGAGCATCACGTGCTCGCGGTGCGCACGCTTCACCGTGATGCGGACGGAGTTCGGATGGACCTCGGGCTCGTCGCCGAGGGTCGTCTTCTCGAATCGATAGGCGAGCCCCTCCTTCTCCATGATCTGGAGCGAGTCGCGGAGCCGCTCATCGTCCGGGCGGAAGCCGAGGAGGCCACCGACGATCGCCTTGTCCGTCCCGTGGCCCTCGCCGGTCCTGGCGAAGGAGCCGTGCAACTCGACGAGTGCGGAGTCGGGGGTGCCGGCGACGAGGTCGCGGGCGATGAGGCCGAGGCGGCAGGCCCCCGCGGTGTGGCTGGAGGAGGGACCGACCATCACCGGGCCGATGATGTCGAGGATGGAGACCATATCGCTAATCAAGCTAGCGGGGAGCGGTCGGGGCTGGGTACCAGTGGACTGCGATCACCACAGCGAACTGCTAACTGCTATCACCACAGAGACACAGAGGGCACAGAGAACAACAACTGCCCAACTGGGGGTACTCAGCGAGGGGCGGCTATCTGCGATACGCGCGGAGTCCGCGGCAAGAGCTGTCGTTACCCGGCATTGGACCTTCTCTGTGCCCTCTGTGACCTCTGTGGTGAACGCAGTTGCCGTTGGGCCGGGGAGCAGGACTCAGCCAGCGAGCACTTTCCGGAGATATCGCCCGGTGTGCGACTCCTTCACCTTGGCCACCGCCTCCGGCGTGCCCTGCGCGACGATGGTGCCGCCCCCGGCCCCACCCTCGGGCCCCAAGTCGACGATCCAGTCGGCGGTCTTGATCACATCGAGGTTGTGTTCGATCACGAGCACGCTGTTCCCCTTGTCGACCAGCTTGTGCAGCACCTCGAGGAGCACCCGCACGTCCTCGAAGTGAAGACCGGTCGTCGGCTCGTCGAGGATGTAGAGCGTCCGCCCGGTGTCGCGCTTCGAGAGTTCGGTCGCGAGCTTCACGCGCTGCGCCTCACCGCCGGAGAGGGTCGTCGCGCTCTGGCCGAGGTGGATGTAGCCGAGCCCCACGTCGTTGAGCGTCACCAGCTTGTGGTGGATGCGTGGCTGGTTCTCGAAGTGCTGCATCGCATCCTCCACCGTGAGGTCGAGCACCTCGGTGATACTCATCCCGCGGAACTTCACGTCGAGCGTCTCGCGGTTGTATCGCTTGCCGCGGCACTGCTCGCAGGTCACGTACACATCGGGAAGGAAGTGCATCTCGATCTTCACGAGGCCATCGCCCTGACAGGCTTCGCACCGTCCGCCCTTCACGTTGAACGAGAACCGGCCCGGCCCGTATCCGCGCAGCTTCGCCTCGGGCATCTCGGCGAAGAGCTCGCGGATCGGCGTGAAGAGGCCGGTGTATGTCGCCGGATTCGATCGCGGCGTGCGCCCGATCGGGGTCTGGTCGATGTCGATCACCTTGTCGAGGTGCTCCAGCCCGACGATCCGGTCGTGGGCGCCGGGCACGACCCGCGCGCGGAAGAAGTGACGCGCGAGTGATCGCTGCAGGATGTCCTCGACCAGCGTCGACTTCCCGGAACCCGAGACACCGGTCACGGCGACGAAGAGCCCGAGGGGGAACTCAGCGTCGGCGTTCTGCAGGTTGTGCTCGCGCGCGCCTTCGACCCGGAGGACACGCTTGGGGTCGCGCGCGCGACGCATCGCCGGCATCGGGATCGACCGCTTGCCGGTGAGGTACTGACCGGTGATGCTGCGCGCGACGCGCTTCACCTCCTCGACCGTTCCCTCGGCGATCACCTCGCCACCGTGCTTCCCGGCGCCGGGTCCGAGATCGATCAGGTGGTCGGCCTCGAGGATCGTCTCCTGGTCGTGCTCCACCACCAACACTGTGTTGCCGAGGTCGCGCAGGCGCTTGAGCGTGTCGAGGAGCCGCGCGTTGTCGCGCTGGTGGAGGCCGATGCTCGGTTCGTCGAGGATGTAGAGGACGCCGACGAGGCGTGATCCGATCTGCGTCGCCAGACGGATGCGCTGCGCCTCGCCCCCGCTCAACGACTCGGCTGAGCGGTCGAGAGTGAGGTAGTCAAGACCGACGTCTACGAGGAACCGCAGGCGCTCCTGCACCTCCTTGAGGATCGGGCCCGCGATCCCGGCGTCGAGGCCCACCGTGCCCTTCCCTCGCACCGGCACGCTCTCGACGAAGCGCAGGGCGTCGGCCGCCGAGCACTCCGTGAACTCACCGATGTTGCGCCCGTGGAGCGTCACCGCGAGCGACTCGGGCTTGAGCCGCCGCCCCAGACAGTCTGGACAGGGCGCGACGACCATGTACTCCTCGAGGTCCCCGCGCACCGCATCGGAGTTGGTCTCGGTGTAGCGGCGCTGGACGTTCGAGAGGATCCCCTCCCAGCGGGTCGCCTCCTCTCCCTTCTTCTTCGCGGTACCGAACAGGAGCTCGAACTTCACCCGATCGGGGAGTTGCCCCCAGGGCGCGTTGAGCTCGAACCGGAGCTGCTTCGCGAGTCCGGGGAGGATCACGCGCCGCAGGTAGCCATCGGGCTCGCCCCAGGGGAGGATCACGCCCTCGAGGATCGAGATCGAGTGATCCCCGAGGATGAGCTCAGGGCTCGCCGACCGCTTGGTGCCGAGTCCACTGCACGTGGAGCAGGCGCCGAAGGGGGAGTTGAAGGAGAAGTGGCGCGGCTCGAGTTCGGGCATCGAGATGCCGCAGTCGGGGCAGCCGTACTTCTCGGAGAAGAGCTGCCTCCCCTTGCTGCCGTCGTGCCGCAGCACCTCGACGAGTCCCTCCGAGAGCCGCAGCGCCGTCTCGAGCGAATCGGCGATCCGGTTCCGGTCCTTCGCCCGTACGACCAGTCGGTCGACGACGATCGAGACGTCGTGATTGAGCTTGCGATTGAGCTTGGGGGGATCGGCGAGTTCGGCCAGGTCGCCATCGACGATCGCGCGGACGAAACCCTGCTTGCGCGCATCCTCGAAGAGGTCGCGGAACTCCCCTTTCCGGCCGCGGACGAGCGGCGCGAGGATCTCGATCTTCGTCCCCTCGGTCCAGGAGAGGACGATCTCGGCTATCTGTCCCGGCGACTGCCGCGCCACGGCGCGACCGCAGTTCGGACAGTGCGGCGTGCCGGCCCGAGCATAGAGGAGTCGCAGGTAGTCGTAGATCTCGGTGACCGTTCCGACGGTCGAGCGCGGATTGGCGCCGGCGGTCTTCTGCTCGATCGAGATCGCGGGGGAGAGTCCCTCGATCGCATCGACGTCGGGCTTCTCCATCAATCCGAGGAACTGGCGCGCGTAGGCCGAGAGGGACTCGACGTAGCGACGCTGTCCCTCGGCGAAGATCGTGTCGAAGGCGAGCGACGATTTCCCCGACCCGGAGAGCCCGGTGATGACCGTCAGCCGGTCCCGCGGGATGGTGACGTCGATGTTCTTGAGGTTGTGCTCGCGGGCACCGCGAATGATCAGCGAATCGCCGGGCATAGTCACTCAAGCTCAGCGGGGCGGCTGATTTACGCCAGTGGAGGGGAAAGGTGGAAGGGAACGGCCGACCAACTTCGACTCGAAGTCAGAATCTAGTCACCGCACGTAGCTCCAACGCCGGGGGGGGGCGGGGGGGGGGCGGGCGCCCCCCCCCCCGCAACCAAAAAACCACCCCCCCGAGAAAAACAAACCCCC
>JANNKK010000141.1:0-2608 GCA_031396245.1 Gemmatimonadaceae bacterium
GTGACCGCCGCCGCGGACCCGAGAGCCGCGCTCGCTGCGATCGTCGAGCAACTCTCGACCTGAGTCGTCGGCAGTACCCGCCGTCCGCTGTCCGCCAACCGCCGTCTGTACCGTGAGGCGCGCTTCGCGCGCCTCCCGGTACACGTCAGTCACCCCACTTGTGTCAAGGGTGCCCCGCCATTATCGTGCGGGTCTGCCCGAAACCGGGTATTCCCAAGCACTTCGCCCATTTCGGGCGCTTCCGGAGCTCTCGTGAAAGTTCGTAGCAGCGTGAAGCCGATTTGCGAACACTGCAAGGTGGTCAAGCGGGCAGGCGTGACGCGGATCATCTGCAAGCGCAATCCCAAGCACAAGCAGCGGCAGGGATAACCGACCATGGCTCGTATTTCCGGCGTGGACCTTCCGCGTGACAAGAAAGTCGAGATCGGCCTCACCTACATCTACGGCATCGGGCGCGTGGCGGCCCGTCGCATCCTCGAGGCGACCGGCGTGAGCGCCGACCTCCGGGTCCGCGACCTCACCGACGCCGATGTGAACAAGCTCCGTCAGGAGATCGAGAAGCTCTATCGGGTCGAGGGCGCCCTGCGCACCGAGATCGCGATGAACATCAAGCGCTTGATGGACATCGGTTCGTACCGCGGGATCCGCCACCGTCGTGGCCTCCCGGTCCGTGGCCAGCGCACGCACACCAACGCCCGCACCAAGAAGGGCCCGCGCCGCGCGATCGCGGGCAAGAAGAAGGTGACCAAGTAATGGCGATCGGGAAGAAGACGAAGCGCGTCGTGGACGCCGAGGGTGTGGCGCACGTGAACGCGACCTTCAACAACACGCTGATCACGATCACCGATGCGCACGGCAATGCCGTGTCGTGGGGCTCGGCCGGCAAGGCGGGGTTCAAGGGATCGAAGAAGTCCACACCATTCGCGGCGACGGTCGCCGCCGAGCAGTGCGCCCGCGAGGCGATGTCGCTCGGTGTCCGCCGCGTCCACGTAAAGGTCCAGGGCCCGGGTTCGGGGCGCGAGTCGGCCATTCAGGCGCTCGCCGCCGCCGGCCTTCAGGTCAAGTCCATCAAGGACGTGACCCCGATCCCGCACAATGGCTGCCGGCCGCCCAAGCGCCGGAGGGTCTAAGCAATGCGTTACACAGGTCCAAGCTGCCGGCAGTGCCGGCGTGAGGGTACGAAGCTCTTCCTCAAGGGCACCAAGTGCTTCACCGAGAAGTGCCCGGTGGAGCGGCGCCCGTACGCCCCCGGCGCGCACGGACAGACCACCGCCCGGCGCCGCAAGGTGAGCGAGTACGCGAAGCAGCTGCGCGAGAAGCAGAAGATCAAGCGCATCTACGGCGTCTCCGAGCGGCAGTTCCGCAACACGTTCGAGAAGGTCTCGAGCCTCCCCGGTGTCACCGGCCACAACCTCCTCGCGGCCCTCGAGAGCCGCCTGGACAACATGGTCTACCGGATGGGTTTCGCGGCGAGCCGGAAGGCGGCGCGCCAGATGATCCGCCACCGGCACGTCGAGGTGAACGGCAAGAACGTGGACGTGCCGAGCTTCGCGGTGCAGCCGGGTCAGGAGATCCGGATGCGGGCGAAATCGCGCGAACTGGTGATCGTCGCGGCGGCGCTCGAAGTCGCCTCGCGCGGAGCGACACCGAGCTGGCTGGCGGTGGACAAGGGCAGCTTCTCCGGTCGGATGCTCGAGCGTCCGCAGCGGCAGATGATCCCGATCGCGGCGCAGGAGCAACTCGTCGTCGAGCTCTATTCGAAGTAAGACGGCAGACGGCGGACGGCGGACGGCGGAGACTGCCGTCTGCCAACCGCCCTCCGCCGTCTGCAGTGCGGACTCCCTGACAGTCTTACGAGCGTACCGCGCGTCAGGGGCGGGGTACGGCGTCGGTGGCGCGTCACCGCCATCGTGACATTCTCTCCCATAAGGATCAAACGCATGACGACCACGATCGAACTCCGCGGGCTGGTCCGGCCGCAGCTCGTCGAGATGACGAAGCGCGAGGACCACGCGAACGTTGCGGAATTCCGCCTCCAGCCCCTCGAGCGCGGCTTCGGCCACACGCTCGGCAACTCGATGCGCCGGATGCTCCTTTCCAGCCTCCGCGGGTCCGCGGTCTGGGGATTCCGCATCGACGGCGTCCTCCACGAGCACCAGACGATCGTCGGGGTGGTCGAGGATGTCCACCAGATCATCGGCAACCTCAAGACCCTCACGCTCGCGATGGATGACGACGTCGAGGAAGCGATCCTGCGCCTGCGCGTCAAGAAGGCGGGGGCGGTGACGGCCGGGATGCTCGAGGGCGCTGCCGGGGTGAAGGTCGTCAACCCGGCGCATCATCTCTTCACGATCCAGGACGAGCGCGATCTCTCGGTCGAGCTCTACATCAACAAGGGTCGCGGCTACGTCGAGGCGGACCAGCATCCGCACGACCGTTCGCTCCCGGTGGACCTCGTTCGGATCGACTCGATCTATTCGCCGGTCCGCCGCGTGAACTTCGCGGTGAGCGAGACGCGCGTCGGCCAGCGCACTGACTACGATCGCCTCGTCCTCACGGTCGAGACCAACGGCACCGTCTCTCCCGAGGAAGCGGTCAGCTACGCCGC
>JANNKK010000160.1:0-13365 GCA_031396245.1 Gemmatimonadaceae bacterium
ACGTCATCATCATGGACATCAACCTGCCCGGGATGAATGGGTTCGCCGCCCTGCGCATCCTGCTCGCCGACCCGCTCACCGCGAACATCCCGGTGATCGCGCTGAGTGCGAACGCGATGCCGCGCGACATCGCGCGCGGGATGCAGGCGGGGTTCGTGCGCTACCTGACCAAGCCCGTCCGTGTCCCCGACTTCTTCGAGGCGCTCAGCGAAGCGATCGGGCGGGATGCGCCGCCGCCGGCGGCCATCAGCGCCGCGACACCCGCATGATCGGGCCCGCCGAGATCCGCAATGCGGGGATCCTCATCGTCGATGACTCCTCGGTCAACGTCATGCTGCTCACGCGGATGCTGGAGACCGAGGGGTATACCGATGTCACCTCGACCACCAAGTCGTCCGAGGTGGCTCAACTCCACGCGGCCAATCACTACGACCTGATCCTCCTCGACCTGATGATGCCGGATATGGACGGCTTCGAGGTACTCGAGGCCCTCAGGCCACTCGAGGTCGGCAGCTACGCCCCGGTGGTCGTTCTGACGGCCCAGCCGGCGCACAAGCTGCGGGCCCTCAACGCCGGGGCGCGCGACTTCATCACCAAGCCCTTCGACCAAGTCGAGGTGCTCGCCCGGATCCGGAACACCCTCGAATCGCGGCTCCTCTTCGAGGAGTCACGGACCAACGCGACGTTCCTCGAGCAGTACGACCAGCTCACCGGGCTCCCGAACCGTCGACGGTTCCGCGACCTCCTGCTCAAGGCGCTCGGGCGCCCCGAGGCGCCGACAGAGACGGTCTCCGTCCTCGCCCTCACGATCGACCGCTTCGCCGTCATCAACGACGTGCTGGGCCGACCGATCGGCGGCGTACTGCTCACCGTCGTTGCCGACCGCCTGCTCAGCTGCCTCAGCCCGATGAGCACGCTCGCCCGGTTCGAGGGACCGTCCTTCGGGATCCTCGTCATCGCGGCGCAAGATGAGGCGCCACCGGCGAGTGGCATCGCCAAGAAGATCCGAGACCTGCTGAGCGCTCCGGTCCTCGTTGAGGGTCACGAGATCGCCGTGACCGTCTCGATCGGGATTGCCGTCTCCCCGACCGACGCGACCGACGCCGATCAGCTGATGAGCTACGCCTCCCGTGCCCTGACCGACGCGATCGCGACCGGCGGCAACGGCGCCCGCTATTACTCGGCGGAGACCTCGGCGCGCGCCCGGGAGTCCTTGGCGCTCGAGACCGCCCTCCGAGGTGCGCTCGACCGGAGTGAGTTCGAGCTTCACTACCAGCCCAAGATGGCGGTGAGGTCCGGCGAGTTCACGAGCGCCGAGGCCCTGCTCCGCTGGAATCGCCCCGGGGGAGGGCTCCTCGCGCCGAACATCTTCATCCCGGCGCTCGAGGAGACGGGTCTCATCATCCCGGTTGGACGCTGGGTCCTCGAGACCGTGTGCGCGCAGATCGCGACCTGGTTCCGCGACGGGCTCGGGGAGATCCGGGTCGCAGTGAATGTCTCGGGGACGCAGTTCGCGCACCCCGGATTCGTCAACGAGGTCTCGGACGCGATCCGGAAGCACGGGATCCCCGCCAGGACGCTCGACATCGAGATCACCGAGAGCTCGCTGATGTCGCGTTCGACCGACACCGACACCGCGCTCCACGAACTGAAGGCGCTCGGCGTCACGATCGCGATCGATGACTTCGGGACCGGGTACTCGAGCCTCTCCTACCTGAAGCGGTACCCGATCGACGCCCTCAAGATCGACATCAGCTTCATCCGGGAGATCACGACCGACGCGGATGATGCGGCGATCGCCGTGGCGATCATCAACATGGCCCGTATCCTCAAGATGACGGTCATCGCCGAGGGGGTGGAGACCGAGGCGCAGCTCGCGATCCTCCGCGAGCACGCCTGCGACGAGATCCAGGGCTACCTCTTCTCCAAACCCCTTCCGGCGACCGAGCTGGCTTCGCTCAAGCGAACACGGATCGCCACCCCGGTCGCCTGAGGGGTCAAAGGACCTTGCGGCCCTGCACGACGCGCAGGATGAAGACGACCAGCGCGATGACGAGCAGCAGGTGGATCAGGTTGCCTGCGACGAAGCCGCCGAAGAATCCGAGGGCCCAGAGGATCAGCAGGACGACGATCACGGTCTCGAGCATTGTGACTCCTTGGTGAGGAATGGACAGGGCCAGCCCTCGGCAATGCGCCGGCGGTGGGCCCTATCCGGTGGGGCTACGGCTTGACGAGGTGCGGGTCGGAGATGAGCAGGCGGAACTGGCCGCGGCGGTTGGCTGCGTTGGCGATGTCGGTCGGGCCTTCCACGAGCAGGTTCTGCTCGCCACGGGTCGAGATCTCGATCCGTTCCGCACCGACGCCCTGCGAGACGAGGAACGCCTTCGCGGCAGTGGCCCGACGGAAACCGAGCGCCAGGTTGTAGGCGTCGGTGCCCGGCGAGCTCGCGTACCCGGTGATGACGATGCGCATCTCCGGATTCGCATTGAAGATGGCGACCTTGTCCTGCAGGATCGCGCGGGAGACCACATCGAGGTCCGCCTGGTCGCGCTCGAAGTGGATCATCTCGAGCATCGTCGCCAGGGCGGCGACCGACGAGGGGTCGAGGGCCGCGACCCGGTTGCGGCTGAGCGAGTCACGGAGCGCCGCGTAGCGCGCGTCGATATCGCGCAGGCGCGCGGTCTCGGCGGCACTCACCGAGTCGGGACGCTGCATCATCGGCGGCATCGGCGCCGCGGTCGGCGTGAGGTACACCGTCGTTTCCTTGCCCCTCGGGTGACGGTAGAGACTGATGCCGGCCTTGAGGCTGCCGTGGTTCGCCCCGCCATTGAAGTAGCGGGTGTAGTCGAGACGGAGAACGCCATTCTCGCTAAGAGCGATCTTGCCGCCGACGAGGGCGTGCATCCCGTAGGACTCGTCCTCCCAGGCGGTATTGACGTTGGCGTCCACGTGCTGCACGCCACCGCCGACGAGCAGCGCGGCGCGCCCGATCTTGATCGGCGACCAGAGGAGGCGCGAATCGATGAACCAGAACGAACGGTCCGCGAGTCCGAGCGGCCGCTTGGCGTTCCCGCCATTGGCCTCGAACTCGATCGAGACGCGCGGGACGAGGAAGTACCCGGCCCGCCCTCCGAGGCCGAGGGAGTTCTCCATCTGGTACGCCGGATCGAAGTGGTTGAAGCTGAGGAATCCACCGAGTTCGAGGGAACCGCGTTCCTGTGCCGCTGCCGGCACGGCCGCGAAGAGGATCGCGGCGCCGATGGTGAGAGTTCTGAGACGCATGTCCGGAGTATGTCCGCCGGAGTCAAGCGCACCCATCGCCCGAAGGGATGGTTTACGGCTGATGCACGGCAGCGGCAGTGCTCACGCGCCGGGCTCGCTCGGAGGCACTACTGCTTTTGCGGCACTTCCTCGTCGTCGCCCTCGACCTCGAGCGGCACCGTCACCGCGAAGCCGGCGTCGATCGCGCGCAGCTCGGCCTCGAGCCGCACGTTCGCCTCGTGGTCGAGCTTGGGCGAGTCGCTGATCACGAGGATGTTCGCGACCCGCTCGTCAACGACGAGCTGGCCCTTCCAAGTGCCGTCGCGCAGGACCGCCTGGCGACCCTCGTGCTCGAGCAGCGCCTTGATCCGCCGGAGTCGTTCCGGCGACTGCGGAGGCACGAGGCGATAGGTGTAGGCCCAGATGGGACGCGTCGGAGGGGACATACGCGCAACCTAGGGCGCTCGCCGTGGCCGGGGTATCGCTCGAACGGATGAGGACGTGCGAGCCCCGCAGTGATCTTCGCGGCCTACTCCTTCTCCTCGGCGTTCGCGTACGCGGCGATCTGCAGCCGCGTGTGCAGCGCGAGCTTCTCCATCACATTCCGCACGTGACTCTTCACCGTGTGCGTGGCGATGTTGAGCCGCCGCGCGATCTCCTTGTTGCTCAGTCCCTCGGCGATCAAGTCGATCACCTGCCGCTCGCGCGGGGTCATCCGCACCGCCTCGCGAATCCTCGGCCGCGCGTTCACGACCGCCGTTTGGGCGATCTGCGTGAGGAGCGAGGTGACCATCTTCGGCGGCAGGACGCTCGCCCCGCCGGCCACCGCGCGGATGGTGTCCACGAGTTCGTCCAGCGTCGCGTCCTTCATGATGAAGCCCGAGACGCCGGCGTTCACGAACTCAACGATGTCCTCGTGCGCCGGGAGCAGGTCCATCACGATCACCCGCGACTCGGGGAACTCGATCCGCACCCGGGCGGCGACGCGCAGGCTGTCCCCCTTGACCAGGCCGACGTCGAGCAGGACGACCTGCGGACGCGTGCGTCCGAGCTCCTCGAAGTCGTGGTGGGCCGTTCCCGACACGACCTGCAGGTCGGGCCAGCCGCCGAGCAGCGAGATGATCCCCTCGCGAACGAGGCGATTGTCCTCGATCAGGGCGACAGTGATCCGGGGGCCCGCCATAGCCGGAAAGATACTGCAGCCGCGCCGCGGGCACATCCGCGCCACGACGTCAGCTCACCTCAACGGCGTAATGCCCCAATCATCCCGACGGGCGATGGTCCCCTTTCCGCGGGACTCCTATCGTCATCCCGATGACAGCCACCCTCCGCCCGATGCTCGCCGCGCTCGCCCTGCTCGTGGTCGTCGGGGCGATGAGCGCCTTCGCCAGGACAGCGGCGCAGGCGCCGAGGATCGTGCCCGACGCTCCGACCCCCTCAGACGGCAAGGCCCGCCTCCTCGTGATCCCGGCAGAGCGAGCCACCACCACCACGATCGTGCTCACCGGCACCGGCAGACTCGGTTCGTTCCGCTTCACTGACGCCCTCATCAAGGCGACGCCGAAGACGTGACGCCGAGCGGATGGCGAGCGACGGGATCCTCCCCCCGCCCGCCATCCGTTGTCGTTGCCGGTCAGGAGGGCAGCAGGCGCGGGCGGCGAGGAACCGGCAGCCGATCCTCGGCAGAGTCCTTCGGGCGCAACTCACCGGAGGTCACAAGCGTCCACCCCTCGATCGGCGTAAGGAAACTCACGCGCCAGTCGATCGGCAGGATGAAGGTCGCGGTGGTCGTGAACATGGCGGTGACGGCTCGATGCCGATCAGCGGTGCGCGTGGTAGGCGCGGTTCCCGAGACCCGATACGACGAACACCGTGCCCACGATCAGGGCCGCTGCCGCCAGCCAGGGCGTCAACGGCTGATTCGGCTGCGTGTGCGCGAAGACGTAGCCGGCCTGCAGCACGTCGCGGGAGGCCGTGAAGTTCCCGCCGAGGATCAGCGTCACGGCGCCGAAGGCGATCACGATGAGACCGACGAGAGTGATGGGGCGCATGAGGATTCTCGACGATGGCGCGTCGACTGCCACCGTTGCAATCGCTCGATGTGACTAGCCCGTCGAGGGTAGCGGCCCGAGCGCCACCCTACCGCATGCCGATCCGCCGCCGCAGCAGCCACTCGGCGCAGAGCGCTGCGATCGCAAGACTCGCCATCCACCAGGCGCCGAGGGCACGAGGTGCCCGGTCGAGTGCCGCGCCCTCCCCCACCGCGCCGTCGGCGACGGTCGCACGCCGTGGGACCCACTCGGCCGCAGGGTCGCGACGTGCGGCGAGCGGCGCCCCGACGCGGGGATCGGCGCCGACCCAGTCGAAGATGCTCCCCCACACCGCGTCGAAGGCGTCGGCCGATCGTTCACCGCGCAGCCGCCATCGCCAGAAGCCCGCCGCCGGCACGACGACGACGCGCCGCGCCGCGTCCTCGAGGAGCACCGCCGCACGCTCCTCGAAGCGGCGTCCGCGGCGCGTGAGCACCGCCGCGTGCATCGCACCCCGCGCCTCACGCGTGAAGGCGACGTCGAGGGGTGGGAGTGAGTCCCACGGCACGCCCGAGAGTGCGGCGGCGACCGGCGAATCACCGGTGCCCGAGGGGTAGTAATCCTCCGCTGCGGGCGGTGGGGCGAAGAGCACCAGCGCGCCGCGAGATAGCGCGCGCGGCGGGCCGAAGAGCGCCGTGTCCCCGTGGAGGACCAGCAGCGGCGTCGCGGCGGCCGCATCACGCACCACGCGCTCAGGCACCGGTCGGAGCGAGCCATCGACGCGCCACTCCCCCGGCGCCACACGCCAGAACCCCTGCACCGGTCCCCGGCGGGTGCCGCGAAGCACTGACAAGGCGAATCGCGCGTCCTCGTCGGGCGCACTCGAGATGAAGGTCGCCGCGGCGGCGCCGGATACGACCAGGGTGGCGCTCGCGGTGTCGTTCACGGCGACGGCGTCCCCAGATCGCAGCGCCACCGAAACCCGCCGTGTCGCGTCGGAGGCGGGGAGTGGCAGGGTGAGGCGCAGCTCGCGCTCCTCGAAGGCCTCGAGCTCCGGGATCGCGCTGTCGACGACGGTGCGTCCCTCGAGCGTGAGGCGCAGTGCGGTCGATGCCGACCCCGCCCCACCCGCCTTCACCACGATCCGGGCGACGATCGTGTCACCGCCCAGCGCGCCGCCCGGAAGGTCGAACCGCGCGATCGCAGCGTCTGGACGGGCAGCCCGCGCGACGAGCCGCACCGAGGATCCCCGCGGCAGGCGAGCGATCTGTTCCGCGTCGTCCAGCGCGCCATCTGTGACGATGACGAGGGGCCGTCCCACCGCG
Source organism: Gemmatimonadaceae bacterium (assembly GCA_031396245.1). Lineage (GTDB taxonomy): Bacteria > Gemmatimonadota > Gemmatimonadetes > Gemmatimonadales > Gemmatimonadaceae > Pseudogemmatithrix. The sequence continues at coordinate 6,617 of JANNKK010000160.1, forward strand.
ATCGCCGCCTCGACAAGCGCACCGACGCGGGTCGCACCGTCTGATGGGATCGGGGGGGCGTCCCCGCCACGGATCGAATCACCGAAGAGGATGAGGGAATCAGCCCCGGCGCCGAGCAGAGAGTCGACGACAGCGAGGGCCCGGGGCCACGCGGCCTGATCCCCGGTCGCGTTCCAGCTCGAGGAGACATCGAGCCCGACCCAAGGAGCGACGGGACGGCTCGGCCCCAAGGGGACATTGAGGAGCAGCGCTGCGGTCGCCGTGCCGGCGAGCGCCCTGAGGCCGAAGACGAGGAACGCAGGGCGCGCGGGACGCAGGCGGTACGAGAGCGCCGCGAGCGCCACGCCGGCGGCGAGGGAGAGGATCCAGGAGATCATGGGAAAGGACGGTCCGGCAAACTACGCGGCGGACCGCTGCTCAGTTGTCGGGATTCCGCACGACTCCAGCTGGTTGGTCGAGGGCGTAGACCGCTGCCGACCGGATGCGCTCGAAGAGCGCGAGGTCCTGGCCGGCGAGGGGTGGGCCGGCCGACTGCGTGAGCGCCCGGCGGGGGTCCCGCTGCACGCCATTCACGAGCACCTCGAAGTGGAGGTGGGGTCCGGTCGCGAGCCCGGTCATCCCCACATAGCCGATCGTCTTGCCGATCTCGACCCGAATGCCGACGCGAAGGCCGGTGGTGAAGCCCCGGAGGTGGCCGTAGCGACTGACGAACCCGTTCGGATGGCGGATCTCGACGGCGTTCCCGTAGCCTCCCTTGCGCCCGGCGAAGATGACGAGGCCGTCCCCGATCGTGCGGACCGGCGTGCCCGCGTCGGCGGCGTAGTCCATCCCCTGGTGCGCGCGCCACGTGCCGAGGATCGGATGCTTGCGGCGCCCGAAGTTCGACGAGATGCGGCGGAAGGAGACGGGCGTGCGGAGGAAGGAGGCGGCGAGGGATCGCCCAGTCTGGTCGTAGTACTTGCTGCGGCCATTGTCGATCGGCATCCGGATCGCCTGCACTTCGGAACCAGCGCGCTGGAGTCCGGCGGCGAGCACGGTGCCGATCCGCACCGCACCGGTGGGGAGGGAGAGCCGCTCGAAGAGCACCCGCACCTCGTCGCCCTGCTGCAGTTCGCGCGACATGTCGACGCGGTACTCGTAGATGTCGGCGATGTTCCACGCGAGTTCCTGCCGCGCGCGCGCCGGAAGGAGTCCGCCCGCCCCGGCCTCGACCGCCTCGTAGAGCGAACTCGTGACCGTCCCGCGGACGATCAGCGTGTCGGTCTTCCAGGGGATCCGCTCATCGGCCATCGCCCACGCCGAATCGGTCCGGAAGACGCGCACGATGCGGTCCATCCCGAGGAAGAAGCGGACCTCGCGCGCCCGGGTGTCGGCGGTGTCACCGCTGACCTCGATCTCGAGTCCCGCCGGGATGCGGCGCGGGTCGATCGGCGTCGCGGTCGCGATGACATTCGCGGCGTCCTTCGCGCTCAGGCCCCGGCCGGCGAGGAGTTCCGAGAGGGTCTCGCCAGCGCCCAGGGTGTCGCGCTGGAACCAGCGACGCGGCGTGGGCGGGGAGTTGAACAGCTCACCCGGTCGCCCCGGACGAGGGGCGGGTAAGCGAAGTGCGGCGGCCGCGAGCAACGCGACCACCGCACCGGTGAGGAGCCGCGTTGCGCGCGGACTCAATCCATCTGTCTCCGGATGAACGTCGGGATCTCCATATCATTCAGATCCTGCGCCGGTCGCTGTGAGGGGCGAGGGCGCGGCTGCGGCACGGCGTTCCCGGTGTTCACCGCACCCGAGGGGCGCGAACCACGCTGCGAGTGGTCGATCGGGATGACGGGGGTGCCGTTCCGCGCGAAGCCGATCCCCATTCCCATCCCCTGCGTCTTCCGCTCGAAGCCGGTGGCGATCACGGTGACGCGGACCTCGCCCTGCATCGCCGGCTCGTTGACCGCGCCGAAGATGATCTCGCTCTCCTCGCCGACCGCCTCCTTCACGATCTCGGCGATGGTGTTGATGTCGCCCAGCGTCATCTCGTTGCCGCCAGTGATGTTGATCAGAACGCCGCGCGCCCCGGCGATCGAGACCGAGTCGAGCAGCGGGCTCTCGATCGCCATCTTCGCGGCCTCGACGGCGCGGTTGTCGCCCCGCCCGACGCCAGTGCCCATGATCGCCGAGCCGCCGTCCTTCATCACCGTGCGCACGTCGGCGAAGTCGACGTTCACGACGCCCGCCTTGGTGATGATCGAGGAGATCCCGCCGGTCGCTTGGAGCAGCACCTCATCGGCCTTCTTGAGGGCGTCCTGAAAGGGGATCCCCTTCCCGACCACGGCCAGAAGCCGTTCGTTCGGGACCACGATCATCGTGTCGACGTACTTCACCATCTCGGCGATCCCTTCGTCGGCCTGACGCATCCGCTTCCGGCCTTCGAAGAGGAAGGGCTTGGTGACGATGCCGACGGTGAGGGCACCGGCGTCGCGGGCGAGTTCGCACACGATCGGAGCAGCTCCTGTTCCGGTGCCACCGCCCATCCCGCAGGTCACGAAGACGAGGTCGGCGCCGGCGAGCGTGCGCGCGACCTCGTCCCGGTTCTCCTCGATCGCTTGACGCCCGATTTCCGGGCGGGCGCCGGCGCCGAGTCCTCGCGTGAGCTTCTTGCCGATCTGGATCTTGACGTCGGACTTGGAGTTGAGGAGGGCCTGCGCGTCGGTGTTCACCGAGATGAACTCGACGCCCTCGAGGTGCTCCTCGATCATCCGGTTCACCGCGTTGCCGCCGCCTCCTCCCACGCCCACGACCTTCATGCGGGCGTTCTGTCCGGCGGATTCCTCGAATTCGAAGATGGTCATCGGGGGTGCGGCTCCCAGGGTATCGACGCGAAAAGGGTCTGCCGCGCAATATAGCCCTGACGGGCCGCGGCCTCACACAGGCAAGACGAGTACTCCGCGCATCGGATACGTCGGCGGGACGAGAGGTTCTCCACCGCCGGCGGTAACGGCCGTCACTTTTGTGATTCGAGCACGGCGACGGCAACGGCGTTCACCACAACACAGAGAACTGCACAAGCACCTCAACGACAAGAACGGGTGGAACGACAACACGGCCGGGCGCGGGTTCCCCCAAGTATTTGCAGGTGCCCTTCTCTGTGGCCCTCTGTGCCTCTGTGGTGAGAGGCAGTTGCCGTTCGCCGTTCTCTCAGCAGGACTTACCAGAAATCCTGCAGCCAAGTCTTGAACCTGGCCGCGAGCGCATCCATCGACGGCGTCTGCCCAGCAAAGCTGAGCCGCTTCCCCTTCCCCGTGTTCCCGGTGAGCGCGACGCGATGCGCTCCGTATTGGACGAGGCCCGTGACGGTGGCAAAGCGCGGTGCCTGAACGGAGTCGGCGAGCCCACCAAGGAACTCCCCTGGAAGACCGAGCCGCGCGCCGGTGCCGAACACATCGCTCGCCAAGTCAGCGGTACCGGGCTGCGCCGCGGCGCCGCCGGTGACCACGACGCCCGCCGCGAGGCGCTTGATCAGCCCCGCATTCTCCACGTCGCGCAGGACCATCTCGAAGATCTCCTGCGTGCGCTGATGGATGATGTGCGCGAGCAACGATCGCGGGATCTCCCGCTCCCCCTGCGCGCCGGTGCTGGGGAGGCGGATCCGCTCCTCCGGGGGCACGAGCGCTTCGAACGCCGCACCGTACTGCTCCTTGAGGCGCTCTGCGTCAGCCGCAGTCACACCAAGCCCGTGCACGATGTCACTGGTCACGTTGAGTCCACCGTACCCGATGGTCCCCAAGTAGCGGATCTTCCCTTCGTGGAAGACGGCGATGTCGGTCGTGCCCGCCCCCATCTCCACGAGGGCGACTCCGAGCTCCTTCTCGTCGTCGGTCAGCACGGCGAGTGAACTCGCGAAGGGCTCGAGCACGAGCTCGGCTACGGTGTACCCGGCCCGCTCGACCGCCTTGCGCAGGTTCATCGCCGGTGAGGAGCCGATGGTGACGAGGTACATCTCCGTCTCGAGCCGCGTGCCGATCATCCCGACGGGGTCGCGAATGCCGGCGTTCCGGTCAACGGTGTATTCCTGCGGGATCGCGTGGATGAGTTCGCGGTCCTGGGGGATCGCCTGGGCGCGGGCGCCGGCGTTGGCCCGGTCCACGTCACTCTTCGTGATCTCGGCGCCGGTGATCGCGGCCACGCCGGTCGAGGTCATCGCCGACATATGCTCACCGGCGATGCCGGCATACACCGACTGGACCTGCACCCCCGCCATCCGCTCGGCGTCCTGGATCGCGCGGGTGATCGAGCGCTGGGTCTCCTCGATGTCGGCGACCACGCCCTTCCGAAGGCCGGTCGTGCGGGCCTGCCCCACACCGAGGATGTTCACGGTGGGGTGCTTGGGCCGATCCCCCACGACCTCCGCGATGACGGCGGTGGTCTTGGCGGATCCGATATCGAGTCCAGCGACGAGGCGATCGAGGTTCATTCGGAGTTCATCTGTTTCCTACGGAAGGCGAGCGACCACCTGGTCTCGGAACCGGAGATCCAGTTCGACGACCTTGATGGCTCGTCGGGCGAGGTCGTTCTCTACAGGCAGCACGTCGGAGAGCCGCCTCGCGCTCACGTCGGCGAGGGCGATGATCCGATAGTCCGGGAGGACGAGGATGACCTCGCCGCGCGAACCCCGCCGCGCCTCGCTCACGCGAGCGAAGAGTGCCGGGATCCGAGCGCGCACCTCTCCGAGGAGCCGAAGGAGGAGCGTGTCCCGCGACGCGAGCACCGGGAGGTCCACGTCGGTGCGCGTGGGATCCACCGGCAGCGATTCCCCGGTCGCGTCGGTGACCACCATCCCCTTCGCCGTGTTCACCAGCGCGATGGGAGGGTCTTCGGTCACGCGGACGACAAGGGTGCCCGGGAGCCGCCTCCGGATGCGCACGTCGCGCACCTGGGGGTGTTCCCGCACCCGCGCCTCGAGGGGCGACACGTCGTCCCAGAGCGAGACGGTCGTGTCGACCTTCATCCGCGAAACGATTTCAGCGGGGGAGGCGTAACGGCTCCCCTCCACTTCCACCCGCCGCACGCGGAAGAAATCCATCGAGCGGAGCACGCCCCTGCCCCACCAGGGCGATGCGAGAAGGGCGAGGGCAGCGAGGGAGAGGGCGACCGTGCGCATGCGCTTCTTCCAGCGCGGCACCTCCGCCGCCGTTCCACTCCGCGATCGGCGGGGCTGCTGGGCGTCGTTCCCACCCGCGACGGTCATCCGCTGAGCCTCGAAAGCAGCTCGGGCCCCGTCTTCGTGATGTCCCCCGCCCCGACCGTGAGCACCACATCTCCGCTTCGCACGATGCGCTCGAGCCCCTCCGCCATAGCGCTCCGCGGACCCTCCCACGCGAGCGTCCCTCCCGCACCCCGTACCGCCGTAGCGATGAGTGCCGAGCTGACTCCAACTATGGGTTTCTCTCGGGCCGGGTAGATGTCGGCCAGCGCGATCAGGTCAGCCCCGGCGAGCGCCACGCCGAACTCGGCAGCGAAGTCGCGCGTGCGCGAGAAGAGGTGCGGCTGGAACGCCACGACCAGTCGGCGCTCCGGATACGCCTCGCGCGCCGCGGAGAGAGTGGCCCGGAGCTCGGTCGGATGGTGCGCGTAGTCGTCCACCACCTGCACTCCCTTCGCCTCACCGATGCGCTGAAAACGCCGCTCGGCCCCGACGAACGCGGCGAGTCCTTTCGCCATCGCCGGCAACGGAAGCATCCAGGGCCCCAGTCCGCAGGCGATCGCCGCGAGCGCGTTGCGCACGTTGTGCCGCCCGGGAACGCCGAGCGAGACCTCGCCGAGCGCCTTGCCGTCATAGTGCACCGAAAACGTGGTGCGGCCGCTCTGGTGACCGATGTCCCGTGCGACGAGGCGCGCGTCGGGACTCTCGATCCCGTAGCGGATCACCTCCGCCGTTGCCGGCGAGGGGAGCGCGTTGGCGTTCGGATCGTCGGCGCAGAGCACCACGTACCGGGCCCGTGAGACGAACTCGGCGAAGGTCGCGCGGATGTCGTCCAAGTCCTTGTAGATGTCGAGGTGATCGGCCTCGACGTTCGTGACAACGGCGACGGTGGGCCGCAGCGCGAGGAACGACCGGTCGTACTCATCGGCCTCGACGACGAAGATCTCGTGCCCGCCGGCGGAGAGATTCCCGCCCCACGCCGTGACCCGAGCCCCGACCACGCCGGTCGGCGCCTTCCCCGCCGCGGTCAACGCCTCGGTGGTCATGACTGTCGTCGTACTCTTTCCGTGAGTCCCGGCGATCGCGATGAGCATCCCTCCAGCGGTCGCCTCGGCGAGCGCCTCGGCGCGGCGCACGACCTCGAGCCCGAGATGCCTCGCGCGCAGGATCTCGAGATGATCCTTCGGGATCGCACTCGATACGACGAGGGCGCGGTGGCCCTCGACGTGGAGCGGGTCGTGTCCGCGGGCGACGGCAATGCCGAGCTTCGCGAGATCGGCCGCCCCATCGGGATTCTGGTCGCAGCCGGTGACCGTCGCGCCACGGCGATGGAAGAGCTCCGCGAGTGCACTCATCCCCGCGCCGCCGATCCCCTGGAAGTGGATGGGGCGGGGGTCTTGGGCGTCGAGGAGGGGCACGTCTGGAATCTAGAAGAAGGTGAAAGGGGGAAGGTGGAAGGAGAAAGGTGAACCACGCCTCACGCTGAGTGCCCGTTCCCCGGCCCCCGTCCCCCGTCCACCAACAATTAAGAGATGTACCGCGCGATCACCAAAGCCCCCATAGG
>JANNKK010000174.1:0-1709 GCA_031396245.1 Gemmatimonadaceae bacterium
ATGAGTTGTCCTTCGCGGATGTCGGCAGCAACAGCGCCGCGGCGACGTCGCTCAACACCTGGTGCGCGGGGCGCGTCGCCATGCGCGAGCCCCAGAGCGAGACGCCTTTGTTGGAAACGGCCGTAAAGATCGGCGTGAGCGCGCCGGACGCTTCGTTCCACTGGAACTGCAGCACGCCTTCAAACGGCTCGGGAATCCCGTCGAGCCAGATCGTGATGCGGTTCGGATTGCCGACGTCCCGACGATACCGGCCCGTCGCTTCGCCGCTGATCGTGAAGTCGTAGTTCAGCGAGACGTACACGGATTGCTTCGCGGTGCCGTTGATGTCCTTGCCGAGGTTGATGAGCTTGTAGTCGCCGAGCATGTCCGTCGTGTCGACGAGGTTCTTGCCCTGGATCGGCACGGTGCGGTGCGGGGAGGCGACGAGCCAGCCTTCCTTGTTCACGTACATCTCGTGCACGCGGATGGAGTGTTCCTCGCCGCGGTTGGGGAAGCGGGTGTGCGTGATCAGCAGGTGCTGCTTCGTCTTCGCGTCGTAGTACGCCGAGTTGTGGCCGGGCGATAGATAGCCGCGCTCGGTCTCGCTGTCGCCCACGGCGGAGTTGAAGTTGAAGCCGCCCATGAGCTTCACGCCGAACGGCGCGATGTTCGATTGATTGCCGCGCGCGCCGACCATGTCGCGTCCCTCGGCATCGAGGAACGGACCGTTGGGATTTCGCGAGCGCGCGATGCGGATGTTGTAGCCGTCGTTCTGCGCGAGGCCGCCGAAGGAGGTGAATAGATAGTAGTAGCCGCTCTCGGGGCTGTAGAGCATGTAGCCGCCCTCGATCTGGGCGTGGTCGCCTCCCGCGAGGTGGCGGCCGTAGCCCTGGCCGGGGACCGGACGGCCGGTGGCCGGGTCCAGCTCGAGGATGAAGATGCCGCCCGAGTACGAGCCATAGACCATCCAGAGCTTGCCGCGCTTGTCGAAGAACACGTCGGGGTCGATCGTGTTGGGCATCGTGCGCGCGTCGTAGTGGGTCACTCCCGGGGGTGCGTAGCCCGCGGCGATTTCGGCCGCGCTGAGACCGGAGCGCAGGAAGATGCCGCGATCGACGTAGGGACCGTCGATGCGATCCGACACGGCGGAGCCGAGATACGAGCGCGGGCCCGTGCACTGGCCGCCGGGCGGGACGCCGCAGAAGCTGTAGTAGAAGTGGTACTTGCCGTCCTTGAGCTTGATGACGTCCGCGGCCCACGAACCGGGGATGCCGGTCCACTGATTGCCCTCGAGCGGGATCGTGCTCCAGAGCGGGTTCGCGGCGTCGAGACCGTTCGCGATGGTGTCCCATTGCATGAGATCGGTGGAGCGCGCGGCGGCGAGGTGCGAGCCGAAGACGTAGAAAGTCCCGTCATCGGTGCGGATGACGGAGGGGTCGTGCACGGCGCGGTCGTTGAACGTGATCGCGGTGGCGTCGACGGTCGGGTCCGGGTAGTCGAAGAAGCAGCCGGTGACGATGGCGGCGGTGGCCGTGGCGCTGATCGTGGCCAGCGCGATCTTTTTGAAGTTCATGCAATCCCCCTAACTACAGCGGGGAGCCGGACGGCGTCCCTGCGTTTGAGGGAATCGTAGACGCCCGCCCGAGCCGGGTGAATGCGGGACTTGGTATGGCGGGAGAGAGATTTGGAAGGGGAGGGGTCAGGCACCATTTCGGCTTTGCGAAATGGTG
>JANNKK010000202.1:0-2652 GCA_031396245.1 Gemmatimonadaceae bacterium
CCCAACAGCGCCGGGGCCGCCTGCGGGTTCTGACCCACGATTCCATCGCCTCGGTGAAGGGAACTGTCTTCGCGGTGTCCGCCGGCATGGGCGGCTCGGTGGTCTCGGTGGTCGAGGGATCGGTGGCGGTGAACCAGCCCCGCAGGGAAGTGGTCCTCAGGCCCGGCGAGCAGGCCGCCTCCATCCCGGCGTTGGCGAACTCGGTCGCGGAAGCCGTCTCCTGGAGCCCCGAGGCGGGGTACTACCTGGAGCTGCTCAGGTCGCTCGTGAAGATCGAACGCGAGCTTGCGAATTTCCCCGCCGAGCTGCGGACCAACTCGGCCCTGCTCTCGTATCTTCCCGCAGGGGCGGTCGTCTACGCCACGGTCCCAAATCCCGGCGTCACGATCGGCCGGGCCCTGGCCCTCGCCGAGGAGCAGTCGGCCCAGAACGCGACGTTCGGGGCCTGGTGGAATTCCGAGACGGGTCGGCTGTTGTGACAGATGGCGGACCGCGTCCAGTCGGTGAACCCGCTGCTCGGGGACGAAATCGTCTTCTGTGCCAGCGTCCCCGGGCTCCCCGGGAGCAACGAGCCCGTGCCGATGGTGATCGCCCGAGTGCAGCCCGGCAGGCGGGCGGAGCTCGCGAGCGCCCTGGAAGCGCTTTTCGCCGAGGCGGGCGAGTCTCCCGCACCGTATTCGGTTTCCGACGACCTGATGGTCGTTTCAAACTCGCCGTCGCACCTGGCGTGGGCCCTCGCTCACCTGGGGCAGGGCGCCGGCTCCCCGTTTGCGGCAGCCATCGGCGAGCGGTACCGGCGCGGCGTGGGCTGGCTTATCGGGATGGATGCGCCCCCCTTGGTCACCATGGCGTCCAGAGACGACGCCCCTCCAATCGAGCTCGCCGGCATGATCAGGATGAAGTACCTCTTCATCGAGCAGCGTGCTCCTGCGGGTGCGGAAGAGAATGAGGTCACGTTGACGTTCCAGGGGGCCCGAACGGGAATGGGGTCGTGGCTGGCTGACGCCGGCTCCGGGGGCGCGGCGGAGTATCTACCGGCCGATGCCCTACTCGCGGGCTACGTTTCGACCCGCGAGCCACTGCAGCTCTTCGAGGAGCTCACCGCGCAGATCACCAAGGCGGAGCCGGACTTCGAACGCGACCTGGCCACGATGGACGAGAAGCTCGGCGCCGGCTTCATCCAGAACCTGACCGCGGCGTTGGGGACCGAAGCGGCCTTGGCGGTGACGGGACTCTCGGCCAACGGCCCGACGTGGGTCATGGCGAGCGTGGCGAACAACCCGCCGGTCATCGACAGCTCCCTCCAGAAGCTGGTGGAAACGTTCAACGCGGAGCTTGGGCCCGACGAGCAGGGCAAGCGGATCGTGTTCGGGCAGGAGAGCGCGGGCGGACGGACCTGGAGCACGATGAAGCCGGGTGGACTTCCGCTCAGCATCATCTGGACATACGATCGGGGCTACATGGTGGCAGCCTCCGATCGCGGCGTCGCCGAGCGTGCCATCGCGACCCGGAACGGCGGCTCCCCGCTCGTCTGGTCGCCGGAGTTCCTCGGTCAGCTTCCCTCCTCTGCCGGACTCCACCCGTCCGCCTTCGGCTGGCTGAACGCGAAGGGGGCCCTCGGAATTCTGGCGACGCTGGCCGCGAGCCCGGCGTTGGGCGAGCTCGTGGCCGGGGGAGATCCGATTCTCGTGGTGTTCGACGGAACGCCGGAACAGATCCACGCCGCCAGCCGTACTCGTGTCTCAGGGTTGATCATGAACCTGATGCTGATTCAGGGCCTTGGCGGGCCGACCCCGGCACGACCGTCCGACGAGGTCCCCCGACAGTGACGCGCAGGACCGCGAAGGAGCGCAGCGAGTGAGCCACGCGAGCCGCCTCCGCGCTGCGCGCTGCGGCGCCCAAGGCGCCCAAGGCGCCCAAGGCGGAGCAGGACGCAGGGGTCCCCGCGAGCGAGCGCTCGACTGATATGCACACCACGCCGGTCGTCGAACTCGAAAACCTGAAGGTCAAGCTGGGACGGCGGGAGATCCTGCACGGGATCACCTGCCGTCTTGGCGTTTCGGGCACCGGAAAGGCGGTGGGGCTGCTGGGGCCCAACGGCGCGGGCAAGTCCACCCTGATCCTGACGCTGCTCGGGTTTCTCCGGCCCAGCGCCGGACGCGCCCGTATCCTGGGATTGGACTGCCGGCGCAGCATGGGGGCGGCGCGGTCGAGAATCGGCTACATGCCCGAGAACGACTCGTTCGTCGGGGACATGACGGCGGTGACCTTCGTGCGCCAGATGGCCGAGTTGTCGGGTCTCCCGCCGAAGGCGGCGCTCGAGCAGGCGCACGAGGTCCTGTTCCACGTGGGGCTCGGCGAATCGCGCTACCGCGAGCTGCGGACCTACTCGTACGGCATGAAGCAGATGGCCAAGCTCGCGCAGGCGATCGTCCACGGGCCGGAGCTGGTCGTGCTCGACGAGCCGACCAACGGGCTCGATCCTGCCGCGCGCCGCCGGATGCTCAAGCTCATCGTCGATATGAAGGAGGAGCAGGGGATGCACGTGCTCGTCTGCTCCCACCTGCTGCGCGACATCGAGCAGGTGTGCGACGAGGCCGTGATCATGAAGGACGGCGCGATCGTGCACCACTGCAACCTCGAAGAAGAGCG
>JANNKK010000256.1:0-2725 GCA_031396245.1 Gemmatimonadaceae bacterium
GGGGACCGGCCGTCGACGTGCACTCAGTAGCGGGGGCGGGATTTGAACCCGCGACCTTCGGGTTATGAGCCCGACGAGCTACCAGGCTGCTCCACCCCGCGTCAGTGAGATGAAAGGTAGGCCACCGCACGGAAAAGACAAGCGGGGCTAGGGGGCGATCAGATTGACGCCGGTCGCCACGTACTGGGGCGGCGAGGTGATGCTTCCGGGCATTGGCGTGGACGCGAAGGTCCCGGTCCGGGAGACCGCGGTGATGACGCCGAAGGTGTTCAGCGACGCGGGCACGAAAGCGTTGATCAGACCCACATTAAGCGTCCCTCCGAGCGTGACCGAACCCGGGCCCGGCACGCCACCGGTGACGACGATCCGGTCATACTGCGCCGCGGCGGTTCCGCCCAGTTCGAGGTTGATCGTCCCACTCGTCGTGAGTGTGCCCACGATACTGAGCAGGCCGGCGGTGCCAGGCCCCACGGTAATCGTCCCCTGATTGTCCACGGCTCCGACGATCGTGCGCGTGCCGCCAGCCGCCGCCCCATCGAGGGTCGTGATCGTGCCGCCCGCCGCGTTGGTGAGCGTCCCGCTCACGACGAGCTGCGAGCTGTACCCGACGGCAAAGACAACGGTGAGCTCGATGTTCCCGAGGTTCGTGAAGCCGCTCGTCACGGTGAGCGTGGCGAGTGAGCTGCTGCCATCCACCTGGCCAACCCGGATGATCGAGCCCGCGTTCGTCGTGAGCCCACCGCCGAGGGTCGAGCTATTGGAGGCGATGAGGGTCCCCTGATTGTTGAAGGGGACGTTCACGGCGCTGGCGTTCAGGGTCAGCGTCTGACCGGCCGCGTTCGTGAAGGGGCCTGCGCCGTTGATCGTGGCGTTCAGAAGAGTGAAGGCGGTGCTCGCGGTGCTGAGCGGCGCGGCGAACGAGGCCGTGGTCGCACTCAGGGTGAGTGCCGCCACCGTCGGAGTCGCGCCGTCAAAGGCAGCGGTCACACCCTGCAGCGTGAACGTCCCACCACCGATCGTCCCGCCGGGGGCGCTCGTGAACGCGCCGTTGGTCACGGCGAACGTACGGCCAGCCGTGAGCGTGATCGTGCCGCTACTGGTGAAGCTCGGTGTCGTGCCGCCCTGCGAGAGGGTGAGGTTCCCGCCGTCCACGGAGAGCGTGCCCGAGTTCAGGTGGTCCGCGCCGTTCGCGCTCAGGATGAGCGGCGTCTGGATGTCAACGAACCCCTGGTTGTCGAGCGGAGCGGCGATCGTCCTCGCGCCGCCCGCGGCGGCGCCGGGGAGCGACGCGATCGTGCCCCCCGCCGCGTTCGTCAGCGTGCCGCTCGTTACCGTGATCTGTGCGCTGTACGCGATGCCGATGACGACGCTGAGTTCGATCGTGCCGAAGTTCGTGAAGCCGTTCGCGACGGTGAGATTCGCGAGCGAACTGCTGCCGTCCACCTGGCCGATCCGCAGGATCGAGCCGACGTTCGTGGTGAACGCCCCGGTGATCGCCGAGCTGCCGGAGACGACGAGCGTGCCCTGATTGTCCACCGGAAGGTTGAGCGTGCTGGCCACGAGCGTCAGGGTCTGTCCGGCGGAATTCGTGAGGGGACCGGCGCCATTGATGGTGGAGTTCGCGACCGTGTACGCGATCGTCGCCGTGTTGAGGGGCGCGGCGAAGTTCGCGGTCGTCGCGGTGAGCGAGAGGGCGCTCACCGCCGGCGTCGCGCCATTGAAGGCAGCGTTGACCGTGCTGAGGGAGAGCGTCCCACCGGTGATCGTCCCGCCGGGATCACCGGTAAAGCTCCCGTTGGTCACGGCGAAGGTCCGACCGGCACCAAGCGTGATCGCGCCCGTGTTCACGAAGCTAGGCGTCGTGCCGCTCTGGTTCAGCGTGAGGTTCGCCGACGCGAGGTCGATCGTTCCGCTGTTCAGGTGGTCGGCCGAGACGTGGTTGATCAAGAGCGGCGTCAGGATCGACAGCAAGCCCTGGTTGTCGAGTTGCGCGTCGAGGGTGCGCGCGCCACCCGCCAGAGCGCCCGGCAGCGCCGAGATCGTCCCGCCGGCGGCATTGACCAGCGTGCCGTTGGTAACGGAGAGTTGGGCGCCGTAGGCGATGCCGATCACCACGGTCAGCTCGATGCTGCCGAGGTTCGTGAAGCCGTTCGCCACGGTGAGCGTCGCCAGGCCCGAACTCCCATCGACCTGCCCGATCCGGATCGTCGAGCCAGAAGTGGTCGTTAAGGAACCGTTGAGCGCCGTTCCTCCCGACGCGACCAACGTCCCCTGGTTGTCGACTGGCATGTTGACCGCACTGGCGACAAGGGTCAGGGTCTGTCCGGCCGCGTTCGTGAGGGGACCGGCCCCGTTGAGCGTGGAGTTCACGACGGTGTATGCGATCGTCGCCGTGTTGAGCGGCGCGGCGAAGCCGGCGGTCGTCGCGGTGAGCGAGAGGGCGCTCACCGCAGGCGTCGCGCCATTGAAGGCAGCGTTGACCGTGCTGAGGGAGAGCGTCCCACCGGTGATCGTCCCGCCGGGATCACCGGTGAAGCCCCCGCTGGTCACCGCGAAGGTCCGGCCAGCCCCGAGCGTGATCGTCCCCGCGTTCGTGAAGGTCGGGCTCGTGCCGCTCTGGTTCAGCGTGAGGTTCGCCGACGCGAGGTCGATCGTTCCGCTGTTCAGGTGGTCGGCCGAGACGTGGTTGATCAAGAGCGGCGTCAGGATCGACAGCAAGCCCTGG
>JANNKK010000311.1:0-1892 GCA_031396245.1 Gemmatimonadaceae bacterium
CTCCAGACGGTTGGTGCGCTCGCTGCGCTGCCGGCGGAAGACATCGAGCGCCGGTGGGGAGAAATCGGCCTGCGTGCGTGGCGTCTCGCGCGCGGCGACGATGCGCGCCGCCCCGTGCTGGCGCGCGTGGAGACACAGCCCGCGGTGGAAGTGGAGCTCGCGACGCCTGCGGCGACGATGGAGCCGGTGCTCTTCATCGTGCGCGCCGCCCTCGACCGGTTGGTGAACGAGCTGATGGCACACGGCCGTGCGGTGGCGGCGATCGCGATCACGCTCACGCTGGACGATGCGCGCGGCGCACTCGTGAACGCGCCGGCGCATACCGTCACGCGCGAAGCGCGACCGGCTCGCCCGATGGCGCGCGTGGTGCCGCTCTTCGAGCGCTGCCGCGCGCTGCTCGACGGCTGGTCGCTCGACGCGCCCGTGATCGCGGTGCGCGTGGCGATCGTCGCCGCGGCGCCGCTCACGGGCGAGCAGGGCGATCTGCTGTCCACTTCATGGCGCGATCTCGGTGCGGCCGATGCGGCGATCGAGCGATTGCGCGCGGAGTTGGGTACCGGTGCGATCGTGCGGGCGAAGGCGCAGGATACGCATCGGCCCGAGAAGGCGGGCGTTTGGCGGGAAGTGACATCTGATGGCCTGACAGTCCGACAGTTGGACAGTCGGACAGTCGGACAACGGGACGCGGTGACTGTCGGACTGTCCGACTGTCGGACTGTCCGACTACATGTCGCCGAGCCGACCCCTGTCACTGCCGTCGCCCGCCGCGCGCTCGATCCGCCGGAGCCGGTGGACGTGCTCTGCGAAGGAGAGACGCCGCGTGCGATCACGTGGCGCGGCCAACGCATTCCGATCACGCGCGCGCTCGGCCCCGAGCGGCTGTCGGGCGACTGGTGGGACGATGGGTATCGACGCGACTACTGGCGATGTGAAAGTGCGATGGGCGAGGTGGTGGTGTTCCTCGATCGAGCGGATGATGGATGGCGGGTGCAGGCGTGGGCGGACTGAACGTCGGGAGGTTCTACGGCTTCGGCGAGTGATGGATGCTTCAGTTTGCTCACGCAACCGCAAGCGCGACGGGAAGAGGACCTGCGGGTACCAGCTCGCGTCGCATGAGATCCACGCGAAGGTTCATGCCCTCGAGCCCGATGGCGCCGAGGAGCACCATGTCGCTCGCACCGGCAAAGACGACCACCGATGCCGACGATCGCCCGCCGGCATACAACATCGCAAACCCCACTTCGCGCTCCATCACTCGGCCGTCCGCGGTCTCGAACCGGTCGATGCGCACGGGAGCAATCCCGAGCTCCGCCAGTACCGCGCTCGGTATCCAGTTGTATTCGCTGCCGGTGTCCACCATGACGCCATGCAGCTCGCGCCGGTTGTCGGGCGCGCCAAGCGCCGCGACAGCCACGGTGGTGCGAAAGATTCCCATGTCGCGGATCATGGAGGTTTCCTCGTCAAGCGTGACATCGATCGAATTCAGCAAGGTACGATCGAGTGCACTGCCCATGAAGTACGCCGAGCCTTGAGCCACTCACTCTATTGCATCTCAGAAATTCGCGCGAGCGTGCGCTTCGCGATTTCCCAGTTGCGAGTGTGCGCAGCGGGCTGTGTGTCGACCAGCGTGCCGTAGATGTGCACTGCCTCTTGAGCGCGGCCCAGCGCCTCCGTGCGCGACGCCGCGTCCCCCTGCTCCGACAACCGGTTCGCCAAGTTGTTCGACGCCATCGCCAGATCGGGCAGATACGCCGTCGGCTGCACGCGTGCGAGCTCCCGATAGACCTCCGCCGCTTCGCGCGCACACCCCAGCGCAGTCGGGGCAGTGACGTCGATGCTAAAACCTTTAGTATCGGTGGCCGTGCCTAGGTTACCGGCTATGTCGGTAGTGG
>JANNKK010000056.1:0-2655 GCA_031396245.1 Gemmatimonadaceae bacterium
GACGAATAGCAGATTTGCAGTCTGCCGCCTTACCACTTGGCCACGGCGCCGTGGGAGGAAGCTAGCCGGGTCCACAGTCTCACTCAAGCACATCCACCCTTGCCGCGCGAACCAACCACGAGGAGTCTTCACCGTATGAGATCGTCCCGACCTGCCCTTCTCCTGATCCTCCTCGCCACCACGGCGTGCAGCCTCACGCGTGGGTCCGCTGGACCCGAGCCGGCCGCAGCAGCGACGGCCACGCCGTCGAGCGGGCTCTCCGACGCGAACATCGCCGCGATCGTCGTTGCGGCGAACAATGCCGATATCCTGTACGCCGACCTGGCACTCGCGAAGAGCGCGGACGCCGACGTTCGTGCCTTCGCGACGATGGTGAAGAAGGACCATCAGTCGGTGAACGAGGCAGCGACGGCCCTCGTGACGCGCCTCAAGGTGACGCCCGTGGACAACCAGATCTCGTTCGACCTGCGCGACGACGCCGAGACGAAGCGGCTGACCCTGCGTGAGCTCGAGGGCGCGGCCTTTGATAGCGCCTACGCGACGAATGAGGTCAGCTACCACAAGACCGTGCTCGGGGCGATCGACGGTGCGCTGATCCCCTCGGCGCAGAACGTCGAGCTCAGGGAGCTCTTGGTCGCGGTGCGTCCGGCCGTCGCGGCCCACTTGGAGCACGCCGAGACGCTCGCCGCCAAGAAGTCGGGGCCTCGCCGGTGAGCCTGATGCGGCGCGTGCTGACGATGGCCCTGCTCGGTTCGGGCGTCGCGTGGGGCGCGGCTGCGAGACAAAGCGATTCGCGGGGAGCGCGGCGCGAGATACAGATGAAGGCGATCTCGTTCACGCCGCGCGAGCTCTCGGTGCTGATCGGCGACACCGTGCTCTTCAAGAACGCGGATGTGGTGCGCCACAATGCAGTGCGTCGGGAGACCTTCGACACCGGTGAACTCCGGTCCGGGGAGAGCTTCCTCTGGGTGCCTGCCGACACGGGCGAG
The DNA here is from genome assembly GCA_031396245.1 of Gemmatimonadaceae bacterium. GTDB lineage: Bacteria > Gemmatimonadota > Gemmatimonadetes > Gemmatimonadales > Gemmatimonadaceae > Pseudogemmatithrix. The sequence goes on from JANNKK010000056.1 coordinate 990, forward strand.
TACCGTTACCAGTGCACCATCCACCCTCGGATGCGGGGTATGATCCGCGTCGATTCGATGCCCTGAACCAGTTGTAGAACAACGAGTTAGCCTTCGAGAACGCCGGGCGGGAAGTTCCGTCTGGCGTTCTACTTTCACCAGACGCTCGATGATTTGTGCGAAATTCGCGCATCTCAGGTTGCGATTTGACTGTTTTGGCCTTGTTCTTGCAAAAGTGCATGTCTAGATTTGCTTTTTTCGCAGAACACAGCGGTCACTTATCCCGCCACAGGAGCCATCCCACCGATGTCCCACGCCAGCCAGACCCGCGCCGACGTGCTGCGCGCGATCTCAACCCGGTCCGTTGCGACCCCCGATGTGCCCGCGATGCGCGCGAACCCCGTGCCTACCTCGGCCTACTTCGGCGAGAACACCTTCGGCGCGCGTCAGATGCGCGACAAGCTGCCGAAGGAGGTCCATGAGAAGCTGACCGAGGCGATCCGGCTCGGGAAGAAGCTCGACCGGGAGATCGCACCGACCGTTGCGAAGGTGGTGAAGGAGTGGGCGATCTCGCGGGGCGTGACGCACTTCTGTCACTGGTTCCAGCCACAGACGGGGCTCACCGCCGAGAAGCACGATGCGTTCCTCTCGCTCGATGGCGCGAAGGGCGCGGTGGAGTCATTCACCGGCGACCAGCTCATCCAGTCGGAGCCCGACGCGTCGTCGTTCCCTTCGGGAGGATTGCGCGCGACCTGGGAAGCCCGCGGCTACACCGCGTGGAACCCGGCGTCCCCGCTCTTCATCATGGAGGCCGCCGGCACCAAGACCCTCTGCATCCCCTCGGTCTTCATCGGCTACAACGGCGAGGCGCTCGACGAGATCACCCCGCTCCTGCGCTCGAGCGATATGCTCTCGCTCGCGGCGCGCCAGCTGCTCGACCTGATCGGTGACAAGGGCGCGCTCCGCGTCTTCACGACGATGGGGACGGAGCAGGAGTTCTTCATCATCGACCGCACGCACTTCGCGATGCGTCCCGACCTCGTGATGGGTGGGCGCACCCTCCTTGGCGCGCCGCCGCCGCGCGGCCAACAGCTCGAGGACCACTACTTCGGCGGGATCCCCGAGCGCGTGCAAGCCTGCCTCGCCGAGGTGGAGTACGAGCTCTACAAGCTCGCGGTGCCGATCGTCACGCGGCACAACGAGGTCGCGCCCTGCCAGTTCGAGATGGCGCCGCAGTTCGAGGAGACCGACATCGCCACCGACCATAACCAGCTCGTGATGTCGGTGCTGAAGGACGTCGCGCTCCGCCACGGCCTGCAGGCGCTGCTGCACGAGAAGCCCTTCGCCGGCATCAACGGCTCGGGGAAGCACTGCAACTGGTCCCTCTCGATCGCGAGCGACAATGCGCTCAACGGCATCAACCTGCTCAAGCCGGGGAAGACGCCGCACCAGAACCTGCGTTTCCTGATGTTCCTCGCGGCGATCCTGAAGGGCGTGCACAAGCATCAGGGGCTGCTGCGGGCGGGGATCGGCACGAGCGGCAACGAGCATCGCCTCGGGGCGAACGAGGCGCCGCCGGCGATCATCTCGGTCTTCATGGGCGCGGCGCTCACGAAGACGATCGACGACATCATCGCCGGCCGGGCCGGCACCAAGGCCGAGCAGGCGATGCTCGAGCTCGGCGTCG
>JANNKK010000222.1:0-11137 GCA_031396245.1 Gemmatimonadaceae bacterium
CATGCGTGAGCGTCCGACGCCGATTGTGCTCGTCTGCGCGGGCTCACGAGTTCGTGCGCGCGAAGTCGCGTTCGACGCGCTCAAGGCGGGCGCGCTCGATGTCGTCGAGATGCCCGACACGATGACGCTTCCGGCGTCCGATCCATTCTCGAAGCGCCTCGTCACGACGCTGCAGCTCATGGCCGACATCCGCGTCGTCCGGCAGATCGTCGATCGAACAGGCGAGTTCACGTCACCGGAAGTCGGGCCGTCGCGGGCGGCGGTGGAAGCCGTCGGGATCTGCTCGTCGACAAGTGGAAGAACGTGTCGGGGGCGGCGACACTGGCCCCGCAGTTCACCGGCGAGAAACCGATGGTCCACGCCGACCACATCGGCGCGTCGACCTTCATCGAGAAGGGATGGAGTCGGCTCTCGCTCGGCGACCACGAAGGGGCCGAGCAGGCGCTGCTCAAGGCGATCGAACTCTCGCCGGGCGACCCGCAGAGCGAGGCGCTCCTCGGGTGGGCGCAGATGCTGCAGGAGAAGTACGACGACGCCCTGATGAACTTCCAGAAGGTGCTGGTGCGAGAACCGGCCAACTCGCTTGCGCGGATCAACGTGGGCTACATCTGCCTCAAGAAGCGGATCTTCGGCGAGGCGATCGAGCACCTCTCGAAGGCGATCCGGCTCGACAACGACCGGAAGGCCTCACTCTACGCGCACTTCTACCTCGGCCTCGTCTACCTCGAACGCGAGATGTACGAGGATGCGCAGACCTTCTTCAAGAAGACGCTGGGGCTCGGGCCGAACCTGATCGAGGCCTACTATGAGCTCGGCCGGGCGCACTGGTTCAACGAGGAGCGGGACGCGGCGAAGGAGGCGTGGCAGCAGGGATTCTCGACCAACAAGTTCAATCCCTGGGGAAAGAAGTGCGCCGAGATGCTGAAGGTCGTGGAGGCAGGAGGGGAGCCGACCCGCACCGCGTGAGAAGGGCGATGCGTGAACCGGATGCGGGGAGCTGGGCGGTGCGGGGTGCGGGTTGGATGCGGGAGGCGGGAGGCGCACTCCTCCTTCTTTCTTGCCTGCTTCTGTTGCCGGGACGGATGCGGGGGCAGGATGCAGGGGTACCGCCGGGAGCGACGCGAATCGAAGCGGGACGTTTCGAGATCGTGGCGTTCCCGACCGAGGCGCGACTGGCGCGCTCGCTCCTCGCTGATGCGGAGAGACGGGACAGTTTCCCGGGCCTACCGCGGCCGCGCTCGCGCGTGCGGATCCTGGTTGCGCCCGATGAGGAGCGATTCCGAGAGTGGGTGGGTGCGGGAGCGCCGGAGTGGGGCGCGGCGGTCGCCTTCCAGCGCGAACAGCAGATCGTGATGCAGGGGAGGAATGCGGGGGCGGATGCCGGCGATCCCCTGCAAACGCTGCGGCACGAACTTGCGCACCTCGCGCTCTACGAAGCGCTGGGGCCGGGCGTGCCGCGGTGGTTCGACGAGGGCTATGCGTCGGTCTCGGCCGGGGAATGGGGAAGGGAGGAGGTCCTCGCGACCAGTTTCGGGCTCGTCTGGCGCGGCGTGCCGACGCTCGACGGTCTCGACTCGGGCTTCTTCGCCGGCGCCGAGCGGGCGCAGAGGACCTATGCGCTCGCGCATCGGGCGGTGGCCGAACTCGGCGCGTTGGGCGGTGACCGCGGGCTCGGACTGCTCTTCGAGTACTGGCGCGCACAGGGTTCATTCGAACGCGCGATCCGCTCGGCGTACGGGATGGGGAGCGCCGATTTCGAGAGTCACTGGAGGTCCCGGGTCCGGCGCCAGTATGGGGCTCTGGCGCTGGCCGCGGACCTCTCGATCCTCTCGATCTTCCTGGTGCTCGTGCTCGGCCCGGCTTGGTGGCAGCGGAGGAAGCGGCAACGTCGTCGGTTGGAAGCGATGCGGGCCGCCGACGCGGCCCGCGACGCCCGGGAGCGGGAGAGCGCACTGGCGGCGCTCCTCGGGGAAGTGGTGCCTGACCCGCGTGACCGCCCGCCCGATGGGCCGCATTAAGGGACAATGAAGACGGTCAGGATTTGGTTGACACCCTTCTATAGTTGGCCTAGACTCTTCCCCCTATGGCGGTCACGTCGAAAGCAGAAACGGTATCGGAGTCGCGCCCAGCCCTGTGGTGGGGTCTCGCTGCGCTCACGTTGGCACTGGGTTACGCCGACCTCTGGCGCGGAGGGGAGACGTTGGCCCCGATCCTGCTGGTGATCGGCTATTGCATCCTTGTCCCGATCGCGATCCTGAAATGAGTGCGTTTCTACCCTCCCCGCGGCTGGGGGACGGCGCGCGGGGCGAATAGCTCAGCTGGTTAGAGCACCTGCCTTACACGCAGGGTGTCGGGGGTTCGAGTCCCTCTTCGCCCATCCTGGCGGTCGAGGGGACCGCCTTCGGCGGCTTCGGGTACTAAGTCCAACGCTCTTGAGGAGATGACAGTGGCTTCTCGGTTCCACTCCCGGTCCCTTACGACGCTCGCGGCGCTCGTCGCCGCTGGCGGGGCAGTCGCGCTCGGAGCACAACCGCCGCGGCCGACGCGGTTGCCGCCCCGCCCCGACACCCCGCGGTTCGTGGTGCAGATCTTCGGCTCGACCGATCGGGTTGCGGGGCCGAGCGCTGCAAACGACCTGCGGGACCGGCTCATCCGCGCGTACCCCTCGCGGACCCTCTGGGTGGTGCCGCCTGAAGAGCAGTTCCCGATGCTCGAGCAGTCGGGCTTCCCGAAGGACCAGCAGCTCAGCATCGCCGACGAAGCGGCGCTCGCGAAGATCCTCCGGGCCGATGATTTCATCCGTGGCACGGTGACCCGCGAAGGCGATGTGTACCGCGTGAACGCCTCGCTGGTCCTGACGCGCGACCCGGCGCTCACCCAGCCGCTCCCGGCGATGACGGGGAACCGCGCGGACCGCGCAGCGGCCGGCCTCGTTGACGCGATTAGGGACGCACGCAAGCAACTCGGCAACGAGAAGAAGTGCCGCGATCTCGCGCGCGACGAGAAGCTCGACGAAGCGGTGCGGATGGCCGACGCGGCCATCGTCGAATACCCGAACGCGACGCTCGTCCGGTACTGCAAGCTCCAGGTGCTCTATCGTCGCAAGGCGCCGAACACGCAGATCATCGCGATGGCCGACGAGATCCTCGCGATCGACCCCAACGCCAAGGCCGCCCTCCAGATCGCGGCCGAAGCGCATAAGGCGGAAGGGCACGTTGACGAGTCGAACGTACTGCTCGTCAGGCTCCTCGCACTCGAGCCGACCAACGCGAAGCTCGCGCAGGACGTGGTCGATGCGCTCGCGGCGAGCGGCAACTTCACCGTCGCGAAGGAGATCGTCCTCAAGGCGGTGCAGGACAACCCGGGGGACGTGCAGCTGGTCTCGCTCCAGTTCAAGATCCTCACCGCGGCCAAGGAGTACCGGGCCGCGATCGTGACCGGTGAGGAGATGGTCCAGATGGATACGAGCCTCGCCGATGTCGCGTTCTTCTACCGGCTCATCTCGCTCTACGCGGCCGACAGCCAGCCGCAGAAGTCGGCCGAGGCGGCGGCGCGGGCGACGCGCAAGTACCCGCAGGACGCCCAGCTCTGGCAGACCTACGCGCAGACGTTGAAGGCGGCGGGCCAGCTGCAGCAGTCGATCGTCGCGGCCAAGCGGGCCCTCGAGGTCAATCCGAAGATCCCGAACGGATGGACGCAGGTCGCGATCGCCTACAACGAACTGAACTTCCCCGACAGCGCGCTCATCGCACTCCACTCGGCGCGGGACGCAGGGGACGACGTGAACAACGTCGGCGGCTACGCGGTGACGTTGGGCAACAATCTGTACAAGGCGGCGATGGCCCAGGACCCGAAGCAGCTGGCCTCGCTCGAGGCGTCATTCCCCTATCTCCACTTCGCCGACAGCACGGTCACCGACCCGGCGGTGAAGTCGAGCGCGAACTTCCTGATCGGCGTCAGCTCGTACTATGTCGCGGCGACGCTCGCCGAAGGCCTGCAGAAGTCGAAGAGCTGCGACGAGGCGAAGCACGCGCAGACGGCGATCGTCGATGCGCAGATCTTCACGCAGCGCGGGGCCCGCACCTCGCCACAGAACGCGGCGACGGTGCTCACCGCGGCTGGGCAGCTCCAGCCCTATCTCGACGAACAGGTGAAGAAGATCTGTAAGTAGCTGACCGGCTCCACCGGTCGATCGACACCCGCCGTCGCCAGCGCGACGGCGGGTGTCGGCGTTCCGGGGGGCGTCGTGGCATCTTTCCTCCCGTGACCGCGCCCTCCGACCACGCCACAGGATGGCACGCCCCGGTGCTCGTCCACGAGGTGGTCGAGCGTCTCGCCGGCTGCCGGAGGATCCTCGACGGCACACTGGGCGGCGGCGGACACGCCGCGGCGTTGCTCGCCGCGGGCGCGCACGTCACCGGTCTCGACCGCGATCCGGGGGCGCTCGCCGAGGCGCGCGCGCGACTGGCTGACGAGGAGCGTGCAGGGCGGTTCGTCGCGGTGCAGGGGAATCACGACGCGATCGATGAGGTCATCGCGCTCGCCGGCGCATCATTCGACGGGATCCTCCTCGACCTCGGCGTCTCCTCGCACCAGATCGACGACGATGGCCGGGGCTTCTCCTTCCGACCCGGCGTTCGTCTCGACATGCGGATGCACCCGGGCCAGGAGATGGACGCGGCGTCATACCTCAACGAGTCGAGCGAGGCCGAGCTCTTGCGGACCTTCCGCGAGTTCGGCGACGAGCCGCGCGGGAAACGGATGGCGCACGAGGTCGTGCGGCGTCGGGAGAATCGACCCTTCGAGACCAGCGACGACCTCGTCGGAGTGATCCGGGCGGTGCTCGGGCCCCGCAGCGGGCCGGCCGATTTCGCGCGCCTCTTCCAGGCGGTGCGGATCGCCGTCAATAATGAACTCGACGGCCTCGCTCAAGGGCTGCCGCTCCTCCGCGACCGACTGGGGCCCGAGGGACGGTTCGCCATCATCGCTTATCACTCGGGCGAGGACCGGCTGGCGAAGCACGCCTTCCGTGACTGGAGCACGGGCTGCACCTGCCCGCCCCGTCAGCCGATCTGCACCTGCGGCGGCGTGGCGCTCGGGGCGCTTGTGACGCGAAAGGCGGTGACGGCGTCGGACGCGGAGATCGCCGTGAACCCGCGGGCGCGGAGCGCGCGCCTGCGGGTCTGGCAAAAGGCCTCGGGCGGGGGGGAGTAGCGCGTGCGCGGCAGGTCCATCGTCTTCCTCGGCCTCCTCGGTTTCTTGTTGGTGGCTACGGGCGTCATATGGAGACGGAGCACCGGAGTCGCGCAGGCGCGTGAACTCCGGGAGCTCCGGCAGCGCCGTGACGCACTCGACGCCCAGCAGGCCGCCCTCGAAGGGGCGATCCGCGATGCGTCGGGACGGGCACGGCTCGCGCGCACCGCCGAGGATCGGCTCGGGATGCGCGTGCCCCCAGAGAGTCTCGTGATCCGGTTGCCACGCCCCACCCGGGATACAGTACCTCAGTGATCCGCGTCAGTCGCGTTGGCGTCGTCCATGGCGCCTTCGTCGTGTTCGCCATCGCGCTCGTCGGCCGCTCCGCCTGGGTGCAACTGGGCGAGACCGACCGCTGGCGTGCCCGCGCCCGCGGGCAACAGATGGTCGCGCGCGAGCTCCCAGCCCCAAGGGGCGCCATCCTCGATGCGACGGGGACGGTGCTCGTCGAGAGTCGCGCCCTGGTGCGCCTCGACATCGCGCCGACCGAGGTCAAGAAGCCGGCGGCCCTGCGCGACGCGTTGAAGCGGATCGGCGTGCCCGCCGAGTTCATCCGTCGCGCGACCGACCGGAGTCGCAAGTGGGTGGAACTCCCAGGGCGCTTCCTCTCGACCGATGTCGCGGATCTCACGGCGATGCGCGGCGTGCATCCCCGGCCGGTGCTCGATCGCGTGGCGCCCTCGACCGACGGACTCCGTCGACTGCTCGGGACCATCGACGGCGACGGGCGCGCTGTCGGCGGCGTGGAGCAGGCGCTCGATGACGTGTTGCGTGGTACGCCGGGGCGCACGACCCTCGTGAAGGCGGGGCGATCGGGGATGCTCTCCTCGCCCGATGAGGGCTATGAAGCGGCCGCCCCCGGACAGTCGGCGGTGCTCACGCTGCACCAGGGACTGCAGGACATCGCCGAGCGTGCGCTCGCCGATGCGATCCGCGGGATGGATGCGCGGGGCGGCGACATCGTCGTGCTCGACCCGCACACCGGGGAGATCCGCGCCCTCGCCTCACGCCGCGCGCGCAAGGACGCGAGCGGAGCCACGGCGCTCACCGAGCCCTACGAGCCGGGGTCGACCCTCAAGCCCTTCGTCGCGGCGGCGCTGCTCGAGAAGAACCGCGTGCGGCTCGACGAGTGGGTCGAGACGTACAATGGGACCTATCGCCTCCATGGCCGGACGATCTCCGACATCCATCGCGCCAAGGCGATGACGTTCGCCGAGGTGATCCGGTTCTCCTCGAACATCGGCATCGTGCAGTTCGCCGAGCGCCTCTCGCCGCGCGAGGAATACGAAGCGCTGCGCGACGCCGGATTCGGGATGGCCACCGGCGCGCCCTATCCTTCGGAATCCTCGGGACGGCTGCGCCCGGTGAAGGAATGGTCGAAGCAATCGCCGGCTTCGCTCGCGATGGGGTACGAGATCGCGGTGACACCACTGCAACTCGCGCTGGCCTATGGGGCCATTGCCAACGGAGGCGAGCTTCTTGAGCCGATCCTCGTCAAGGAGATCCGGGGCGCCGATGGGACGCGCCTCTTCAAGGCCGAGCGACGGGTGGTCCGCCGGATGATGAGCGAGGCGACGGCGCACACGCTCCGTGGCCTGCTTCGCGAGGTCGTCACCGAGGGCACCGCGACGTCGGCGGACCTCGCGACCTATGAACTCGCGGGGAAGTCAGGCACGGCGCGCCGGATGCGCCCAGACGGGAAGGGCTACGAAGAGGGATCGTATACCGCGAGCTTCGTCGGACTCTTCCCGGCCGAGGAGCCGCAGTTCGTGGTGCTCGTGAAGCTCGACGACCCCAAGGGCGCCTACTACGGCGGCAAGATCGCGGCGCCGGTGACGAAGGCGGTGCTCGAGGCGGCGATCGCCGCGCGCGATGGCGCACTCGACCCCACGAAACTCGATGCCCCCCGCCAGGCGATGGTCGCCGAAGCCGACGTGCAGGAGGAGGAGTCGCGGGAAGTGGCGGCGGCTGAGTCGCGGGAGGTCGAGGACCACTCGGTGGTGATCGAACTCGGCGACGCGGCGATGGAGAAGCCGTCGGCGCGCGCCCCCCGGGCCGTGCCGAATGTCGTCGGACTTCCGACCCGCGAGGCGGTGCGCGAACTGCATAAGGCGGGCTTCCGCGTCGCGCTGGTGCGCGCCCCGTCGCGCGAGACGAGTCCCGCCGCCGGCACCCTGCTCGCCGCGGGCGCGACGGTGCGGCTCGCGGCCCAGCGGTGAACGCGCCGGGGCGCAGCGCCGTGCCGACGGAGCGGCTGCGCGCAGCGCTCGAACGGGCGGGACTCCTGACGAGGGTCGTCGGCACGCTTCCCGCGACGATCGAGGACATCACCGACGACAGCCGCACCGTGCGCCACGGCAGCTGCTTCGTCGCGGTGAAGGGAAGTGCCCGCGATGGACACGAGTTCCTTCCGCAGGTCGCGGAGGCGGGGGCGAGTTGTGCGATCGTCGAATCGGCGACTGGGCTCGCCATTCCCGCGCTGGTGGTGCGCGAAAGTCGCGCCGCGGCGGCGGTCGCGGCGGCGGCGTTCTTCGGTGAGCCGGCGGCGGCGCTGCGATTCGTCGGCGTCACCGGGACCAATGGCAAGACGACCACCGTCGGGATCCTGCGGCACCTCCTCGATGCACCGGACGCGATCGCGGCGAGCATCGGGACGCTCGGGGTGCTGGTCGGCAGTGAGGGTCGCGCGCTCCCGGGTGGGGCGGGCCTCACGACGCCAGGACCACTCGAGCTCCAGCGCGTGCTCAGGGCCCTCGTCGACGCCGGCGTGCGCACCGTCACGATGGAGGTGTCGTCGCACGCGCTCGATCAACAGCGCGTGCTCGGTGTGAGCTTCGACGCGGCGGTGTTCACCAACCTCACGCGCGACCATCTCGACTATCATCGCACGATGGAGGCGTACCTCGCGGCGAAGGCGCGCCTGGTCGCGATGCTCTCGTCCGAGGGCACGGCGGTACTGAATGCGGACGACGCGGCCTGGCGGGCCCTACCGGCCGCACCGCGAATCCTGCGGTTCGCCCTGCACGCCGATTCCGACGTGCGCGCTGACGGCGTGCGGTTCGAATCTCGCGGGAGCCTCTGGACGCTGGCCCATGCCGGGGAACGCGCCGAGGTGCGCCTGCCGCTGATCGGCGACTTCAACGTGGCTAATGCGCTCGGCGCGGCGGCGGCCGCGCTGGCCCTCGGGCTCACGGTGGCCGACGTGGCGCGACGACTCGGAACCGTGCCGCAGGTTCCCGGGCGGCTCGAGGTGCTGAGCGTGCACCCGACCATCCTCCGCGACTACGCGCACACGCCCGATGCGCTCGCGCGCGCCCTCGTCGCGCTGCGGCCCTTCGTGCCGGGGCGCCTCATCGCCCTCTTCGGCTGCGGCGGCGACCGCGACCGCGGGAAGCGCCCATTGATGGCGGAAGCGGCACGAGCGCACGCCGATCGTCTCGTCGTCACGAGCGACAATCCGCGGACCGAGGATCCGGAGCGGATCCTCGACGAGATCGTCGCGCCACTGGCCACGGGGAGTTACGATCGGATCGAGGACCGCCGCGCGGCGATCGCACACGCCATCGCGCTCGCCGATCCGGTGCGCGACGTCGTGCTGCTCGCCGGCAAGGGACACGAGACCTACCAGATCCGCGGCACGACCTCATATCCCTTCGACGAGAAGGTGATCGTCGCTCAGATCCTCGGAACGGCGCGATGAGCTTCTGGACGCTGGAACGCATCGCACAGGCGCTGGGAGGGGGGCCCTCCGACTCGCGTCCGATTCATGGCATCACTACCGATTCGCGCGATATCAGATCCGGCGAGTGCTTCGTCGCACTCCGCGGCGAGCGATTCGACGCCCACGACTTCCTTGCCGACGCGGTGGCTTCCGGTGCGGCGGCGCTCGTCGTCGAAGATGCACGCCGCGCGGCGCTGCTCGGCGTCCCTGTCTTTGAAGTGCCCGACACCCTGGTCGCGCTCGGCGCACTCGGTCGCTACCGCCGCTCGGCGTGGGCGCGGCCGGTGATCGCGGTCGGTGGATCGAATGGGAAGACGAGCACGAAGGAACTGCTCCGCGCCGCCCTCGGGAGTCGGTTCAACGTACACGCGACCACCGGGAACCTGAACAACCGGATCGGCGTGCCGCTCACGTTGCTCGCCCTCGGCGACGCGGCCGACGTGGCGATCATCGAGACGGGGACGAACATCCCCGGTGAGATCGCCTTGCTCCGCGAGATCGTCCTCCCGGACGTGGCCGTCGTGACGACGGTTCAGGAGGAGCACCTCGAGGGGTTCGGGGACCTGGCAGGCGTGATGGCCGAAGAGCTCTCGCTCTGCGACGAGGTGGCGCTGGCCGTCGTGCCCGCGGGCGAGGCCGACGTGGTGGCTGAGGCGAGGCGTCGCGCCGCTCGCGTGATCGCCGCCGCGTTGCCCACTGCGCACGGTCTGCATGCGGACGGACGCGGGTGGCTCGAACTCGATGCGACCCGGGTCGAGGTGCCGCTCCGCGGTGCACACAACCTCCGCAACGCGGCGCTCGCGCTGGCGGTGGCGCGCGAGTTCGGAATCTCGGCGCACGATGCGGCGGCCGGGATCGCGGCGATGCCGCAGCCCCCGATGCGCTCGGCGGTGGCGCCCCTGGGGACGGCCCTCCTGCTCAACGACGCGTACAACTCGAACCCCGGCTCGGCGCGGGCCGCACTCGCGCTGTTGCGTGACGTCGGCGGCGGGCGTCAACGCGTTGCGGTGCTCGGTACGATGCGGGAGCTGGGGAATCAGTCGGAGCGCGCCCACCGGGAGGTCGCCCAAGTGGCGCTGTCCGGCGGGCTGGATGTGGTTTGCGGGATCGGCGAGTTCGCAGCGGCGCTTCGATCCGTGGCCCCGGGCGATGCACGCGTGATCGTGGCCGCCGACGTCGACGACCTCTGGCCCCTTCTCGCGCCGCGCCTCGCCACGGACGCTGCCATCCTGCTCAAGGCCTCGCGGGGCGTGAAGCTCGAACGCCTCGTCCCCATCCTCATCACCTGGGCGACCACCTGATGCTGTACGAGTTCCTGCTCCCGCTCACCGACAGGGTCGGCGCCTTCCGGCTCTTCGGGATGATCTCGTTCCGGGCGGCGGGCGCGGTGATCACCTCGCTGCTCTTCTGTTTCATCATCGGACCGGTGATCCTGCGTTGGCTGCAGGGAATGCAGATCCACCAGGTAGTCCGCGCCGGCACTCCCGACTCGCACGCAGGGAAGGGAACGACCCCCACGATGGGCGGACTCATCATCCTCGCGTCGGTGTTCATCTCGACGCTCCTCTGGATGCGGTTCGACAACCGCTATGTCTGGCTCGCCCTCGCCGTCACCCTGCTGATGGGCGCGATCGGCTTCCTCGACGACTACCTCAAGCTCAAGCAGAAGCGCGAGGGGAAGGAGAATCGCGGACTGGTCGAGCGCTACAAGCTGATCGGTCAGGTGACGATCGGCGTCGCACTCGGCGTATACCTCTGGCAGGTGCCTCTCAACTCGCTCCCCGGGGCCGCGACGACACTGCCGTTCTACAAGTATGTCCTCATCGTCCCGGCCATCCCGTTCCTCTACGTCCCCTTTGTCACCTTCGTGATCACGGGAACGAGCAATGCCGTGAACCTCACCGACGGGCTCGACGGCCTCGCGACCGGCCTGATGGGGATCGCGATGCTGACGATGGCGGTGTTCGCCTATCTGATGGGCCGGTTCGACGCGGCCGAGTACCTCCAGATCTTCTATCTGGTCGGGTCGGGCGAGCTCACGATCTTCTGCTCGGCGGTGTTCGGGGCGACAGTCGGATTCCTCTGGTACAACACGCATCCGGCGCAGGTCTTCATGGGCGACACCGGCGCGCTGGCGCTGGGCGGCGCGCTCGGGGCGGTGGC
>JANNKK010000051.1:0-2046 GCA_031396245.1 Gemmatimonadaceae bacterium
CACTCTCGCGCGGACCACCTTCGGCGAGCGACAGGCGGGCGATCGGGTCAATCTCGAGCGCGCTCTGCGGGTCGGCGATCGGGTCGGGGGACATTTCGTGCAGGGGCACGTCGACGGTGTCGGCCGCGTCGTGGCCACGCGGCCTCAGCAGGATGCGTGGTTGGTCGATGTCGCCGTGCCGAAGGAGATCGCGGCCGTCAGTGTGCCGCTCGGATCGATCACGATCGACGGAGTCAGTTTGACGGTCAACCGGGTACCCAAGGCAGGGATCGTCCAGGTGTCGTTGATTCCCCACACCCGCGCCCACACGACACTGGGAACGCTCCGCGTCGGGCGGCGGGTCCATCTCGAGGCGGACATGATCGGGAAGTATCTGGCCGCCATCGCGTCGGCCCACCGCGGCGGGAAGCGACGGGCCCGATGACGTTCTCGTCGATCGACGAGGCCGTCGCCGATCTCCGCAACGGGAAGGTCATCATCGTCGCCGACGATGAGGACCGGGAGAACGAGGGCGACTTCGTCTGCGCCGCCGAGCTGGTGACGCCGGATCTGATCAACTTCATGACGATCCGCGGGCGGGGCCTGATCTGTCTCACCCTGACGCCGGAACGGTGTGATCAACTCGGCTTGGCGCAAATGACACCGGAAAACTCCGAGGCGATGGGTACCGCCTTCACGGTGAGCATCGACGCCGAACGGCGCTTCGGGGTGACGACCGGTATCTCGGCGGCCGATCGAGCCACCACCATTCACGTGGCGATCCGGCCCGAGACCGCGCCGGCTGATCTCCGTCGTCCGGGGCACGTCTTTCCGTTGCGGGCGCGGCCAGGGGGGGTGCTCCAGCGGGTCGGCCAGACCGAAGCCAGCGTCGACCTCGCCCGGCTGGCCGGGTTGGTGCCCGCGGGGGTGATCTGCGAAATCCTCAACCCCGACGGCTCGATGGCCCGTCGCCCCGAGCTAACCCAGATCGCCGCCGAACACCACCTCTCGTTCGTCACCGTCGCCCAGTTGGTGGCTCATCGGCTCCGCACCGAGCGGCTGGTGCATCGGATCGCCGAGGCCCGGCTCCCGACCGACCATGGGATTTTCCGGATCATCGGCTACCGCAACGATGTCGATCGGGCCGAGCACGTGGCCCTGGTGTTCGGCGAGGTGGACGGCGCCGCGGAGGTGCTGATCCGGATGCACTCGAAATGCCTCACCGGCGACGTGTTTCATTCGCTGCGGTGCGATTGCGGCGATCAACTCGACGCCGCCATGCGCCGCATCGCCGCCGAAGGGCGTGGCGTGTTGCTGTACCTGAACCAGGAAGGGCGGGGCATTGGCCTGGCCAACAAGATCCGGGCCTACTCCCTGCAGGACCAGGGCCTCGACACGGTGGAAGCCAACGAGCGCCTGGGCTTCAAGCCCGACCAGCGCGATTACGGCATTGGCGCCCAGATTCTGAGGAACCTCGGGGTCCGGACCATGCGGTTGCTCACCAACAATCCCCGGAAGTTCGTGGGGCTGCAGGGGTACGGCCTCGCCGTCTCGTCAACGATCCCGCTCGAGATTGCCGCGTCCGACACCACCCGCAAGTACCTCAAGGTCAAGAAGGACAAGCTGGGCCACCACCTCAAATCGGTTTGACCGGTCGCCTGAAGTTCATGTAGCATAAGGGTTTGCGCGGCGGAGGTGGGCCTCTGTCGTGATGGCCCATGTTCGACGCGCTCAGTAATCGCCTCCAGGACGTCTTCCAGTCAATCAAGGGAGAAACTCGTCTCACCGAGGCGACGGTCGAGAACGTCCTCCGGGAAATCCGGATGGCGCTGCTCGAGGCCGACGTCAACTTCAAGGTCGTCAAGGCGTTCATCGATCGGGTGCGCGATCGTGCCGTCGATCAGGCCGTTCTGAAGAGCCTGACCCCCGATCAACAGGTGGTTCGCATCGTCCGGGACGAGATGCTCGCGCTGTTCGGGGACAGCGCCGGTGGCTTGCCGCCCTCGCAGGCCAAGCCGCGCGTCATCCTGCTGCTCGGGCTTCAGGGGTCGGGCAAGACGACGACGG
>JANNKK010000053.1:0-2985 GCA_031396245.1 Gemmatimonadaceae bacterium
CGATCTTCATCGAGCGTGGTGGGATGATCAACGCGCTCGGCACGTTGCAGGAGCCGATCCTGATGACCTGCACCGAGACCCTGAAGTTCAAGGGATGCTGGGGCGGCGTGTTCGTCGCTGGCCGCGGCACCGTCAATCTCGGCGATGCCGCGCTCGGAGGTTCGCCCGATGGCGGCTGCAACCAGCGCCCCGGCGAAGGGAACGCGCCGGTCTACGGTGGCTGCAATCCGAATGACAACTCGGGGACAATCCGATACCTGATCATCGAGTACGCCGGCAAGGTGATCGGCGCCAACAACGAGCTCAACGGCCTCACCCTCGGCGCAGTCGGTGCCGCCACGACCGTGGAGTACATCCAGATCCACGGGGGCACCGACGACGGCATCGAGTTCTTCGGTGGCGACCTGAGCACCCGGTACCTCCTGCTCACGGGCAACGACGACGACCAGTTCGACGTCTCGTTCGGGCTCCGCGGCGACCACCAGTTCGTGATCGCCCAGGCCGATGCCGGCGCCAGCAACAACGACTCGAAGGCGATCGAAGCCGACGGCAATGAGCCGGCCCCGGGGACTGCTTCGGCGACCCCGCGCACGTCGCCACGGCTCTGGAACTTCACCATCATCGGCAACCTCGCCCTCCCGACGCAGAACGCTGCGGTGCACCTCCGTCGTGGTTCGGGCGTCCGTCTCTACAACTCGCTCGTCGCCGGTTACACGATCGGTCTCGATTGGGACGATCCCCTCACCTGCGACGCGACCTATGGCGACGGGATCATCCAGATCAAGAACACGACGATGATCGACGTTGCGAACCTTGGCAACAACGACGGGAGCGATCCGCTCTGCGGCGGAGTGACCAGCACGACGGAGGGCGAGGAGGAGTACTTCAACGCCGAGCCGACCAATCGCACGCGCACCGGCATCGCGTCGGTCCTCGTGAATGCATTTGACACGAATCTCCCCGACTGGCGGATGCTGCTCGTGAGCGGCCAGCCGGCGGAGGGTGGCACGCTGAATCCGTCGACGATCGCGGGCTCGATCGCGCTCGCGACGAACTATCGCGGGGCCGTGGCACCGGTGAACACCGCCGGTGACATCCCGTGGTACTCGGGCTGGACGCGTCCCTTTCAGGGCGCCACCGCACCCTGATGGTCACCACTGATCGCATGGGGTGGCCTGACCGCCTCCTCCGTCGATCCACGAACGCCGCCGCGCGCAGTTGCGCGGCGGCGCTCGTGCTCCTTCTCACCTCCTGCGGCGACCTCGGCGCACCGCCGGGACCGCCCTATCTCGCAATCGTCACCGACCTCTCCGCCTGGCCCGGCGCGGATGCGCCGAGCACGATCACCTATCACGTGCGTGAGCTCTCGGGATCGCTGTCGTACGACCGTCGTGTCGTCTCCGCTGCGCACGACACCATCATCCTCTCGGTCCCACCGGCGACCTATCGGGTCGATGCGGTCGGACTGCCACCCCGCTGCGTGGCGCCCGGAGGCGCCGAGCGGGGGATCATCGTCGGCGAGGGAGACAACACCGGCATCATCCGATTCCCGATCGAGTGTCGCGGCTTGGTGAGCGTCACTGCCCTTACCGACGGCTGGGACGCCGACGCCGTCTTCACCTATCGCGTCCGCGATCCACTCGGCGCCGAACAGGTGGGGACACTCGCCGCCAACGACACCGTCGTCGTCAGCGACGGTCCCGGGGGCGAGTACGAAGTGCGACTCGCCGGCGTGGCGCCCAACTGCACCATCACGAGCGATGGCGGCGGACGACGGACCGTCCTCGTCGACCCACTCGGCGGCGCTGAGGTCTCGTTCCGAGTGAGCTGTTCGGAGACCGCGCGACGGCCGCGGATCCTCGACCTGCGCAGCAGCTACGTCCTCGGATCGAACGCCTTCCACTTTCGCGTCGCCGACCCCGATGGGGACGTCGACGGCTACGTGTGGGACATCACCGACTGCGCTGGATCGAGCATCCTTCCCGACCGCCGAGAGCGCACGCGGCGCGGATTGCGCTCGGGCCGCGGCGGCCTCTCCGATACCCTGGTCGTCGTCGGTGCCTACGACGTCGGACTCAGCGCCGCTGACCTGATCGGCCGATGCACCGAGATCAGGGTCTTCGATGTGCGCCAGAACGTCAGCGCGATCGCGACGCACCGGATCGGACCGCCCGAGGGCTATGTGCCGTCCGTGCGGTTCTTCGACGCGCGACTCGTCGGAACAACACACATCCAGACGCTCTTGGAGGCAAGTGATCCCGAGTCCGACATCGTCGGGCATTTCGTCGCGGTGCGGCTCCGCGACGGCGTGCTGGGCGCCCCGGACGGCAAGCCGGACATCGGGATCCTCGACGCCGCCGGCGGACTCGGGACCATCATTCCCAACATCCCGACCAGCGGCCGCATCGCGTGGGACGATGTCAACGCCGTCATCGTGTGGGTGGTCGACCGCCGCGGCAATGCGGTCCGAGTGGAAGACACGCGTGTCCTCCCCTGAGCGGCGCGCGTCCCTCACCGTGACCGGGGTCGCGGTCGCGATCCTGACGCTTGGCTGCGCCGGCGATGGCCCCGTGACCCCGCCGCCCTTCACCTCGTGCGACGGCAACGAGACTGAGGTGATCGACCTTGCGCCACTCTCGGGCCTCACATTGACCGGCGATGCGGTGAACTGCTTCGCGCTCGCGGGAGGCGGGGCGACCTACCTCCTCGTTCCACAGCTCGCGGGCGCCGCACTCCCCTATGGTGGATACGGCTTCGCGCTCGGCGCGCCTTCGTCCACCGCGACGAGTCGGCTCGAGCCGCTCGTTGAAGCGGCCACCGCGATCCAGGGCCCACCCGAGGGGGACGCCCAGCGGCAGCTCGACGGCCGACTCAGGATCGAGGAGGGGCGCGCGGCCAGCACGTTGCGCGCCCCCCTCCCCGCCGCGCGCCCCACCCAGCTCACGGACCCACCCCCCATACCCGTCATAAGCCTGCTCCCCACCC
>JANNKK010000078.1:0-4502 GCA_031396245.1 Gemmatimonadaceae bacterium
CGATCTGGTCGGACGCTTGGTTCGCCGTCACGACATTCGGCTGCGGGTCCGGGAGCTGCAGGTCGATCGCCTTTCGCATCATCGGCTGCATGATCATGAAGATGATCAGCAGCACGAGCATGATGTCGATCATCGGCACGACATTGGGCTCGCTGTTCAGTCCACCCTGGCCGCCACCAACACTCATTCCCATCGTGGTCTCCTAAGGCGTCTTGACGGGTTGCTTGATCTCGTCGCCGGCGACCGAGGACTCGGTCCCCGGCTGCTGGTCGGTGATCGCGCCAACGACACGGACGCCATTCTTGGAGGCGAGATCCATCGCGTCGAGGATCTTGCCGTACTCGAGTTCCTTGTGCGCCTTGAGATAGAGGATCTGGTCGACCGTCCGGACCGAGTAGATGCTCATCAACAGCTCGCCGAGCTGCTCGGACGGGATCTGCTTCTTGTTCAGGTAGTAGTTGCCGAACTTGTCGATGCCGAGCACCTGATCCTCATCGGCCTCCGGGTGCGCCTTCAGGTTGATGCCCGAGGGTGGCTCGGCGGTGAAGCCGGCGGCGATCGCCGGCGTCACCACCATGAAGATGATGAGGAGCACGAGCATCACGTCGATCATCGGGACGACATTCGGTTCTGCCTTGACGGCGTTCCCAGTGCTCATCTGCATAACGACTCCCGCGGTTCGAGGCGACTACTGCGAGATGGGCGCGCCGCCGGCGGCGGCCTTCCTGCTGAACTCCATCGTGAAGCGCGACCGGCCGAACTCGCCCGAGACGCCCTTGATGAGATAGTCGATCATCTCCTTCGACACGTACGTCATCTCGGCCGTGAGGTTGTCGATCTTGGTCTGGAAGTAGTTGTAGAACCAGACCGCCGGGATGGCCACGAGGAGGCCGAAGCCCGTCGCGATCAGCGCTTCGGCGATGCCGACGGTGATCGCCGCGATGCCGGTCGAGCCCGAGGTACCCATCGCCGCGAAGGCGTTGATGATGCCGAACACGGTGCCGAGCAGCCCGACGAAGGGCGAGGTCGAACCGACCGTCGCGAGGATCGCGAGGCCGCGCTTCAGCGAGACGATCTCGACGAGCATGTTGCGCTCCACCGCGCGCTCGGCAGAGTTGATGTCGGAAACGGTGACCGAGCCGTCCATGATCAGCGGCTTCACCTCATCGAGCGCGCCGCCGAGGACCCGGGCGACGTGCGACTTCTTGTAGCTCTGCGCGAGGTTGATCGCCTCGGTGAGGTTGTCCTCCTCGAGGAACTGGGAGAACTCGGGCGCGAACTTCAGCGTCTCCTTCTGCGCCTTGCGGAGGTTCCACCACTTGCCGAAGGCCACTGTGAGCGACCAGAGCGACATGATGGCGAGGACGAGCCAGATGCCCTTGGCGAACGGCGGGCTGTGCTCGAAGATGTAGCCAATGTCCAAATTCATCGTGCGGATCTCCTGACGGAACGTGAGGTGCGGACGAGGGTCACTTCTGGATCGCGAAGACGAACGGCTGCTGCACGAGCTGTCGGACCTTGCGGCCGCCGATCTCGGCGGGGATGAATCGCATCAGCGGGAGCGCGTTCCGCACCGCCGTCTCGAAGAGGGCGTGGTCGGTGTTGATGACGCGGAACGTGGCGATGACGACGCGGCCGGTGGTGTCGACCTCGAACTGGGCCGTCACCTTCCCCTCGACGCCGGCCGAGCGGAGGATGTCCGGGTAGCGGGGCTGACCGGTCCCGGGGGCCGAGGCGACTGGCTTCTCGACCTGGAAGTCGAAGTAGGTCTGGTCCTGGTTCACCACGCCACCGACGACACCGGAGGCGATGCCGCCGGCGACGCCCTTGCCGGAGAAGTCGTCCTCGTTGGTCAGCTTCGCGTTGAGGTCGATCTCCGGGATGACGTCGGGGATGTTCACCGGCGCGGAGAGGACCTGGAAGCCCTTCGCGATCGGCGGCGGGGCCGCGACGTCGGGGGGCGGCGGTGGTTCATCGGGCGGCGGCGGCGTGTCCTTCTTGATCTCGACGAAGTCCACCTTCTGGACCACCTCGTCCTCTTGCGTCGTGACGGCGTGCGCCGTCGCGTAGAGCGAGAAGGTGATGACGGCCCCGTGGAAGATCACCGAGAAGACCGTGGCACCGAAACTCCGCTGCGTGGCCGGCTTCGACTCGATCAGGTTGTTGAACACGCGTCCGTCTCCGCTGGTGAAAGTCGCGTGACGCTGCTCCGCATGCGCTCGGAGCCTCGACCGTGCTTGAACCTTAGGGGGCCTGCTCCGACCCGGTAGGCGGCAAAGATTAAGATTCGCTTAACGGGCCGTGTGCATCGCCTGCGCGGCGACACACGCTCCGCCGGCCGGCTACACCGGACAATACCCGCTCTCGATGAGGGGAGCGCAATGCCAACGATGACGATTCGATGAGCTTTATGCGCCGACGATCGTCGGCAACGTCACGGTGAAGGTGCTGCCCCGCCCGAGGCGCGACACCACGGCGATCGTCCCGCCGTGGGCGTGGGCGATCCACTGCGCGATCGCGAGGCCGAGGCCGAACCCACCCCGCTCGCCGCCGCGGGAGCGGGCCCGATCGGCCCGCCAGAAACGGTCGAAGATGTAGGGGAGATCGGCCGCTGCGATACCGAGCCCCGAATCCTGCACCACGAAGGCGGCGCTGGACCCCCGGCGCTCGAGCGAGAGCGACACCTTGCCGCCTCGCGAGGTGTACTTGATGGCGTTCGTGACGAGATTCAGGAAGAGCTGCCGGAGACGCACCGCGTCACCAGCGACCTTCGCCGCCTGCAGCTCGACCAGCTCGATATCGACACTCGACGCCTCGCCGAGGATGAGCGCCGTCTCGTGCACATCCCTCACGACGGCGTCCAAGTCGAGCGTCTCGTGGTGCAGGTCGAATCTCCCCTCGTCGGCCCGGGCGAGGGTGAGCAGCGAATCCACGAGGTCAGCCATCCGCGCCGTCTCCGACAGCGCCTCCTCGAGGGGCTGCAACTGCTCGACCGAAGCCTGCGGGGACTGCATCGCCCGCTCGATGTCAGCGCGCAGGACGGTGAGCGGGGTCTTGAGTTCGTGGCTGGCGTCGGCGGTGAAGCGCCGGAGGGCCGCGAACGACCCCTCGAGTCGGGCGATCATCGCGTTGATCGTCCCGGCGAGGCGGTCGAGTTCGTTCTCGTCCGACTCGACCGGCAGGCGGCGGTGCAGCGAACGCCCATCCTGGATCGCTTCGAGGTCGCCGATGAGGCGGTCGACCGGACTGAGCATCGCCCCGATCACCACCCACGACACCAGGACCGCGAAGAAGAGGACGAGCGGCAGCGCGACGGCGACCGTCGAGAAGCTGTCGAGCCGCACGAGGTCGAGGGGAACCGCGGACGATCCCGCGATCACCCGCAGTGTCGGGACCCGCGCCGTCGTCTGCTGGAATCGAGCGACGAGATACAGCCGCGTCGAGTCGAGCGTGACCCGCGCGATCGGACGCGCCGGTGAGAGGCGGAAGATCGCGTTCGTGAGACGCCCCTGGTCCCCTGGGGTGAGCCGCTCGACGGCGGCACTCCGGTAGAGGACCTTCGCCGAGTCGGCGAGGAAGAGGTAGCCGGGCAGCGTGGCGAGGAGGCGACGCACTCCGAAGGAGAGCCGGCTCGGTGTCGGGAGGGTGTCGTCGCCGACGATCACACTCTCGAACAGGTTGGTCCCGGCCTGGTCGACGAACTGTGTGGCGAGGTCCGCGACGCCATTGAGGCGATCCTGCAGGCCCGTCTCCTTCGCGCGGCGGACCCCCCCGAGGACGACCATCGCGAAGACGAGGAGCGCCACCGCCATCGCGATGGTGAACGCGACCGTGAGCCGCCCGCGGATCGTCTCCACGGCGGGCCGTCAGCCCTTGAGCACGTAGCCGACGCCGCGCACGGTGGTGATCAGCTTCTTGTCGTGGAGCGCGTCGATCTTCTTCCGCAGATGGTTGATCACGACGTCCACGATGTTCGTGCCGGGGTCGAAGTGATAGCCCCACGCATACTCGGTGATCAGCGTCCGGCTGAGCACCCGCCCGGCGTGACGGGCGAGGTATTCGAGGACGAGGAACTCCTTCGGGGTGAGTTCGACCTTCTGGCCGGCCCGCGTCACCTCGCGGGCGTCGAGGTCGACGACCAGGTCAGCGACCGTGATCCGTGGTGATACGATGGAGCGCGGGCGGCGCGCCAACGCCTCCACCCGCGCCAGCAACTCCTCGAAGGCGAAGGGCTTGGTGACGTAGTCGTCGGCCCCCGCCCTAAGCGTCTCGACCTTGGCGTCGATCGCGTCCTGGGCCGTGAGCACGAGGATCGGCTTCTCGAACCCGCGAGCGCGGAGGTTGCGCAGCACCTGTTGCCCCGAACGGCCGGGGAGACGCAGGTCGAGCACGATGAGGTCATAGGGTTGCGACTTGGCGAGGCCCTCCCCCTCATCGCCATCGGCCACGAGGTCCACCGACCAGCGCTGCTCCTCGAGGCCGCGCTTCACGAACTGCCCGAC
>JANNKK010000085.1:0-20389 GCA_031396245.1 Gemmatimonadaceae bacterium
GGTCGCTGCCGTCCGCCGTCTGACGTCCGCCGTCTTCTCATTCCCGCAGATGCTCGAGGGCATCACGTAACTGGTGCCTCGCCCGGTGGATGTAGGTCTTCACGGTGCCGAGTGGGAGGTCGAGCGTGGCCGCGATCTCCTCGTAGCTGCGGCCCTCGACGTGGCGGAGCATGATGCAGTTCCGATACTCGGGCCGGAGCTTCCCGATCGCCTGTTCGATCTCCGAGCCGAGTTCGCGGGCGGCGAGTTCGTCGAGGGCGTTCTCCCCGTCGTCGGGGATGTCGAATCGGGTCGCCTCGATGTCCGACGCGGTCATCGCGTGCGGCGACCCATCCATCGAGATGGTGTCGAGCTGGCGCCGGCGCAGGTGATCGATCGCGATGTTGTTCGCGATCTTGAACAGCCAACTGGAGAATTTGAACTCGGGGCGGTACTTGTCGATGTGGTTGAGGACCTTGATGAACGAGTCCTGCGCGAGGTCCTCGGCCGCGGTGCTGTCGCGCACCATCCGGTAGATGAGCGAGAAGACCGGGCGTTCGTAGCGCCGGATGAGCTCCCGGAAGGCCGCCTCCCGTCCCTTCTGGGCGAGCGCGACGACGTCGGCGTCCGGAAGGTTGGGTAGATCGAGTGGAGGCGCCATCGGCAACCGGGAAACTTGCCCGGCCCCTCGACGCCGGGCAACTTTCGGGATGATGTCGCATGCGCTCGACACGGAAGCGCTCGAGGCCGCCGCAGCCGCTTCGGGCACGTCGGCGGCGGGGAAGCGCACCTATGTACAGCGGATCTTCTCGGAGATCGCCCCGCGCTACGATCTGCTCAATCACCTCCTCTCGCTCGGGATCGACCGGACGTGGCGCCGCGTCGCGCTCGACCGACTCGGATGGATGGCGCGGCCCGGCGGCACCTACCTCGACCTTTGCGCGGGCACGTTGGACGTCGGCGCGATGCTGAGCCGCCTCGCCGGCTTCCGCGGGCGCATCCTCGCCGCCGACTTCGCCGAGCCGATGCTGCGCGCCGGTGCCGGGAAGGCCTCGCCGACGGTCCTCGCGCCGGTCACTGCCGACGCGCTGGCGCTCCCGGTGAGGGACTCCTCGCTCGACGGAGCGATCGTCGCCTTCGGGATCCGGAACGTCTCTGACCTCGGGGCAGGCCTGCGTGAGGTCCACCGCGTCCTCAAGCCCGGCGCACGGTTCGTCATCCTCGAGTTCTCCACGCCCCGCTTTCCTCTCGTGCGCGCGCTCTACCTCTTCTACTTCCGTCGCATCCTGCCCCTGATCGGCCGCGTCGTGAGCGGTCACCCGACGGCCTACACCTACCTGCCGAAGTCGGTCGCGAACTTCCCCGAGACGGCGGCGCTGGCCGACGCGATGCGGTCGGCGGGCTTCACCGGCGTGGCGTGGGAACCCCTCACGTTCGGGATCGCGGCCGTGCACGTAGGCACCAAGTGAGCGGGACCCTCGACACGCTGCAGGAGTTCATCGCCGCGATCGACGCTGCGGGGGAGCTCAAGCGCATCGCCGAACCGGTGAGCGTGCACCTCGAGATGTGCGAGATCGCCGATCGGGTCATGAAGATGCCCGGCGGCGGACCCGCGCTTCTCTTCCAGAAGCCGCTCCTGCGCGACGGCTCGGCGTCGGCGTATCCGGTCGCGATCAACCTCTTCGGTTCGATGACGCGGATGGCGCTTGCGCTGGGGGTCCCGAAGCTCGACGACCACGGCGACCGGATCACCAAGCTGATGGACCTCAAGGTCCCCGAGGGATTCCTCGGCAAGCTCCAGCTCCTTCCGCGGCTCCTCGAGATTGCCAAGTTCCCGCCGCGCACCGTGAGCGGCTCCGCCGCCTGCCAGGAGGTGGTCTGGCAGGGAAGCGAGATCGACCTCGATCGCCTCCCGGTGCTCACCACCTGGCCGGAGGATGGTGGCCCCTTCCTGACGATGACGGCCGTCGTCTCCAAGGATCCGGTGCGCGGGATCAGGAACGTCGGGATGTATCGCGTGCAGCAGCTCGGGAAGAAGGAAGTCGCGATGCACTGGCAGCGGCACAAGACCGGCGCGGCGCACTGGCGTGAGATGGCGGAACGCGGGGAGCGGATGCCGGTCTGCATCGTGATCGGCGCCGATCCGGCGTCGATGTATTCGGCAAGTGCGCCGCTCCCCCCGAACGTCGACGAATTCATCTTTGCGGGGTTCCTGCGACGCGCCCCGGTGCGACTCACCAAGGCGCTCACCTGCGACCTCGAGGTGCCGGCCGACGCCGAGATCGTGATCGAGGGCTACATCGACCCGAAGGAAGCCCTCGTCACCGAGGGACCGTTCGGCGACCACACCGGCTACTACTCGGAGGCCGACCTCTACCCGAAGGTGCACGTCACCGCGATCACGATGCGGAAGGAGGCGGTGTATTGCGCCACGATCGTCGGGCGGCCGCCGATGGAGGACTACTACCTCGGGCACGCGACGGAGCGGATCTTCCTCCCGCTGCTCAAGCTCACGACGCCGGAAGTCGTGGACTACCACATGCCGGCCGAGGGGATCTTCCACAACCTCGTCTTCGTCTCGATCAAGAAGAGCTATCCGGGGCAGGCGTACAAGGTGATGAACGCACTCTGGGGCGCGGGACTGATGTCGCTGGCGAAGGTGCTGATCGTGGTCGACGACTGGGTCGACGTGCAGGACCCGCAGGAAGCGTGGTGGGTCGCGCTCAACAACATCGATCCCCAGCGCGACACCCGATTCACGATGGGGCCGATGGATGTGCTGGACCACTCGAGCCGCGCCTTCACCTATGGTTCGAAGATGGGGATCGACGCGACGAGGAAGTGGCCGGAGGAGGGATTCACGCGCGACTGGCCCAAGGTCATCGAGATGGACGCGGCGACCAAGGCGAAGGTGGACGCGCTCTGGCCGCGTTTGGGGATCACGCGATGAGCGGGGCGCGCGAGGGACAGACCTTCGCCGGCGACTCGGGCCTCGCGCGCTGGGCGAGCTTCGTCAAGCTCCCGCATACCGTCTTCGCGCTCCCTTTCGCCCTGGTCGGCGTGACGATCGCGTCGGCGGCCTCCCCGGTGACGGTGGGGATGGTCGGCTGGGTCGTGCTCGCCTTCTCAGCGGCGCGGTGGGTGGCGATGGCGGTGAACCGGATCGTCGACCGCGAATACGACGCGCGGAACCCACGCACCGCGCAGCGCGAGATCCCGCGCGGGGTGATCGGCCTCGGGGAGGCGTGGGTGACGGTGGCGCTCGCGGCCGCGCTCTTCGTGCTCGCGGCCTGGATGCTCGGTCCCCTCTGCTTGCTGCTCTCACCGGTCGCGCTGGCGTGGGTCTGCTTCTACTCCTTCACGAAGCGGTTCACGCGGTACGCGCATCTCGTGCTCGGACTCGGTCTCGCGATCGCTCCGGTCGGCGGCTACCTCGCGGTGACGGGGGCGTGGAGCGAGCCCTGGTGGCTGCTCGCCGCGCTGACCGTTGGCGTGATGTCCTGGTCGGGCGGCTTCGACATCCTCTACGCACTGCCGGACGTCGAGTTCGACCGTTCGCAGGGCCTGCACTCGATCCCCGCGGCGGTCGGCGTGCCGCGCGCCCTCGCGGTGGCGCGGGGAATGCACCTCCTCACGGTGACCGCGCTCGCCGTGACGGTGTGGGGTTCGGGTGGCGGCCTGCTCGCGTGGGCCGGCGTGCTCGTCGCTGCCACGATCCTCGCCTATGAGCACGCCCTCGTCGCGCCGGACGACCTGAGCCGCCTCGACGCCGCGTTCTTCACGATGAACGGCGTCATCTCGATCACCTTCTTCGGCTTCGTGCTCGCCGACAGGCTCGTTCGCTGACGCGCCCTGCCGACGCAGCCTCGCCGATCGTGATGGCGATCACCGGGGCCTCCGGCGCGCCCTACGCGATCCGTCTCCTCGAGCAGCTCTTGATCGCGGGACGACGCGTCTCACTCATCGTCTCGTCGCACGGCTACCGCCTCCTCCACACCGAGAGCGACGTCTCCGACCTCGCCACGCTGCGCACAGTCGTCGGCGCCGAGCGCTTCGACCGGTTCGTGACGAACTACGACGACGGGGATCGGGGGGCGGCGCCGGCGTCGGGCTCGTCGCTCTCCGGAGGGATGGTCATCTGCCCCTGCTCGATGGGCACGCTGGCCGGGATCGCGATGGGCTCGTCGCGTTCGCTGATCGAACGGGCCGCCGATGTCGCACTCAAGGAACGCCGTCCACTCCTTCTCGTCACCCGCGAGACGCCGCTCTCGCTCGTGCACCTTGAGAACATGCGCCGCGTGACGATGGCCGGCGCGGTCGTGATGCCCGCGGCGCCTGGGTTCTATCATCGGCCGGTGTCAGTCAGTGACCTCGTCGACTTCGTCGTCGCCCGCGCCCTCGATCACCTCGGCGTGCCCAACACCCTCGTGCCCCGTTGGGGAGCGAGCGCCGACGGGACCTGATGGCGGCCCGCTCCTCTGTCACCCAGATCGGGCTCATCTCGGACACGCACGGCCTCTTGAGGCCCGACGTGCACCGGGCGCTCAAGGGCGTGTCACTGATCCTCCACGCCGGCGACGTCTGCGGTGACGAGATCCTCGACGAACTCGCGCTCATCGCCCCCGTGCAGGCGGTCTTCGGCAACTGCGACCACCCCGACGATCCGCGGCTCAAGGAGCGGCTCGACCTCACGCTCGGGGGGCTCCGGATCCACGTGAGCCACGGGCATGAACTGGGGCGGCCCGCTGCGGCGACGGTCGCGGCGGCGTACGATGCCGATGTGTGCGTCTACGGGCACACGCACCGACAACTCGTCGAGCGAGTGGGCGAGCGATTGATCGTGAATCCAGGATCGGCGGGTCCGCGGCGTTTCGACCTCGTGCCGAGCGTCGCGCGGCTCACGATCGTCGCCGGACGCGCCGAGGTCACGCTGGTGGAGCTGGCCGAGTGACTACTTCGACGGTGGTCCGAACGCCTCGACCGCGGCGATGAAGTTGTCGGGGATCACCGGCTTCGTGAGGAAAGTGATCGCGCCGGCCGCCTTGAGCTCCGCCTGGATCGCGGGATCCTTCTCGGCACTCACGATGATGACCGGGATCAGTGACGTCTTGGCCGACTGCTTGAGCTTGGACAATGTCGTGTGGCCATCCCCTGCCGGCATGTAGAGGTCGAGCACGATGAGGTCGGGCGCCGGTGTGCGCATCGCCGCCATCAGCGCACTGGCCCCATCGAATGCCGGGATGGCCTTGTGGCCGGCACTCTGCAACATCGCGCAGAGCAGCTGGGACATCTGACGGTCGTCCTCGGCGACCAGGACTCGCATGGTCAGGCGCTCCTGGCGTCGGCAGTTGGCGCGTTGGCGATCGGCGTCGTTCGCTCGAGCTCGGTCGGATGCTTCCGGAACCACGCGGCGACCAACAGCACCTCATCCACCTCGTGACCGGGGACGGTCGCGTGCTGGCGGTCGCCGGGGGCGAGCAGTTCGCCGACCTTCGAGTCGAGCATGCGACGCTCCGCCGTGCTGCGCGGAACGGGGAACTCGGCGCGCACCCGCCCGCGTCGCACCACGTAAGAGCGGTCCTCAGTCGGGACGGCACCGGGGATCGTGTAGACGAACGAGAGGGATTCGAGGGCGAATCGGATGCGCCCGAACTGCTCACGCAGCGACTCGAGGCGCTGGATGCGGTCACGGAGCGAGGCGGCGCGCTCGAAGTCGAGCGCGACGCTCGAGGCCTCCATCTGCGCACGCAGCGGATGCAGCGGGGACTCGTGCGCCCCCTCCAGGAACTCACGGGCGATCCGAAAGCGCTGCAGGTACTCGTTCTCCCGCACCGCACCAACGCAGGGGCCGAGGCACTTCCCGATCTCGTGGCGAATGCAGCCAGGCGTCCGTGTCGGGAGGGGCAGTAGGTCGGGCTGGTCGGCGAAATGCATCGGCTGGTCGAGGCGGCAATCGCGGAGTCCCAGCGCGTCGTTGAGCTCGCGGAGCGCTTCTTCGAGCTGCTGCGCCCCGCGGAACGGACCATAGTAGGTGCCGGTCTCGTCGGTGCCGGCGCCGCGCACGACCTGGAAGCGCGGTGCCGGGCCGCGCGAGACGCGCACGAAGGCGTGATGCCGCGCATCGCGCTTCATCGAGACGTTGTAGCGCGGGCGGAACTGCTTGATGAGCCGCAGTTCCCGTATGAGAGCGGCGAACTCGCTTGGCAGCGGTTCCCACTCGAGGGCGGCCGCCTCCCGCAGGATCCGCGCGCCCTTGTCCTTGGGAAAGCGTGCACGGAAGTAACTGAGCAGTCGCGTGCGCAGTGCCTTCGACTTCCCGACGTAGATGACCTCGCCGTCGGCCGACGTCATGCGGTAGACCCCCGGGACGTCCCGGGCGCCGTCTTTCACGAGGGCGAGGAGGTTGTCGATCCGCATCTCCACGTCCTTCGACGGGGCGACGGGGCGACGGCGCCGGCGTCGCGGGCTCATCGCTGGCACCCCGCGCCGGGACACCAGTAGGTCGCCCGTCGATCGATCGTGCGCGTCACCCTGATCGGAGTGCGGCATCGCGCACAGGGCTCGCCGTCGCGACCATAGGCCCGCAGACGCACCGCGTAACCGCCGCGCGCGCCGTAGGCGTCACGGAAGTCGCGAAAGGTCGTACCGCGAAGGGCGATCGAGTCGGCGAGGATGGCGCGGAGGGCGTCGAGGAGGGTGGCACACTCCTGACGCGTGAGGGTGCCGCCGCGTCGCGCCGGGCGCACGCGCGCGTGCCAGCAGGCTTCGTTCGCGTAGATGTTGCCGATGCCCGCCAAGCGGCTCTGGTCCATCAGGATCGACTTCACCGGTCGTTGCGATCCTCGGATGATCTGCCTGAATCTCTCGTGTGTGAAGGAGGGGTCAAGGGGTTCGGGGCCCAGCGAGCGGTCCCATCCGTCGTACGAGGCCCCGTCGAGGAGTGCGAGCGTGCCGAGTCGACGGATGTCGCGATAGCGCAGGACCCGGCCATCCGCGAGGTCGAGGCGCGCGCAGGTGTAGGGATCGTCGTCGTCCGGCCCGCCGAGAAGGAGTGTCCCGGTGAAACGGGGCGTGACGACGAGGCGGTACTCCCCGAGCGCCAGGACGATGCTCTTGGCACGGCGCGTCACGCGGTCGATGCGCTGACCGGCGAGACGCGTCGCGAGTCGGTGGCCGGTGACGCCGCGCAGGACATCGGCGCGGCGAACGGTGACCTGGCGAACAGTCGCGCCGCGGATCGCGGCGTCGAGGTCGCGAGCGATCGTCTCGGTCTCGGGGAGTTCGGGCACCGGTCGGGCCCGCTAGCGGGCGCGCGCGATCTCGCGCCAGCCGATGTCTCGCCGGTACTGGTGGCCGGCGAAGACCACGCGCGCGGCCATTGCCGCGCTGCGCCACTGCGCCGCCGCGATCGTCGCGCCGAGTGCGGTGACGGCGACGACGCGGCCCCCGGCCGTCACGAGATCCCCCGACGCGAGGCGCTTCGTCCCGGCGTGGAAGACGATGGTGTCGCTCTCATCGTCGGGCAATGCGATCAGATCGCCGCTCGCGATCGGTCCGGGATAACCGCCCGCTGCGACGACCGTCGTCACGGAGGATCGCTGCTGCCAGCGGAGCGGCGTCGCGCCGGCGAGCGAGTCGCCGCGGGCGACCTGCTGCAGCGGCTCGAGCAAGCTCGAATCGAGCAGCGGCAGCAGGGCCTGCGTCTCGGGGTCGCCGAAGCGACAGTTGAACTCGACGACCTTCGGTCCATCGCGCGTGAGCATCAGGCCGGCGTAGAGCAGTCCCGTGAACGGGCACCCGTCATCCCGCATTGCACGGAGCGTTGGAGCGAAGATGCGCGCGACGGCGTCGTCGATCAGGGCCGGTGGGGCGATCGAGACCGGCGCGTAGGCGCCCATCCCGCCGGTGTTGGGGCCGGTGTCCCCTTCGCCGATGCGCTTGTGGTCCTGCGCCGCGATGAAGGGGAGGAGATGCGTCCCGTCTGTGATCGCGAAGAGCGAGAGCTCCTCGCCCTCCATGTACTCCTCGACCAGCACCTCGGCTCCCGCCGCTCCGAAGACGTGGGCGACGAGCATCGAGTCCACGGCCGCCTCGGCCTCGGCGATCGTCGTCGCGACGATGACGCCCTTTCCGGCGGCGATCCCCGACGCCTTCACGACGACCGGTGCGCCGAGGCGACGAACCTCGCGTTTCGCGGCTGCGGCGTCAGTGAAGACGCGCGCCGACGACGTCGGGACTCCGGCGGCGAGCATCAGCTCCTTGGCGAATCGCTTGGAGGTCTCGATCCGTGCCGCGGACTTGGTCGGTCCGAACACGGCCAATCGTTCACTGCGAAAGCGGTCGACGATCCCGGCCTCGAGGGGCGCCTCGGGGCCGACGAGGGTGAAGTCGACGCCCTCGCCACGCGCGAGCGTGACGAGGGCGTCGAAGTTCATCGGATCCAGGTCCACGCAGCGGCCGAGCTTGGCGATCCCCGGATTCCCCGGCGCGGCGATGATCTCGCAGGTGGGATCGTCGCGGCGGAGTCTCCAGGCGAGCGCGTGCTCGCGGCCTCCGCCGCCGACGATCAGCACCTTCACCGCGATCCGCCCTTGAACGCGTCCGAGAAGGCGGTCTTCGCCCGGTTGATCGAGTCGCCGACCTTGTCGGCGGCGGCCCTGGCGCGCCCCGCGTAGTAGCTCGACGCCTCCTTCATGTCGTTGCCGAGTCCGTCGCCGGGCTTCACGTCGGCGCGGCGCTTGTAGTCACCGGCGAGAACCTTTTCGTACGCGCCGGAAGAAATCCAGCGCTGCACCTCACCCGCCCGAACGGTGAAGAAGGGGTGCTGGCGGAACACGACATTGATCGCCTTGAGTACCGTATCCCACGAGGTGTCATCGGTCTCGTACTCCTTCGCCTGCGCCTTGAACGCCTCGAGGTCGAGCTTGTCCCCGAACTCCGGGCCGCCCGAGAGCTTCATGAAGGTCGTGAGGACGAGGTTCGGGTCCTGCGCCTCGAGGAGGGCCGCGCGGTCGCAGGAGAGCTCGCTCTTCCGGTACCACTCGAGGATCGCCATCTGGAACGGGAGGAGCGCTATCCCCGCGAGGAAGGGAAGGTTCCCGAGTCCGACGAGGAGGATGATCTGCGCGATCGTCCGGTAGGTCACGTGGCCGCTCATCACGTGGCCGAGCTCGTGCGAGAGGAGTACCCGCACTTCATCGCGCGTCAGGTGTTCGAGACTCGCCGAGTTGATGACGACGAAGGGATCGCCGAAGCCGACCGCTCCGGCGTTGATGTCGGGAGTGAAGGTGACGTAGAGTTGCGGCCGCTTGTGCCAGTCCATCGTCTTGAGGACGTCAGTCCAGAGCGCGTCGAGGTCGGGGCGCTGGGTCGGACCGACGCGGACAGCGTTCGCGGTGAAGAGGTGTCGCACGCCGCGCTCGCCGAAGACGCTCGCGATCTTGTTGACGACCTGTTCGAAGCCGGGGATCGCGCGAAGCGCGTTGAGCGCGGCGCGGTCGGCCGGGTGCTCCCAGGTGAGGGAGGAGATGTCGGTCAGTATGGTGCGGGCCATCGGCGGCTCCTGTGTGCGAGATGCGTTTCCCTACGATCCGGCGAGGGGGAAGTGTCGCTGAACGGCAGATGGAAGGTGGAAGGGGGAAGGGGCCCGCCCGTTCGGGCGGGCCGCTTGCCACGATGGGTTGTCGTTCCTTTCACCTTCCCCCTTCCCCCTTTCACCTACAGTTCAGAGCCCAGAGAAAGCTTGCTCGAGATCCTCGATCAGGTCCTCGACATCCTCGACCCCGCACGAGAACCGCAGCAGCCCATCCGTGATCCCGATCTCGAGCCGGCGCGCTGGTTCGATCGAGGCGTGAGTCATCCCAGCCGGCTGGCAGACCAGTGATTCGACGCCGCCGAGTGACTCGGCCAGCGTGAACACCTTCACCCGACTCACGATCCGGTTCGCATTCTCCTTCGAGCCGGTCTCGACCGAGACCATCCCGCCGAAGCCGCTCATCTGGCGCTTCGCGAGTTCGTGCTGGGGGTGCGAGGCGAGGCCCGGATAGAAGACCTTCGACTCCCCGACGCGGTTCGCGAGCCAGGCGGCGACTTGCCGGCCATTCGCGTCGTGCTGCCGCATCCGGAGAGCGAGCGTCTTGGTGCCGCGCAGGACGAGCCAACTGTCCATCGGACCGGGGACGGCGCCGGCGGAGTTGAGATTGAACTGGAGTCGCGTGGCGAGCGTGTCGTCGTTGAGTGCCGCGACGCCCCCGATCACGTCGGAGTGGCCGTTGAGGTACTTCGTGCTCGAGTGCCAGACGATGTCGGCGCCGAGCGCGAGGGGACGCTGGAAATAGGGCGTCGCAAAGGTGTTGTCGACGATCGTGAGGGCACCGGCCTTCTTCGCGATAGCGCTCGCGGCGGCGATGTCGGTCAAGTGCATCAACGGATTCGTCGGCGTCTCGAGCATCACCGCCTTGGTATTCGGCCGCATCGCGTCGGCGATCCGCTGCGGGTCGCGGGTGTCGACCCAGCTGAACTGGAGCCCGAAGTGCTGCAGGATCTTGTCGAAGAGGCGGAACGTCCCGCCATAGACGTTGGAGCCGACCACGAGGTGGTCACCGGACCTGAAGAGCTTCGAGATCGAGTCGACGCACCCCATCCCCGACGAGAAGGCGAAGCCGTGGTTGGCTCCCTCGAGCGCGGCGACGTTCCGCTCCAGGCACTCGCGCGTGGGGTTCTTGCCGCGCGCATACTCGTAGCCCTTGTTGACCCCTAGCGACTCCTGCGCGTAGGTCGAGGTCTGGTAGATCGGCGGCATGATCGCACCCGAGGTCGGGTCGGGGCGCTGGCCGGCGTGGATCGCGCGCGTGGAGAAGCGCGGCTTGAGGTCCTCTGGGAAGACGCGGGTCATTTGCGAGCCGGCGGAGGGCGGAGGGCGGACGGCGGAACTGCAAACTACTGCGGATGGTACTGGGTCGTCGTCGGGACGAAGGTGCGCCAGCTGTGCCAGAACTCCTGGCTCGCGACGATCGCGTTGAGTGCGCCGGCCCGTCCGCGACCGTTGAAGGCGTACGCCAGCTGTCCGCTGCGCAGCGAGTCAACGGCGACGGTGAAGCGCGTCGCGGTGTCAGGGCGTGCGAAGGCGAAGAAGCTCGCGCTGTCCGCGGCGACGGCGATCACCACCGGCTGGCCGCCAAGCGTGTCGTTGATCGCCCCAACGCGAAGCAGGTCGTTCCAGTCGTAGGCCCGGGCCGCTCCACCGACACGGAGCCCGACCACCCAGGACTTCTCCTCCCACGACCGTGGGTCGGTGCCGGTGAGTCGGCCGCGACTCGTGCCGCGCTCGAACGCGTAGTCCTTCGCGTACTGCTCCGTGAATGCCGGATCGGGCTGCATCACGAGACTCGCCGGATAGAGCGCGAGCCATTGTCGGAGTGTCACCTGTCGGCTCGGGATCTCCGGCAGGGACTTCCCCTTGCTCGGGCCCGTGACCGCCTCGCCATTCGCCTGACGCCACCAGCTGCCGGTGGCACGGTCCTCGAGCATCGCGTTGAAGTGGTCCATCCCGACCAGTCGGAAGGTCGCGAGTTCGCCGTCGATCCTCGGCTCGAACACCCGTCCGGTGCGGCAGACGGTGCAGTAACTCACCATCACCTCGGTGCCGCGGATGTTGTCGCGCACCTGGTGATGGTAGCCGATGAACTGCAGGGGATATGCCCTCGCTTCGCCGGCGACCTCGATGCCGACCACGAGCCGGTCGAGCGCGACCGCGTTGCGATCCGGCACTGCCATCACGAGCACCGTCGGTTGGAGGAAGATCCGGTCGGCCGGCATCGTGAAGTTGAACATCCACGTGAGCGCGCCGCCGACCAGCAGCGCGACCACCGTCGCCGCACGACGAACCACACCGCCGCGCCACGCCGATGGTAATCCCGCCAGGATGAGCCCCACCGCGACGAGCCGGAACGCCCAGCGCCACGCGTAGAGCAGATACGCGAACTCCAGGCTCCGCATCCGCTGGCTGCCGGGCATCGGCATGATGAAGAAGACGTTCGCGACCTCGAACGCCACGAGCAGGATCACGCCGACCGGGAACGCGAATCGCATCCCTCAAGAAACCCGGGTGGACGCGGCCCCGGCAAGCCTCGGCTCACCGCGTCGCGTGCGCAGGCGCGCTCCGGCGAGCAGGGGGCCGAGGCCGGTGTCGAGGAACGCACCGAGGTCGGCCCAGGACACGGCCGGGTCGACGTCGAGGTCCGATGGAGTGAGCGAGACCGCCCGCCGCCGTCCGCCGTCAATCAGTTCTCGATGGGAGTGGGAGATCCACCGATGGGTTCCGTCGTCGTAGGTAACGAGCCCCTCTTCGTCGCGCCCCGGCGCGGTGGCGTCCCCCTCAACGGTCAGCGGGAAATGCGAGCCCAGGTCGACCGACCGTCGTTCGGCGTCGGGCACCACGACGTCGGCGCTGCGCGGCGCTCCGTCGAGGAGCACGCGCATCGTTCCGGCGGGGAGGCGCGCGACCGCGTCCGCGAGGGTGAAGAGCACCCCGATGCGTTCCGTGCGCACCACGTCCGCGATCGTCGTCGCGTCGGAATCCCAGCCGAGCAGGAGGGCGCCACGCCCCTCGGCGGCCCCGAGCGCCACGAGGAACTGGGGGGAGGGCGGCAGCAGAACGCCGGCGCGTCGTCCGTCGAGCGCACGCACGAGCGCCGCCGACCGTTGCAGCAGCGTGAACCCCGCAGCCACGAGCGCCGAGGCCGCGTGGCCGTCGATCGAGCCGCCGCTCGCGGCGAGACGCAGGGTCAGGAGATCCAAGAACGACGGGAGGAAGGTGGAAGGTGAAAGGGGAAAGGTGACCGCGTTCTCGCGCCGAATCCACCTTCCAACTCCCATCTTCCTTCTTCTGTCTCCCATCCCCTAGTTTCCCGTCTGTGAGCGATCCGCGCCTGATGATCAGCGTCTCCGGTATCCGGGGGCGCGTGGGCTTCGGCCTGACCCCCGAGGTCGTCGCGCGCTACGCCGCCGCCTTCGGCGCGTGGGCGATCGCCCGCGGTGGCTCGCGCGCCGTCGTGCTGGGTCGCGACTCGCGAGTGACGGGGCCCCTCTTCCACACCGTCACCCGCGCCGCGCTCGAGAGTGTCGGGGCGGACGTGATCGACATCGGCCTGACGACGACGCCCACGCTCCAACTCGCGGTCGAGCACCACCACGCCGCAGGGGGGCTCGCCATCACCGCGAGCCACAATCCCATCGAGTGGAACGCGCTCAAGTTCATCGGCCCCGATGGACTCTTCCTCAGTGCGGCGCAGGGTGCCGAGATGCGCGCCCTTGTCGAGCAGGGGACGCCCTACGCCACTTGGGACCACCTCGGCGCGACGCGGTACGACGGTGACGCGATCTCGCGGCACCTCGACCAGGTGCTCGCCCTGCCGTTCCTCGATGTGCCGGGCATCCGCGCACGACACTACCGCGTCGCCTATGACGCCTGTCGCGGCGCCGGCGGGGCGATCATCCCGCGACTCCTCGACCTTCTTGGCTGCGACGTGCACGGCATCGAGTTGGAGAGCGATGGTCGCTTTCCTCGGCCTCCCGAGCCGATCCCGGAGAACCTCGGCGCCCTCGAGGCGCTGGTGCGCTCGACCGGCGCCCACATCGGCTTCGCCACCGACCCTGACGTCGACCGGCTCGCCGTCGTCTCGGACGCCGGCCTCGCGATCGGCGAGGACTACACGCTGGCGCTCGCGACGCGTGTCGTGCTGAGACATCGGAGCGGCCCGGTGGTGACCAACCTCTCGACGAGCCGGATCGTCGACGACATGGCGGCCGAGCGAGGGTCGCGGGTGATCCGGGCCCCGGTCGGCGAGGTGAACGTGGCCCTCCGGATGCGCGCCGAGGGCGCGGTGATCGGGGGTGAGGGGAACGGCGGGGTGATCCTCCCCGAGTTGCACCTCGGACGGGACGCGCCGCTCGGAGTGGCACTCCTCTTGCAACTGATGCACGAGGATGGGGAGCCGCTCTCCAAGACGGTCGCGCGGTTCCCCCGGTACGCGATCATCAAGGAGAAGCTGGACCGGCCGGCGCAGCCACTCGACACTGTGTACGCGGCGCTGCGTGGCGCCTTCCCTGACGCCGAGGCCGACACGCAGGACGGTCTCCGCCTGGGTTGGCCGGACCGGTGGATCCACGTCAGGCCCTCAGGGACCGAGCCGATCGTGCGGGTGATCGCCGAGGCCCCGACGAAGGACGCCGCCGCGGCGCTGGTCGAGCGGGGGCGGGAGTTGCTGGCTAAACTGCAGATGTGAGATGGGAGAGGGGAGCTGTGAGGTCGCGCCACGCGGCGCCACACTCCGATCCTCAGACCGCGACTCCCCCATCTCCCCTCTCCCATCCCCCTTCTGCCCATGTGTGGTATCGTCGGCTACATCGGTCCCAAGCAGGCCACCCCGCTGCTGATCGAGGGGCTCAAGCGCCTCGAGTATCGCGGGTATGACTCCGCCGGCGTCGCCGTCTTCGACGGTGAGTCCCTCGAGATCCGTCGCGCCGCCGGGAAGATCGCCAAGCTGGAGGGGACCCTCGCCGCCGACCCGGTGACGGGCAAGGTCGGCATCGCCCACACACGTTGGGCGACGCACGGCCCGCCGACCGAGCGCAACGCGCATCCGCACCTGAGCAGCGACGAGACGGTCGCCGTGGTCCACAACGGCATCATCGAGAACGCCGACGTGCTGCGGAAGCAGCTGATCGCCCTCGGGCACACCTTCCGTTCCGACACCGACACCGAGACGATCGCGCACCTGGTGCAGGAACTCTTCGACGGTTCGCTCGAGGAGGCGGTGATCGGTGCGCTGCGCAAGGTCGAGGGGACCTTCGGCATCGCGGTGGTCTGCAGCAAGGACCCGGCGAAGATCGTCGCGGCGCGGAAGGGAAGTCCCCTGCTGATCGGCGTCGGCACGGGCGAGTACTTCATCGCGAGCGACGCCTCGGCGATCCTCGCGCACACCCGCGAGGTGGTCTATCTGGACGACGGCGACCTCGCGGTGCTGACGCCCGATGGCTACAAGGTGATGGACATCAACGCGACGCCGATCCGTCGGCAGTCGCAGACGATCGAGTGGGACCTCGCGGCGATCGAACGCGGCGGCTACGACCACTTCATGCTGAAGGAGATCTTCGAGCAGCCGCAGACGGTCGAGAACACGATGCGCGGCCGGCTCATCCTCGAGGATGGCACCTCCAAGCTCGGTGGCATCAACATGAGCCACGACCAGTTGATGAACATCGACCAGGTGGTCCTCACCGCCTGCGGGACGAGCTGGCACTCGGCGCTGATCGGCGAGATGATGATCGAGGACTTCGCGCGGATCCCATGCGAGGTGGAGTACGCGTCCGAGTTCCGGTACCGGAACCCGATCGTCACGCCTCGCACGCTCTGCATCGTCATCTCGCAATCGGGCGAGACCGCCGACACGCTCGCGGCGATGCGCGAGGCGAAGCGGCGCGGCGCGCACACGCTCGGCTTCGTCAACGTGGTCGGCTCGACGATCGCCCGCGAGGATGACGGCGGGATCTACCTGCACGCCGGGCCGGAGATCGGCGTCGCCTCGACCAAGGCCTTCACCAGTCAGGTGGTCGCGCTCGCGCTCTTCGCACTCAAGCTCGCGCGGAAGCGGACGCTGTCGGTGATGCGCGGCCGCGAGGTCGCCCAGGCGCTCCACGAACTGCCGCAGCAGATCCAGTCGATCCTCGACCGCGCGCCGGAGATCGAGAAGATCGCCGAGGCGTACAAGGACGCCCGGAACTTCCTCTACCTGGGGCGCGGCTACAACTTCCCGGCGGCGCTCGAGGGAGCGCTGAAGCTGAAGGAGATCAGCTACATCCACGCCGAGGGATATCCGGCGGCCGAGATGAAGCACGGTCCGATCGCGCTGATCGACGAGTCGATGCCGGTGGTGTTCGTGGCGCCGCACGACGCCGTGTTCGAGAAGATCGTGTCGAACATCCAGGAGGTCCGCGCGCGGCACGGCCGGACGATCGTGATCACGAGCCGGGAGGAACCGGCGCTCGAGGGCCTGATGGACCACGAGATCCGCGTCCCGCACACGATCGACATGCTCACCCCGGTGCTCGCCAGCATCCCGCTGCAACTCCTCGCCTACTACATCGCGGTGAAGCGCGGCGCGAACGTCGACATGCCGCGGAACCTCGCCAAGTCGGTGACGGTCGAGTAGCGCCCGCCGATGCGGGTGCTGCTGCAGCGCGTCGCACAGGCCGAGGTCCGGGTCGGAGGTCGCGTCACCGGTCGGATCGGACGCGGGTTCTGCCTGCTCGTCGGCTTCACCGCCGCCGACTCGACGGCGCAGGTCGGCTGGATGGCCGAGAAGGTCGCGGGGCTTCGGCTCTTCGGCGATGCCGACGGGAAGATGAACCTGGACCTCGCCGAGGTCGGTGGGGCAGTGCTCGTCGTGAGCCAGTTCACGCTCTACGGGGACGCATCGAAGGGGCGACGCCCCAGCTTCGTAGACGCCGCGCGTCCGGAGCAGGCGATCCCGCTCTATGAGGGGTTCGTCTCCGCCCTGCGCGAGCGCGGCCTCACCGTCGAGACGGGGGAGTTCGGCGCGATGATGGAGGTCGAGCTCGTGAACGACGGCCCGGTCACCCTCTGGCTCGAGCGATGAGCGCCCACGTCCCGGTCGAGGTGATCCTCGCCTCCCAGTCGCCGCGTCGGCGCGAGCTGCTGACGCTGATCGGCGTGTGGCACGCGGTGCGGCCGGCCGATATCGACGAGTCGGTGCGGCCGGGGGAACAGCCCCTCCCTCACTGCGAGCGGCTGGCGCGCGAGAAGGCGGAGCGCCTCGCCGCGCGCCACCCTGACGCGGTCGTCATCGCCGCCGACACGATCGTCGTGCTTGACGGGGCGATCCTCGGCAAGCCGATCGACGCGGCCGATGCGCGGACGATCCTCGGGCGATTGAACGGCAGGACGCACACGGTCTTCACCGCGATGGCCGTCGCGCGAGGGAGTCGCGTCGAGAGCGCGGTCGAAGAGGTCGCGGTGACCTTCCGCGCGCTCACGGCCGAGGCGATCGGCGAGTACGTCGACACCGGCGAGCCGATGGACAAGGCGGGCGCCTATGGCATCCAGGGATTCGGCGCGACGATCGTCGAGCGGATCGAAGGGGACTACTTCAGCGTGATGGGGCTGGGACTCCGCCGCCTCGTCGCGCTGCTCGAGCGGATCGGCTTGCGCTACGACTTCGCCGAGGGCATCACCCGCGAGGGTTGAGCGGCGGCGCGTTCCTGCACCGCACGCATCGGCTCGGCGTCCATCGTCCGCCAGAGATTCACGACGAAGCAGCCCGCCGCGGTCGCCGAGAGTGTCCCGCCGATGGCGAGCAGCGCGTACGCTCCACTCCAGATGTGGACGCGGGTCGCGAAGCCCGACGCGAGCGCCGCTAATCCCACCTGCGCGCACCAGAACTGCACCATCGCCAGGCGCGGGTAGAGCAGGGGTTGCCCGAAGAAGCGCGGGATCACGTGGAGCGCCACGCCGTAGATCATCTGGGTCACGAAGCCGAGGAGCGCGAGGTGCAGATGCGCGGTACGGTAGATCAACAGCGACGGCGCCACGGCCATCGCGGCGGCAAGCCCGACCGCGAGCGAGAGCCAGACGAGACTCGCCTTCAGGAAGGCCCTCACGAACCAGTCCATCACGCGATCAGCAGTCGCTTGAGGCTCCGCGGCTTCGCGGCCAGATCAGCGAGGGAGTAGCGGTCGAGTACTGCGAAGAACGCCGTGAGCGCCTCGTCGAGCGCGCCGGCGAGGACGCAGGTCGGGGCGATCGGGCACTGATTCGTCGCCGGATCGAAGCACTCGACGAGGGCGAGGTTCTCCTCGGTGGCGCGCACGACGGCGCCGACGTTTATGCGTTCGGCGTCGCGGGCGAGGCGAACTCCGCCGGTCCGGCCCCGGATCGTGGTCACGTAGCCGAGGTCGGCGAGGCGGGCGATCACCTTTGCGACGTGGTCCTCGCTCATCCCCATCCGGCGCGCGATGTCGGCGATCCGGGCCGGCTCGTCGCCGTGGATCGCGAGATAGGTCAGGGCGCGAAGGGCGTTGTCGGTGTGGCGGGTCAGCCGCATCTAAAGGAATTCGGAAGGGTCGGGGTTTCCCTTACGGTGATTGCGAGAAAGGACCGACTTTTTAAGGTGCAAGTAGTCTGCACCTTTGCTTCGTCCCGACGCAAGTGGCGGGACCGGCGCGCTGCCGTCCAGCACTCCCCGCTGTCCAGAGGTCCAGATGCCTCGATCCTCCCACATCCGATTGCTTCTCGGTGCCGGTGCCATCACCGCGCTCGGTCTCGGCTACGCGTGCGCGGGCACGCGTACCGCCTCCCTCGCTGGCACCGGCGACGCCGCCCAGCGCGTCTACGTCGCGCCGGGCGAGTACGACGAGCTCTACGCCTTCCTCTCGGGCGGCTTCAGCGGCCAGCTGCTGGTCTACGGCCTGCCGAGCGGACGCCTCCTCAAGACGGTCCCCGTCTTCTCGCAGAATGCCGAGAACGGCTGGGGCTACAACGACGAGACGAAGCCGATGCTCGAAACGTCCTACGGCTTCATCCCGTGGGACGACCTGCACCACACCGCGCTCTCGCAGACGAATGGCGAGGATGATGGCCGCTGGATCTTCGTCAACGGCAACAATACGCCGCGAGTCGCCCGGATCGACCTGTTGCACTTCGAGACGACCGAGGTCCTCGAGATCCCGAACGCCGCCGGCAACCACGCCTCGCCGTTCGTGACGGAGAACACCGAGTACATCGTCTCGTCCACCCGGTTCAGCCTGCCGGTGCCAAACCGCGACGTCCCGATCGAGGAGTACAAGAAGCAGTTCAAGGGGCAGATCTCCTTCATCACCGCGGACAAGCCGGGGAAGATGGACATCGCCTTCCAGCTGATCGTGCCGGGGTTCAACTACGACCTCGCGCGCGCCGGGAAGGGACCATCGGCCGGCTGGATGTTCTTCACCTCGTACAACTCCGAGCAGGCGAACACGCTGCTCGAGGTCAACGCCTCGCAGAACGACAAGGACTACATCGCCGCGGTGAACTACCGCGCGGTCGAGGCCTGCGTATCAGGTGGCAAGGGCCGTCGGGCCCCCGCCGAGTATCGGCACAACGTCTTCGACGAGTTCAGTCGGATCGCGCGGTCGGAGAAGAGGACGAGCGTGTTCCAGGTGACGCCCGCCGAGTGCCCCGGCGCGATGTACTTCCTCCCGACACCGAAGTCGCCCCACGGCGCCGACGTCGATCCCACCGGTGAGTTCGTGGTGGCCGGCGGCAAGCTCGCCAGCGTCATCCCGGTGCACTCGACCGTGAAGATGCTGCAGGCGATCAAGGACAAGGCGTTCGAAGGTGAGCTCGAGGGGATCCCGGTGCTCAAGTACGAGTCCACGCTCGCGGGCGAGGTGCAGGAGCCGGGCCTCGGGCCCCTCCACACCGAGTTCGACGGCAAGGGCTACGCCTACACCTCGATGTTCATCTCGAGCGAGATCGTGAAGTGGAAGCTCGGGACCTGGGAGGTGGTGGACCGCGCGCCGACCTTCTACTCGGTCGGCCACCTGATGATCCCCGGTGGCGGCACGCGGAAGCCGTACGGCAAGTACGCCCTCGCGATGAACAAGATCACCAAGGACCGCTACCTGCCGACCGGCCCCGAACTCGTGCACTCGGCCCAGCTCTACGACATCACGGGCGAGAAGATGAAGCTCCTGCTCGACTTCCCGACGCAGGGCGAACCCCACTACGCCAACGCGATCGTCGCGAAGATCATCAAGGACAAGCAGGTCAAGTTCTTCGCGCTGGCCGAGAACCGGCATCCGCAGGTCACGCGCTCCGAGCGCGAGGCCGGCATCGAACGGAAGGGGAAGGTCGTGCACGTCCGGATGACGGCGATCCGCTCGCACTTCGCGCCCGACAACATCGAAGGCGTGATGGTCGGCGACACGGTGCTCTTCCACGTCACGAACCTCGAGCAGGATTGGGACGTGCCCCACGGCTTCGCGATCCTCGGGGCGACGACTTCGGAGCTCCTCGTGATGCCGGGTGAGACCCGCACGCTGCGCTGGCTCCCGCTCAAGCCGGGAGTCTACCCGATGTACTGCACTGACTTCTGCTCGGCGCTGCACCAGGAGATGTCGGGCTACGTGCGGGTGTCCCCCGCCGGATCGGCAGTGGCCCTCAAGGCCAACACCGCGAAGGCCCGCGCAACGAGGGGCCCCTGAGGTGACGACCCGCTCGCGCTGGCTCGTCCTGGTCGCGGTCGCGCTCTTGGCGACCGGCTACTTCCTCCCACTGTGGCGCGTCAATCTCGTCGCGCCGCAGTACCCGGAGGGACTGGGGATGCTCATCCGCATCAACGGCGTGGGCGGC
>JANNKK010000089.1:0-6239 GCA_031396245.1 Gemmatimonadaceae bacterium
GATCGCGCGGTCGGCGAGCGCTTCGAGTTGCTCCGGCGACATCGACTTGAGCACCTCCTCGTCCAGCTGTGCGACGAACATCCCGGTGCGGTTCGCGCTCTGCAGGGCGGCCTCGAGTCGCTCCTCGGCCTTCCGTCCCTCGAGCGCCACCGGCGTGCCGAAGTCGGTCCACCAGAGGACGAGCATCAGCAGGTTGAAGCCGATCGAGATGACCCACGACACGGAGGGTGTCACCGCCGCCGCCATCCCGATGCCGATCACCACGAAGATCCCTGCGGCGTCCTTGCTGTCGTCGAGCGAGGTACGGAAGCGGACCGCCGCCACGATGCCACCGAGCGAGAAGGCGAGGGCGAGCGAGTGCTTGACGAGGACCACGATGCCGGCCGCGACCACCGGGAGGATCAGGTAGGTCTGCACCACCGACTGCTGGAACCCCTTCTTCCGGCGCGTGAGGGTGTAGACCCACGCGACCGGCAGCGCGGTTGCGAACGCGGTGAGCATCGCCACGCTCGCCGCGACCGCGGTCGGCAGGGTCGCCTGGCTCGGCTGAAGGCTCGCCGCACCGCCGACCAGGTCCTGCAGCGTCTCGCCACCGAGCACACCCCACTGGGCCGGCATGTACTCGCGCATCAAGTACGCGAGACTGCCGAACACGACGTAGTAGAGCGTCGTGCGCAGGACGATGTTGCGCCACAGGGGGTGTCGAGCGAGCGCGCGCATCAAGGCAGGGGAGTCGAGTGGGGAGCGCTTCGGGAAAGTGGTGCTCGGCGCGTCGCCGCACAACCGGCCACGGTGCGGCGGGGTATCTTCTGGCGTCCCCGCCCCCATACGCGTGCCTCTTCACCTGCGTCGGACCACCCTTCCGCTCCTCTGCATCGTCGCCGCCAGTGCCGTCGTCTCGGCGCAGGATCGCGCAGCGACGCCTCCGCGACTTGTGGTCTTCCTTACGGTCGACCAGCTCCGGCCGGACTATCTGGATCGGTGGGGGCCGCAGCTCACGGGCGGTCTCAAGCGGCTCATCGCCGACGGGGCCTACATCCCGCGTGGCGTGCACGATCACGCGATCACGGAGACGGCCCCGGGCCACGCCGCGACGCTGTCTGGGCGCTTCCCGTACTCGACCGGCATCGCGAGCAACAACGCCGGCGTGAACACACCGGACTCGCCGCTCGTCGGGGCGAGTGGTGCGGGGGCATCGCCGTCGCGATTCGTCGGAACCACGCTCGCTGACTGGATGATCGCGGCCGATCCACGAACCCGGGTGCTCTCGGTCTCTCGCAAGGATCGCGGCGCGATCCTTCCCGCGGGACGCGGACGACATTCGGTCTATTGGTACGCGCCCTCCGAGGGCCGGTTCGTGACGAGCACCTGGTACGCCGACACGCTCCCCACGTGGGTGCGCGCCTTCAACGCCGAGGACCGCGTGATGAAACGCTACGCCGGCCGCAGCTGGTCGGTGTTGCTCGACGCGCCGGCCTATCCCGAGCCTGACTCGGTGGTCGAGGAGAGCGGCGGCAGCGACTTCGCCTTCCCGCACCTCCTGCCTGCGGATGAACTGCGCGCGCGGAATCTTGTCATCGGCTTCCCCTGGATGGACGAGCTCACGCTCGACCTCGCGTGGCGCGGCGTTCGCGAACTCGGCCTCGGCGCGGGTCCACAGACCGATCTCCTC
This sequence comes from Gemmatimonadaceae bacterium, assembly GCA_031396245.1. Taxonomy (GTDB): domain Bacteria; phylum Gemmatimonadota; class Gemmatimonadetes; order Gemmatimonadales; family Gemmatimonadaceae; genus Pseudogemmatithrix. Next base: position 1,673 of record JANNKK010000089.1, read on the forward strand.
GCCGTCTCCCTCTCATCCACCGACGCGGTGGGGCATCGCTACGGCCCGGACTCGCGCGAGCTGCACGACCAGATCCTCCGCCTCGACCGCGCCCTCGGTCCCTTCCTCGACTCTCTCGTCGCACTTCGCGGTCCGGGGAGCGTGATCGTCGCGCTCACGTCCGACCACGGGGTGGCGCCGAGTCCGGAGATCCGCTCGACTTGGGGGAACAACCGCGGCGCGATCCGCGTGTTCCGCGACTCGTTCGATCCGGCGCTCGCGGCGGTGTGGCCCTCAGTGGCGCGGAGCGGCGTCCCTGCGGACGCCTTCACGTTCGACGGACAGACACTCGAGGTCGACCGCACCAAGTCCGTGGGGAAGGAGCGCGCCGTCGCGGAAGTCGCGCGGACCTTCGCCGCGCAGGCGAAGCGGGTGCGTGGGGTGTGGCGCGCCGACGTGATCGACGACCTCGCGAAGGCCGACACGGTGCAGGACGCGATCGCGCGGCGCTGGCTGCACATGTTCCGGCCCGGGGGCGACGTGCTGGTGGCGATCACGCTGCTCCCATACGGCGTCTTCGGCCAGGGGAACACCGCGACCCACGGGTCGCCGCACGACTATGACGCGACGGTGCCGATCATCTTCTGGGGTCCTCCATTCGTCCCGGGACGAGTCGAAGCCGGTGCCCGCGTGGTCGACATGGCGCCGACGCTCGCCGCGGTCCTCGGCGTGAAGCCCCTCGAGCGGCTCGACGGTGTGACTCTCCGCAGCGTGCTTCGGTCGCCGCCGCCTTAGATTCCGCGCGTACGGTTTCGCGCGTTGACGGCGACGGTGGGGGAAGAGGTAGTTCCTTTCGCCTTCCACCTTCCTCCTTTCACCTGCCTCTGATGCATGACTCGACGTACTTCCAGGAGCACCACCTCGCGACGCGCGAGATGGTCCGCGCATTCGCCCGCAAGGAGGTCGCGCCGGTCGCGCGCCACTTCGACGAGACCCAAGAGTTCCCCTGGGAGAACGTGAAGAAGATGGCGGACCTGGGACTCCTCGGGATCCCGTGGCCCGAGGAACTCGGCGGGTCCGGGCTCGACACCATCTCATTCATCATCGCGATCGAGGAGCTCGCGCGCGTCTGCGCCTCGCACTCGATCACGATCTCGGCTCACACCACGCTCGGCACCTCCCCGATCGTGAACTTCGGGAGCGCCGCGCAGAAGAAGCACTTCGTGCCGCGCCTCGCGAGTGGGAAGGTGCTCGGCGGGTTCGGCCTCACCGAACCGAACGCCGGATCGGACGCCGGTGGCACCGAGACGACCGCCATCAGGAAGGGCGATCGCTACATCCTCAACGGCACCAAGCGCTTCATCACGCACGGCGGGGTCGGGGAGATCTTCGTGGTCACGGCGGTCACCGCCCCCGGCAAAGGCACCCGCGGCATCTCCAGCTTCATCCTGACGAAGGAAGGAGTGGATAGCGCGCGGGTGAAGCCGCTCGGCATCGGTCACGACCCCGATCTCCCGACGATGAAGGGATTCCGCTCCGGGAAGAAAGAGGACAAGCTCGGATGGCGCGCGTCGGACACGCGTGAGCTCATCCTCGAGGACGTGGAGGTCCCGGTCGAGAATCGCCTCGGCGAGGAGGGGATGGGCTTCGTGAACTTCATGCGGACCCTCGACGCGGGGCGCATCGGCATCGCCTCCCTCTCCCTCGGGGTGGCGCAAGGCGCCTTCGACGAGGCCCTCAAGTACGCGACCGAACGCCGGCAGTTCGGCAAGGCGATCGCCGAGTTCCAGGGCGTGCACTTCCCCCTCGCCGACATCGCGACCGAACTCGAGGCGGGGCGGCACCTCGTCTATCACGCGGCGTGGCTCGCCCAGCACGGACATCCGTACGGGAAGGAGGCCGCGATGGCCAAACTCTTCTGCTCCGAACTCGCGATGCGCGCCACGATCAAGGCGATCCAGATCCACGGCGGCTACGGCTACACGAAGGACTATCCGGTGGAACGGATGATGCGCGACGCGAAGATCGGCGAGATCGGCGAGGGCACGTCGGAGATCCAGCGGATGGTCATCGCCCGGCACCTCATCAAGGGGCTCACGCTCTAGGCGAGCGCGAGCGCCGGTTGCGCCGGTGTTGCTCGGTCGCTACCCATATAGTCACGTTCGTACCCAGCGCCCCGGCAGGAGGACTGTTCGGGGCGCATTGTCTGCCGGGCCCTGTGCGGGCCGGCATCTCCTGGAGCCTACGCACACGATGAGGGATCGCACCTTCGCCCGAACCTTCCCGGCCTTCCGGGCCGCCCCGATGGGGTGGCTCGTGGAGCGCGACCGGGCGGCGCGAGGATGGACGATCCAGTGCGGAGCCGGGGGCCCATCAGCCGCGGTACCCTATGAAGCGCGAGATCCTGATCAGCGCCACGCAGCGGGAAGTGCGTGTCGCGATCATCGAGGACGACCAGCTCGTTGAGATGCAGGTCGACCGTCCGGAGAACAAGCGGATGGTCGGGGACATCTATCTTGGGAAGGTCGAAGCGGTGCTGCCGGGTATCCAGGCCGCATTCGTCAACATCGGCACCGAGAAGAGCGCGTTCCTCCATAACTCCGACCTCGTGTACGACGAGGACGGGGACGACGAGGATGAGGACGACGCCGACGAGGAGGGCCCGTCGGACGGCGACGACGTCGAGTCGTCGAGCGAGGATCCGGCCGAGGGAGTCGCCGAGGGGAGTGAGCGGCCGGCGCGCAAGCCGCGGCGCGGTGGTGGTCGCCGCCGCAAGGACCCGCCGAAGGTCGAGGATGTGCTGAAGCGCGGGCAGTCGATCGTCGTGCAGGTCAGCAAGGAGCCGATCTCGACGAAGGGTCCGCGCGTGACCGCCCAGGTCTCGATGGCGGGGCGATTCCTCGTCTATATGCCCTTCGCGTCGCGGGTCGGCGTGAGCCGGAAGATCGGCGAACGGGCCGAGCGTCAGCGCTTGCGTGAACAGGTGCAGAAGGTCCTGCCGAAGGACTCGGGTGGCGTGATCGTGCGCACCGTGGGCGAGGACGTGACGCAGGAGACCTTCAGCCGCGAGCTCAACACCCTCATCGCCCAGTGGGGGCGGATCAACAAGAAGACGAAGTTCGTCGGCAACCCCCCGAAGCTGCTCCATCGGGAGACCTCGCTCACGCGCGGGATCATCCGCGACCTCTTCTCGACGAAGGTCGATCGCCTCACGGTCGATTCGAAGCAGGTCTACAACGAGGTCGTCGAGTATCTGAAGGGGATCGCGCCGGAGCTCATCGACCGCGTCGTGCTCTATGAGGAGAAGGAGTCCCTCTTCGACAAGGAAGGGATCGAGAAGGAGATCCGCGACCTCTTCAAGCGCCGCTGCGACCTTCCGAGTGGCGGATACCTGATCATCGAGCCGACCGAGGCCCTGGTCTCGATCGACGTCAACTCCGGTCGCTACACGGGGAAGAAGGACCCCGAGAAGACGGTGACCAAGACGAACGTCGAGGCGGCGCGCGAGATCGCGCGGCAGCTGCGCCTGCGGGACGTCGGCGGGATCATCGTCTGCGATTTCATCGACATGGAGTCCCGGTCGAACCGGGACCGGGTGTTGCAGGAGCTGCGCACGCACCTGAGCCGCGACCGCGCCCGCACGAAGGCGTTCGCGGTGAGCGACCTGGGGCTGATCGAGATGACCCGGCAGCGGGTGCGGCAGAGCCACTTCCACGCGATGACCGAGCCCTGTCCGGTGTGCAATGGCACGGGGCGGGTCTTCACGTCGGAGACGATCGTCCGCCGGATGGAGCGTGCGGTGCGGCGGCTCGCCAACGACGGACGCCGCGAGGGGATCGTGGTCAAGCTCCACCCCGACACTGCCATGTGGGTGCTCGAGGAGGAGAAGGATCTGGTGAAGAAGCTCGAGAAGTCGGTCGGCTTCCCGGTCGAGATGCGCGATGACCCACTGCTCAAGCCCGATGAGTTCAAGCTCGTGGTGAAGGGCGCGGGGCGGGACATCACGAGCCAGTACGCGGTCGCATAACGGAAGGGGGCGGACGGCGGTTGGCGGACGACGGTGGGCGGGCGGCGGTCAGCAGACGGCGCAAGACGAGCCAAGACAAGGACTTGACTCGCCCACCGAATCCCGATAGTTTTCGCGGCTCGCACCGAAAACCGCATTCCGAGAACGTATCGCCATGTCGTACGCAATCTTCCGCTCTGGCGGCAAGCAGTTCCGCGCCGAAAAGGGCGTCTCGCTCCGTCTGCCGACCCTTCCGGGTGAGGCCGGCGCGACCGTCGAGTTCAACGACGTCCTGCTCGGCTCCGACGGCAACAAGGTCAAGGTGGGCGTACCGACGCTGAAGGGCGCATCGGTCACCGCAGAGATCGTGAAGCACGGGCTCGGCGACAAGATCGTCGTCTTCAAGATGAAGCGCCGCAAGAACTACGCGAAGAAGCAGGGACATCGGCAGGGCTTCACCGAAGTCCGCATCACAGACATCTCGCTCGGTTAAGGGAGAGCGCACTCATGGCACATAAAAAGGGCGTAGGCTCCTCCCGGAACGGCCGCGATAGCAATCCCAAGTTTCGCGGCATCAAGAAG
>JANNKK010000098.1:0-5266 GCA_031396245.1 Gemmatimonadaceae bacterium
TCGTGTGGTACGCGGGATGCAGACCGGTGAAGAAGTGGAGGACCGGCACGTCAGACAGATAGAAGGGGACGTGATCCGAACCGCCACCGGGAAGGCTCTGGGCGTTCAACGGAAGCCGCACTTCGGAGTTCGCACTGTCGAGGAGCGCGCGCCACTCCTTCGACGTCCCGATCCCGCTCAGCTCCAGCTTCCGCTTCTTCAGGTGGCCGACCATGTCGAAGTTGAGCATCGCGACCACCGAGTCGATCGGCACCGGCGGGTCCGCCACGAACGTCCCCGACCCGATGAGCCCGATCTCCTCGGCGCCGAAATGGACCAGCATCACCGGCCGCCGCAGTGGCGCGATCGCCAGGCGTCGTGCGAGCTCGAGCAGGGCGGCGGTCCCGGAGGCGTTGTCATCAGCGCCGAGATGCGGACGCCTCGGGAATCGGTGATCGAGCGACCCCACGCCGGTCGATCCGAGGTGGTCGTAGTGGGCGCCAAGGATCAGCCACTGGCCGGCGAGGGCCGAATCGGTGCCGGCGACGACTGCGACGACGTTCCGCGCGAGTAGACTCGGCGACATCCCGACTTGCCGCAGGAGGTCCGCCGGGGGGTTGAAGAGCTGGAAGTAGGTCCAGAAGCAGGCGCCACTCGCATCGCATCGGTCGGTCTTAATCCCCGCCTCGAGCTGGAGGTTGAAGTACGTCCTCGCGAGATACGTCGCCGCACTGTCGCTCCCCGGCGAGCCCGACGCCCGACCGGCGAGTTGCTCGCTCGCGAGGTAGCGGATGTCGCGCATGAGCTCGGCGAGCGACGAGTCGCGCGACTCACCAGTCGTCGCCGCCTGCGCGCCGGCCCGCGTCGACAGTGGGCCACCCAGCGTGAGTGCCGAACCGGCGATGAGTGCCGCGAGGGGGACGTGTCGGAGGCGCATCGGCGCGAGAGGATGGCCCCGGACCGCGGAAGCGTCAAGCGGTAGCTGGAGTGTTCCTCGGGATCGACCCCTAGGGGACCCGTCTCAAATGCTCAGGCGGTCGGCGTAGGGGACGCGCTCACCGAACTCGACGAAGCGGCGCAGCACGCGCAGGTACATCGCCCAGCAACAGCTCGAGACGCGGAAGTGTTCGTTGCCCGCTGGCCACCCACGATGGGCGAAGCGGACCCAGGTGATCCCCTCCGGTCGGTCGCTCAGCTCGACCGAAACGCGCGTCGATTCCCAGTCAGTGTCGGCCCGGGTGATCTCCCACTCGATCATCCTGTCCGGCTCGCACTGCGTGACTGTCGCACGCCAGTCGTATCCCTCACCGAAGAAGAGTTCGTACGTCGCGCCGGCGCTGGGCTCACCCTTCGCCCGCAGGGTCCACCATTCGTCGAGTCCCGCGGGAGTCGCGACGGCAGCATAGATCCGCGGGCGAGGGGCTGTGATCGGGAAGTCGTGGAGGATTTCAGCCACCGCATTACCTCGAGATCGGAGGGTTCAGGTCGCCAGCGGCGGAGGTCTGCGAGCCACGTGAACCGCCGTTTCACTCGACCAATGGGATGCTGACCGCCTGACTCCAGACCAAGCCCGAACGCGTCATGAGAGCGAGTCGGTACCGGCTCGCAAAGGAGGTGTTCCAGTTCGCGGCGGTCGTGCCGATGGGGAAGGCCTCCAAGCGGATCACGAGTGGGACCCCGGGATGGACCGGCGTGAGCGGCAGACTGTCGCATCCCTCACCCGCATCTTCCCCCCACGCGGCCGTCGTCTCGGCAACACGGTTCTCCGGAACCAACGCCCATACCGGACTCCCGTCTTGCTCGAAGGGGCCGCCCTTGCAGCCTACCAGCCACGCCGTCTCACGTCCGAGGTTCACGACCCGCACCGGCACGGTGAGGGTGATCATCCGATCGTTGAAACCCGGCTCCGCTTCCAGCACGACCGCTTCGACCTCGATCGGCAGCGGGTCGAGGAAGACCCCGTCGCGCACCGTCGGCGCCAGCAGCTCCCCGCATCCGGCGACGAGCACCGACGCGAGCCCGGCGAGCGCCGCCACGCCGAGTGGCACGCGCCGCGAGCGGGTTTCGCAGCTCAGCGGGATGTCGCCAGCGACGGAGATGTGGGCCTCGGGGAACCGGTCACGTTCATGATACCGCCGGACCGCCCGCCGGGCACCAATGACGAAGCGGGGGGCGACCTGTGGTCGCCCCCCGCTCAGCCCTCCGCCGTCTGCCGTCCATCTACCAGCGGTAGTGCGCGAACGCCGTGTTGGCCTCGGCCCGCGACTTCTCATTCCGCTCGCGCGAATACTGGATGGGCCAGCGCATCGCGAGGGCGTCCCTTACTCCGAGCCGACGCGCTCGGACCGCGCAATGACGCGGAACCTCCACGCCAGAATACCGAGGCAGAGGAGCGGGAATCCGATCAGGTGCGCAGGGTGCCAGGGATCCAACGACGGCACGTCGCCGGCGAGGTAACTTCCGAGTCCGAAGATCGCGTCGATCGACGGCATCAGGAACGTGAGCGTACCGTGGACAGGATCGGGGAGCTGGGCGGCGGAGTCGACGAGTGATAGAAGGACCGGGCTCAGGATCCAACCGATGGACAGCGCTGCGACCGAGCCCGATGCGAAACTGGCCACGACCGAGACGACGAGTCCGGAGGTCCCTGCCCAGAGCGCCCCGGTGACGGCGACTGCGAGGAGGCGTACCCGGGGAACAGCGGCGTTCTCCGCGAGACCGAGCAGCGCGGCGCCGAGGATCACGGCGACCAGCACCAAGTAGACCCCCCAGCCACCGCCCAGGAGGCGCCAGAGCTCTCCCTCGGCGCTGACCGGCCGCTGCAGCAGTGTCCGCCAGATGGCGGCGCGCCGCACGTGCTGAACGAGCCCCCCGAGGACCGTCGTGGCCAACAGCACAGGCACGTAGAACACGGCGGCGCTCGAGAAGTTGGCCTGCGAACGCGTCACTGTGACGGCCGCGACCGCGATCGCGATGACGACGCCGCCGAGGGTGCGCCAGTCGCGCCAGGTCGCGAGGACGATCCGGACCGACCGCCACTTCATGCGGCCTGCACGGCGCTGTGATACTCGCGTCTGAGCTCTGTCGGCCCCACTCCGCGAGGATCGATGGAGCGGCGAATCCGGCCGGCCGAGAAGAAGAGGAGACGATGGACGCCGAGAGCCATTTCGTCGAGGTGGTGACTGAGGAGGAGGATGCTGCTGCCGCCACCCGCGAGAAGTGCCGTCGTCGTGCGCAGCCGCTCCATCGCCGCCGGATCGAGGCCAGCGTCCGGTTCGTCGAGCACGATGAAGCGGGGGGCCGCCACCATCGCATAGGCGACCAGGCAAGCGCGCCACTGCCCCTTGGACAGCGTGCCGACGCGCTTGTCCAAGAGTGGCGTCGCGCCGATGGAGTCGCAGATCGCCCGGGCGCTCGGGACATCGGGGTCGCCGAGCCTGAGCATCAGGAGCTGTCGTGGCGTCGCACGCTCCCAACCGCGCTCTCCGTCCTCCGGCACGTAACCGATCCCGTCCTGAACGCGGAACTCCTCCGGCGAGCGCCCATCGATGCGCACCGAACCCGCGTGCGGTCGTGCGAACCCGAGGAGCAGGCGCGCCAGCGTGGACTTGCCCGAGCCGTTGGGTCCCGCGATCCCGACGATCTCGCCGACCGCGATGTCGAGATCCACCGCGCGCACAGCTTCGAGCACACCGTAGCGCTTGACGAGCCCGCGGGCCTCGACGAAGGCTGGGGATGCTGTCACGTGCACCGTGCGAGAAGGGGAGTCCACTCGTAGTATGCCAGTCGTGACCGGCCGTCACCACGCTCGCGCACGGCAACGGCTCCACGCGCGAGGAGGAAGAGACGTTCGAGCTCGGCGTCCTCCAGCAGCGTTTCGCGGAAGCGCCCGTCGCAGTAGAGGTCGAGCGAGACGTGCCGCTCTCCCGCTTGCGCGCTGACGAATGTGGCTCGGCCGATCCGTCGAGCAAGGAGGACGGCGGGTCGCTCCGTCGGCAGCTTCGCGTGGCGGAGCAGTCCGCGCGCCCGACGGTCCTTGCGGACGCGCTCGAGCTGGTCCCGCTCCCACGCGTTGACCGCACGCGCGGGCATCCCAAGCAGTGTGTCTACGCGAACACCGGAGGTCGAGACGTGGATCACGCGCGCCGGGTCCGCCCCGACGAGCACGACGGTATCCGTCAACCCGATTCCCCCGATTCGATCGGTCAGCATCGTGCCCGGATGCGCGGGACCGACGCGCTCGGTGGCCCAGCGTCGTTCACGCCTGCCCTCCGCGCCGACTGACTGCACGACGACGGAGTCGACGGGCGCCTGGTCGGATCCGGCCCGCACGAGTTTCGAGTGCGCGACGAGCCAGCCTCCGTCCGACCTCGGGGCGATCGCGAGTGGTCGTTGCATGGCGTCGGCCACGCGCTCGGTGCTCACGATGATCCCCGGGTTCGTGTCGGCCATGAGCCGAAGGATTCCGTCCACGCCGATCACGCCGATGCCGCGCCGGTGGGATGAGATCTCGAACCCGCGCCGCTGCCCGAAGAGGCTGAGGTTGGCGACCCGGCGGAGGCCGGAGGCGGGGTCGGCGACGGGGATCATAAGGAGGTGATTCGCGTCGTTGTCGAGCAGGTAGAGCGCCGTGTCCGTCGCAGCGACCGCGCCGAGCCGGACCTCGGTCGAGTCGGCGTTCGCCAGCGTCACCTCGAACGCCGGAGTCGCCAGTGCCGTCCTCGGGACGACCTCGTCAGCCTCGGCGACGTCCCTATGCCCCCCAACGCCACAGGCGGTGAGGAGCACAAAGCAGGAGAGGACTCGACGCGATCGCACTCAGAGCGCCTTGAGGACGACGCTCGGTGCACAGAGCACGCCGTCGGAAGCGTACCGTGCATAGCAGAGGCCTTCCGCGTACCACGCGAGATCATCAACGCACTTCTTGAACTCATCCGCTGCTTTGTCGATGCACCCGACGATTCCGTCCGACGGACTCTGCGCCTCGACTCCCTGCGGCGGGATGAAGAGGGCCGCCAGCGCGAGCGCCAGCACCAAGGGGACCCGCGCGAACCGTCGCTCGATCATGATTCCTCCGGCGTGTGGGTGGTGTGTCGCGATCACCGTTTCGACACGCGCACACACTACCGTCGACGGCGCTTCGAGCATCATCGAATCGCCGCACGACAGACCCTTTCTTGGCCACCCCTCGGCCTGCGGGACACTCGCACACGAGCGTCACCGTGCCGTCATCGCGGCAGCGAGGGACGAAACGAAGCGGGGGGGGGGCCGGGGGGGGCCCCCCCCC
>JANNKK010000117.1:0-9222 GCA_031396245.1 Gemmatimonadaceae bacterium
GCGAAGGAGGGGATCGCGATCGTCAGCGTCGCGTCGTCGGCGCCGACGCGCACGCGCGCGACGACGCCGGAGAGTCCCATCGAGTCGAGCACCGCGTGCTGCATCTCCCAGAGGTGATCCCCGGGCGCGACGCTATCGAAGGCGAAAGCGCCGGTCGAATCGGACGTCGTGCTGCGGACCCCATCGAGCGTGACGAAGGCGTCGGCGAGGGGAGCTTTGGCGACGCTGTCGAAGGCGATGCCGCGGAGTCGCACGAGCGTCTGCGCACTCACGTCCGCCGGGAGCGCGCCGGCGAGGAGCGCGCCGAGGAGCACCAGTCGCGACGCGCGCATCCCTACGGCTTCCTCGGCGCCGGCGTTCCCTGCGGCACCGCCATCCCATCGTGGCGCGGGTCGCTCGCCCCGAAGTGGATCCCCTTCCCGTTCGACATCACGGCTTGGCCGTAGCCGTAGGCATCGGTCGTGCGGCCGTCGGAGAGGTCGACCAGGTGACCGAAGGCGCGCAGCTGCGCGATCACCCCGGCGGGCACCGAGGGTTCGATGTCCACGTCACATCCGTCGAAGGACCGTTTGGTGAAGCGACTCGCCTCGAGCGCCTGTTGGATGTCCATTCCGAAGTCGGCGATGTTGCTGACGAATTGCGCGTGGGCCTGCGACTGGTTCCAGCCTCCCATTATCCCGAAGCCGATCCGGAGTTCCCCGCGCTCCATGAAGGCGGGGATGATCGTGTGTAGCGGCCGTTTCCGCGGTGCGATCGTGTTCGGCCGGTCCCGCTCGAGCGTGAAGAGCCCGCCGCGATTGTGCAGCGGGAATCCCGTCCCAGGCGCGACAAGCCCCGAGCCGAACGCCGAGTAGTTGCTCTGGATGAGGGAGACGATGTTGCCGGCGGCGTCGATCGTGCTCAGATAGATCGTCTCGCTCTCACCGTGCTCGATCCCGGCGAGGGCGACCGGTTCGACGCGGCAACTGGCCTTCGCGGGATCGATGAGCCGCGCACGCGCCTCGGCATTGCGCGCGCTCATCAGCTGCTCGACCGGCTGCTTCCCGAAGCGCGGATCGCCGATGTACCGCAGGAGGTCAGCGTACGCGAGCTTCTTCGCCTCGATCTCGACGTGCATCGCCCTGGCCGAGAGGAACCCGTACTCGGCGATCGGAAAGCGCGACATGATGTTGAGCATCATCAGGGCCGCCATCCCCTGGCTGTTCGGCGGCATCTCGTGCACCGTCCAGCCGCGGTAGTCGGTCGTGATCGTGTTCACCCACTCCGGTTCGAACTCGGTGAGGTCGGCGGCGGTCATCGTGCCGCCCTCGGCGGCGATCAACGCGAGGATCGCGCGCGCCGTCTCCCCTTCATAGAAGCCGCGCTTCCCCTCGCGAGCGATGCGGCGCATCGACGCGGCGAGGTCGGGATTATGGAACTCCTCCCCCGCGCGCGGCATCTGGCCATTCGGGATGAAGGTCGAGCGGAAGGCGGCCTGTTGGTTGCGTTGGGCCGCGGTCCAAAGGCGCGCCGTCACCTCACCGACCGGAAATCCGCTCTCGGCGTAGTGGATGGCCGGGGCGAGCAACTCGGAAAAGCCCATCGTGCCGAAGCGCGTGCGCAGGGCGTCCCACCCGGCGACCATGCCCGGCACGGTCACCGTCCAGACGCCGCGCTGCGGCATCCGGCCATTGGTGCTCTTCGAGGCGACGAGTTCCGCCGTGACGCCGCTCGCCGCCCAGCCGCTCGCGTTGAGGCCGTAGACCTTGCCGGTGCGGGCCTCGTAGATGATTGCGAAGAGGTCGCCGCCGATCCCGCTCATCATCGGCTCCGTGAGTCCGAGCACGGCGTTGGCCGCGATCGCGGCGTCGATCGCATTGCCGCCGCTCGCAAGGATCTGCGCGCCGGCGGCCGAGGCGAGGGGTTGGCTCGTGGCGACGATGCCGAGCTTCGAGTTGACGACCGAGCGGCCGGTGCGGACCAGCGGGGCGCGTGTGGTGTCGCCTTGCGCGAGCGCCGGATGGGCCGCGAGAACGGCGACGAGCGAGATGAGCAGAGTGAGGCGCGACATGAGCGGACGGATTGGAGGTCGACGAGAAGGTAGAGGTTGATGGAAGGAACGGCGAGGGAAGCGTGGGTTTCGCGCGTGCGCGATGGCCCGTCTTACCTTCCACCTTTCCCCTTCCACCTTTCTCCTGCCGTTCTGATGTCCCTGACCGCGACCCTATACACCTTCGATGTCTCGTTGAGCCACGTCGACCGCGGCGTCTACGAGCAGCTCGCGATCAAAGCCGCCTGCCACCCGAGCGAGAGCGAGGAGTACCTCCTCACCCGCGTGCTCGCCTATTGCCTCGAGTACACCGACGGCATCGCCTTCTCGCGTGCAGGCATAGCCGATTCCACCGACCCCGCGATCACCGTGAAGGACCTGACCGGCGCGTGGAAGAGCTGGATCGAGATCGGCTCACCCGACGCGGCGCGCCTGCATCTGGCGAGCAAGGCCAGCCCTCGCGTCGCGCTCTACACGCACAAGGAACCGCGACTCCTGCTGCGCGGCTACGAGGGCCAGCGGATCCACAAGGCCGAGGCGGTCGAGGTGTACGCGATGGACCGCGACCTCCTCGCCGCGCTCGCGGCTACGCTCGACCGGCGGAATGCGTGGACGCTCTCGGTGAATGAGGGGCGGATCTACGTCGATGTCGGCGGAGAGAACCTCGAGGGGAGCGTGGAGCGCGTCGCACTGCCGCCGTAGCGGCGTCGACCGGGACCGCGCTCAACTCACCAGGACGTTCAGGATCGCATTCCCGATCCCGACCAGCGCTGCCCCCGAGATCAGCCCCGCCGCGATCGACTCCCACCCCTCGACCCAGACCGCGTGACGGCGCGTCCCGGCCACGGCCGAGCGCCCCATCCACCAGAACATCATCGCCCCCGCCCACATCGCGAGGCAGCTCTCCGGCGGCAGCACTACGCCCAGTCCGATCGATACCGCGGAGAGTGGGAAGCGTCCCTTCGTGCGGATCCGCAGCACCTCGAACACGAACGCCACGATCGCCGCGACGACCATCGAGATCACTGCCGAGGTCGGCAGCCGGCTGATGCCGTTCGCGATGAGGTCCGCGACGCCCTTCCACTGCACCGCGGCAGGCATCGCGAACTGATCGTTCACGATCGTCGCCGCGGAACGCGTGCCGTCGGCGGCCGGCGTGAGGAAGAGCAGGTAGAAGAGGGGGGTGCTCGCGATCGCGCCGGCGAAGATGCCGATCACGTGCCCCCACGCCTGCTGACGCGGCTTGGCGCCGAGCATGTAGCCCGGCTTGATGTCGCTCAGCAGGTTCGCCGCGTTCGCCGAGATCTCGGCCGTCATCGTCGCCGGCAGGAGGTTGCTCGCCGGGTTCGCGCGGTCGATCGCCCCCATCGTGAACTGCGTGATCTTCGAGAGCGCGCCGGTCGGGGTCCACGAGGTGAGCGCCATCGAGTTCGTGCAGATGATCGTGAGCAGGAAGATCAGCGGCAGCGAGATGAACGCCATCAGCCACGGCACGCCGAAGAAGGTGTGGGTGAGCCACCCGCCGATCAGGCTGAATATCGGTACGCCCACGAACGAGACCCAGAGCGGCAGCTCGATGTCGTGCAGCGGGTCGTCGGTCACCACCCCCGGAGCCTTCCGCTGGAAGGCCTTCTTGAACGCACCGAGGATCACCTCCGGCTTGGCAAAGAGCCCGACGAGCGAACCCACCACCATCATCACCACGCCCCACCAGAGCGACCACTGGTTCACGATCTCGCCACGGGAGATCGCCACCAGCGCGCCACTCGGCGCCGTGTACTCGGCGATGTCGCCGCGCGCGATCATGATCGGCGCGAGCACCGCGAAGTTCACCACCGCGCCGAGCAGCACGCTCGTCGCGATCCGCACCCCCATCAGGCCACCCACGCCGAGCATCGCCGCGTCGAGCGTGAGCCGCAGCCCCAGTTGGCGGATGTCGGTGCCGAGGATCCGCGGCGTCCAGAGCTCGTAGCGCGCCGCGAGGGCGTAGTAGTAGCTGTCGAGGCGTTCCTGCAGATGGAAAGGCTCGGTCATCCCCGCCCATCGGTCCATCCGCAGGAGCTTGAACTGGATCAACCGCATCCAGCCGTCGCTCACGAGCAGCTGCCATCCGCCGGCGACGCCCGCGGTGATCGCGAGGAGTCGGGCGCGGAAGAGTCCGACCGCCTCCTTGCCCGTGTAGAGGGCGTCGAGCACCACGCCCGCCGCGCGTCCCTCGGGGAAGGGGAGCTGGTCGTCGTTGATGAACCGTCGCTTCATCGGGAAGGCGATGAGAACGCCGATGATAGAGATGACCGCGTTCCAGATCATCATCTGCCACCAGGGGACGATCCGTTCGGTGACGAGCATGTAGGCCGCGAGCCCCGAGACGAGGGGCGTGACCATGTAGCCCGCCGCGGTCGCGATCGACTGCGTGCAGTTGTTCTCGAGGATCGTGAAGTCGGTCACGAGCCCCGTCTTCGAGAGGATCCGGAAGATCGCGAAGGCGAGGATCACCGAGGTGACCCCGACGCCGATCGTGATCCCCGTCTTGCCTGCGATGTACAGCGCGGTCGCCGAGAGAATGCCGCCGAGCAGGAACCCGGTGACGGCGGAGCGGATGGTGAGCTGCGCCATGTCGCCGCGGTAGATGCGCTCGAACCACCAGGTGTCCTTCTGCAGGCGCGTCCAACCCGCGACCTGCTCGTCGGTCAGTTGTTCGATCGGCATCGGCGAAGGGTCGCGCCGTCGGAGAGGGTCGGCAAGTCGGGCGGTCCCTGCTGGCGCAACGCCCGCTCCCCCTGCAACGTATCCCTCCTCGAACCCTCAACCTGCTGAGGCCCATCCGATGCGCCGGTCGCTCCTCGCTGCCCCGCTCCTCGTCTTCATCGTGTTCGCCGCCTGCTCACGCGCCTCGGGGGATACGGCGGGGATGGCCGCGCCCAACGCCGCCGCCGCGCGCGGCCCGGTAGTGCCGGCCGGCGTCACGCCCGCGCTGATCGCGATCGGCGACTCGCTCTTCAACACCAACAACGCGCCCTGCCAGCGTTGCCACGGACAGAAGGCTGTCGGCGGCAACAACGGCCCGAGCCTCGTCACCGGCCCGTGGGTGCACTCGTCGGGCACCTACGAGCAGATCGTCGCGACGATCACGACGGGAGTGCCGCGCGCCTCGATCAAGGACGTGACCCGCCGCTTCCCGATGAACCCGCGCGGCGGACCGATGAACCTCACCGACGATCAGGTGAAGGCGATCGCGGCCTACGTCTGGTCGATCTCTCGCGACAAGAAGTAGCGACCGCTAGACGTACCGCGCGACCGCCATCAGCAGGGCGGCTGCCGCCAGCATCAGCGACGACACCATCCCCGATGTCGTCGCCCGCTGGCGGTAGAGCGCGACCTCGACGTCGATCCTCGTCTGCTCCTCGTTGGGTGCGGCCGCACGCGTCGCCATCAGTGCACCCGCGCGCATCATCGACGGGCGCGCAAGGAACATCCCGATCAGGAATCCCACGATCGCGAAGACCGTCCCGGTGAGGTAGGCCGCCCCAACCGACGTCGAGAAGTACTGCGCCGAGAATCCCTCCGAGACGAGTTGCAGCATCCGCAGGCCGGCCAGCATCGAGACGATCGCCGCGATCGGGAGGATCGTCATCAACTTCCGTTTCTGCAGTCCGGCCATCACCGGTGCGCCCGCCGGTCCTGCCTCCGCCATCGCCGGGAGGAGGAAGAAGGAGTTGTAGAGCGCGGCGCCGACCCAGAAGACGCCGGCGCCGATGTGTAGGAGGCGCAGGACGATCATCTCAGGATTCACGACGGACCTCGAGGGTGGGGGGGAGCGTCAGAGTTCGGAGAGCGACATCGTGCCGGCCGTGCCCGACCCTGGCGCGACGATGCGACGATGGTAGTCGAGCTGACCCAGATGATAGGCGAGGTGCGAGAGGAGGTGCGCGGCGAACCTCCTCGTCGGCAGTCGGCGCCCGCCGACCTCCTGCGGGAACTCGGCCTCCCACACCTCCTTCGTGACGGTCGGCAGGGTGCGCTCGACCGCGGCGATCGCCTTCTCGATCTCGGCGACGAGCTCCGACCGCGTCGCGTCGCGCCGATTGAACTCGGCGTCGCGGTCACGCGTGTAGCTGCCGCCGCCAAGCACGGTGCCGATGAAGTGCTGGACGTTGCCCGCGAGGTGGAGCGCGAGCGTACCGCCGGTGTTGGTGATACCGGGCACCGCGCGGAAGAGCGCGGCATCACTGGGATAGGCCGAGACCTCGCGGCCAAGGGCGCGAAGGTCGCGTACCATCGTCGCTCGCAGATCGTCAGTCACCAAGGGAAGCTCCGGACGTGGATTGGTTCGGGTGATAATAGGTCGTCGGCGCGCGTCCGGCGCGCCCCCCTGCCTGGAGGACCGCCGTGCTCGTCACGCCACGCCCGATCAGCGTCATCCGCTCACTCCGCACGCACGTGCTCGTGCTCGGCGCCTCGGTCGCGCTGCTCTGGGCCGTCTTCGTCGTCGACTGGGTTCTCGGTGGCGCGCTGCAGCAGTACGGGGTCCGGCCGCGATCGGTATCAGGACTCTGGGGGATCCTCTTCGCCCCATTCCTCCACGCGAACTTCAACCACCTCGCAGCGAACACCATCCCGGTGCTCGCGCTGGGATGGCTCGTGATGCTCCGCGACCCCAAGCATTTCATCCTCGTCGTCCTCGCCGCGACGCTGGGCGGGGGCCTGAGCGCGTGGATCCTCGGCGCACCGAACTCGGTGCACATCGGGGCGAGTGGCGTGATCTTCGGCTTCCTCGGTTTCCTGATCTTCGCCGGCTGGTACGCGAGGAGCTTCTCGAGCATCGCGATCAGCCTGGTGGTGATCGCCCTCTGGGGCAGTCTCGTGCTCGGCGTCCTGCCACGCGAGGTCGGCGTCAGTTGGCAGAGCCACTTGGGGGGCTTCGTCGGCGGGGCGCTCGCCGCTCGCTGGTTCGCCCGCAGCCTCCCCTCGTTCCGAGCCAGCCGACCGGTCCGACGCCCCTAATTCTTGTTTCTATCCGGCTGATATTGACAACGTAAATCACCCGGATATTATTGGGTGACCATGTCACCCGCCCAGCCCGCCGTCTTCCTCCGCGCCGCCGTCGCCTTCGACGGTACCTCACTCGTCGCCTCCGGGCCGATCGACAGGGTCGCGCTCGCCGTCAAGCGCGCGACTGCCCGCCGGAAGGCCACCGCGCGCGAGATCGTCGTGCTCGACGCCGTCACCAGCGACCCGATCGAACTCGACCTTCGCGGCAGCGAGACCGAGATCCTCGCGCGACTCGTCGAGGAGGAGGTGCCGATCGATCCCGCGCGCGGCCCTGGTCGGCCGCGCCTCGGCGTGATCGGTCGCGAGATCACCCTCCTCCCGCGCCACTGGGAGTGGCTCGCGTCGCAGCCGGGGGGGGCGTCGGCGGCACTGCGACGTCTCGTCGACCAGGCGCGCACCACGAACGCCTCGAAGGACCGCGTGCGCGTGGCGCAGGAGCGCTGCTACCGCTTCATGGTCGCGACGCTCGGCGGCGCCTACGACTTCGAGGAGGCGACGCGAGCGCTCTTCGCTCTTGAGCGCGCGAAGTACATCGGCCTCTCGGAGTCCTGGCCGCAGGACGCCCGCGACCACGCGCGGAAGCTGGCCGAAGCCGCTTTCACCGCCTGAAGGAAGGGAGGAGCTGATCTTCCCCCATCTCACCTCTCCCCTCCCCCCTCTGCCGTTCAGATGCACGACCTGACCCAAGGCTCGATCCCCCGCCACATCATCCGTCTCGCCACACCGATGGCGATCGGGATGGTCTTCCAGACGCTCTACTATCTGGTCGACCTCTTCTTCGTCGGCCGGCTCGGCGACGCGGCGCTCGCCGGGGTGAGCGCGGCGGGGAACCTGCAGTTCATCGTGCTCGCCCTCACGCAGGTGCTCGGGGTGGGGACGATGGTGCTGATCGCGCACGCGGTGGGGCGGAAGGACCAGGCCGACGCCACACTGGTCTACAACCAGAGTCTTCTCCTCGCGGCGATCGTGGGCGCGGCCGTGCTCGCCCTCGGCTACACCGTCGGCAGCGTGTACGTCGGTGCCATCACGGCGGACGCCGAGTCGACGCAGCTCGGCGTCTCGTACCTGCGGGCCTTCCTGCCGGCGATGGCACTGCAGTTCGCGCTCGTCTCGTTGGGGTCGGCGCTCCGCGGCACCGGGATCGCCAAACCGACGATGATCGTGCAGGTGGTGACCGTCGCGCTCAATGCGGTGCTCGCGCCGGTGCTCATCGCCGGGTGGGGCACCGGGCGTCCGATGGGTGTGGCCGGGGCGGGGTTAGCGAGTTCGATCTCGGTCGCGGTCGGCGTCGCGATGCTCTGGATCTACTTCGCGCGACTCGAGCACTACGTCGGGTTCGACCGGACGATGTTCAAGCCGCGGCTCGAGACCTGGACGCGGATGCTCCGGATCGGCGTGCCCGCCGGCGGCGAGTTCGCGTTGATGTTCCTCTCGATGGCGATCGTCTACTGGATCATCCGCGACTTCGGGGCGGCGGCGCAGGCCGGCTTCGGCGTCGGCCAGCGCGTGCTGCAAGCGCTCTTCCTCCCGGCGATGGCGATCTCCTTTGCCGCCTCGCCGATCGCTGCGCAGAACATCGGCGCCAAGCGGCTCGACCGGGCGCGCGAGACCTTCTTCCACGCGATCAAGATCGGGAGCGCCCTGATGCTGCTGCTCACCCTGATCGCGCGCTGGCAGCCGGAGTGGCTCGTCCACTGGTTCTCGACCGATGCCGCGGTGATCGCGACCGCGGCCCAGTTCCTCGCGATCATCTCGATCAACTTCCTCGCGTCGGGGATCGTCTTCACCTGCTCGGGGATGTTCCAGGCGCTCGGCAACACCGTGCCGGCGGTGATCAGCTCGCTGGTCCGGCTCTCGCTCTTCGTCGGACCCGCGTTGTACTTCTCGGCCCGTCCCGGTTTCCAACTGCGGCAGCTCTGGTACGTGTCGGTCGCGGCCACCTCGGCGCACGCCCTCTTCGCGCTCTGGCTCCTCCGGCGCGAGGCGGGGCGGAAGGGGCTCCTCGCCGCCTGAGCTCGGCGTCGGGGGCGGCCCGGGCGGGGCCGGGTCACCACGGCCACCCGGGGGGTTTCCCACGAAATTAGTATAAAAACCCCCCCACAAAAACACCAAGGAACGGCCGGGGGCAACCCCGCCCCCCC
>JANNKK010000130.1:0-4969 GCA_031396245.1 Gemmatimonadaceae bacterium
CGCGGGCCTCTGATGCCGCCGGCGACGATCATACGGGCGTCGCCGATCGCGGCGAGCAGGACGACGGTGGACAAGAAGAACAACATACCGACCGGCACGCCTTCGCTCTGGCGCCCCGGCACACCGAGCACCGCGATCGCCCGGGCGAATCCTCCCACGGCGAAGAAGGAGACGAGGAGCAGGAGCGCGATGTCCACGCGCCGGCCCGTGCCAGGAGGAAGCGGCCGCACGGTGGTCCAGGCCGTGAAGATGAGATACGCCGTGAACGCCCCGCTGGCGACGTCTTCCTTGCCCTCGTACACGGCAATGCCCACGGCCGCGAGGCCCATCGCGAGCATCGCGTACACGAACAGGGTGCCGCTGCGGCGATGCCACGTGCCGCCCTTGCGGGCGGCGATCGCCACGATGCCCGCCGTAACGGCCACGACGCCCATCGTCACGTGGAATGCGAGTGAGATGAGCGGCAGGCCGGTCGCCGTCAGCAGTGTCAGCCGATCGTTCACGCTTGTCATATGGGATACCAATACGACGCCCACCCGCGGCCGGTTTCAGCTCCGGCGCAGCCTATCGACGGAGGGAGACGGCGATGCGCTCGCCGAGCTCGGGAGCCAGCGCGCGCGAGAAGCTCCGGGTGATGTGGTTGTCATCCGTGTAAAGGATCATCCCGCCTCGCTCGGTCGCGCATCTCCCCGGCCTCACCCCGCACACCTGGTCGTTCAGGTCGATGAATCGCACCGGGAGGCCGCGCGCAGCGTTGTCCTGCGCACGGCGGGCCTGCGCGATGAACCCGTGGTCTGGAACGAAGTCGCAGTTCGTGGCCAGCGGCAGTCCTGCGGAGCGCCGCGACAGGCAACTCGGCACATCGAACGGGACCCAGGGCAGACCCCGCATCACGATGACCTCGATCCCGAGGCGATCCAGCTGCGCATACGTGCGGCGCAGCCCCTCCGTCCAGACCGCTTCCGAGAGCCCCGGCACGTGCATCAGGCCCTTCCGGTCCTTCATATAGTTGTCCGAGTTCGACAGGATCACCGCCTGCGGCCGCTCGGCAGCCAGCCGGCGCATGGTCTCCTCCTGGAAACTGGCGCACTCGCGATAGAGTCGTGCGGCCGCCCCACCGAGCAGTCCGCGCAGGTCCGCGGCCGGGCAGGCCCCCATGATGTGCGCGTCGATCAGCCAGTCGCGTTCCAAGCCCGCCCGCTCCAATCCACCGAGCCAGTGCGAGGCGTGCGAGTCTCCGATCAGGGCGATGGTCGTCGCTGAACGGACATCACCGAAGGCGCAGTGCTCTCGCGCCGGCTGGCGCGCTCGGCCTCCCCAGCACTCGTGCCCCCGGTCATCATTGCGCGCTGCCTGATAACGGCGATGGACACTCTGCTCCACGTAGCGCTCGTTGTTCCGAGAGGCGCCGGCGCCGACAAGGGCGAGCGCGACGCTCACCCCAACGGCCGCGATCAGTGGCCGACTGCTGGAGGCGCGAGTCAGCAGTGACGCAATGCCGGGCCGCTCGAGCAGTCGGTGGGTCAGGAAGGCCGCGAGCAGTCCAGCAAGTCCCCAGGCCAGCTTGCCCACGGTCCCGATATCCGGCACAAGGACGCCACCCAGAACCATCAGCGGCCAGTGCCAGAGGTACCAGGCGAACGAGACGCGGCCGAGTGCGACGAGGGGACCGGATGCCAGAAAACGTCCCGGCAGCGACGTCGTCGCGATGTCGCCACCGGCGAGCAGGCAGAGCGTGCCGCCCACCGGCGCCAAGGCAACCACGCCGGGGTACGCCATCGTACTCTCGTAGAGCAGCGCCGGCGCGAGGAGCAGTCCGAGGCCAACGACCTGCAGCACCGAGAGCCGCCGCGAAGAGGCGCCGACCGCGCTCTGCCCTCCGCCCGAGACGAACGCCATCATCGCCCCGGCGCAGAACGACCAGACCCGCGTGTGTGGGCCGAAGTAGGCCCACATCGGGGAGATGTCGTTGATGATCACCGCGAGTGCGAACGAGATCACGCCCAGCACCGCGACTCCTATCATCACCCTGCGCTGGATCACCCAGCGGCGCTCGGCGTCCGTCTCGGCAAGAGACTCTTCGCGAGGCTTACCCCAGCCGGCGAAGAACATCACCAGCAGAGGGAAGAGCGTCGCGATCTGCAGTTCGATCCCGAGCGTCCACGTGTGGAGCAGCGGGTTCTCGCCGGCCCGGAAGTAGTTCACCCCGTCGGCCGCGAAGGCCAAGTTGCCGGCGAAGGCCGACACCGGGATCATATGATCCGCGACGGCAGCCCGGTCGATCGGTGCGTAGAGGAGCGTCGTGGCCAGGGTGCCGAGCAGCACGACGACCAGCACCGGCAGCAGCCGCCAGACGCGGCGGACCATCAGCTCGGCGGGACGGATCTCCTCGCCGGTCGCGAGCTGCCGGGCGAGCGTGGTGGCGAGGAAGAACCCCGACAGGACGAAGAAGACGTCCACAGCGACGAACGCGCCGCGCAGCGCCGGGACCCCCGCGTGGAAGCCGACCACGAGGAGGACCGCGAGGCCCCGGAGTCCGTCGAGGTCGAGACGCCTGGTGCCGGTCACAGTCTTCTGGGGGACACCGGTGGGGGTTGTCTCTGACTACGGGGTGCGGGACGCTGTGGTTTCCCGCTACGGCCGTTGCGCCGCGTCCGGTGGTGTCGCTGGCGCCCCGGGTCGCCTCATCGGCTGGCTTCCATTGTCCATATCGGAGAAGATCAACCAGGGCCCGTCGCGCGTGCGCCGAAGGGTGAGGGTGAACTTGCCCTGATCCGCGGGCGCGTCACCGTACCCGTATGCGCCGATGATGAACGCCACCGTGTCGGCCGCGGCGAACGCGAGGGCGCGGAGCTGCAGGGGCCCGCCGCCCTGGCCGGTGTACGTCGCCTCGAGGGCGGCGCGTCCACGGGCTGGTGCTCGGCCCGGCTGCAGCACGAACCCATCTTCGGTGAAGAGCGTCGCAAGCGCGCGAACATCGCTGGCGCGCCACGCACGCTCGTAGTCCCGTAGCACCCGCTCGAGTTCCGCCGGGAGGGCGATCGACGGCAAGGGAGCGACCGGTGCGGCAACCTGTGCCGAGAGCGGCTGCCCGGCGCCGAGGAGGGCGAGTGCGAGGGCCAGCTGCAGACGTCCTCTCATGTGATCACCCGTGGGTTGTGTGGTGCGTTGCCTATAGAATTGGTCCCGGTTGTTAGGACCGCGCTCTGTAGACACGAGGGCTTCCCGAGCGATCTGTGGTCCAACCTCCAGGAGCCATTCTGTCCCGTCGTCCCCGTCGGAATCATCCACCCGCTTTCAAGGCTAAAGTCGCACTCGCGGCGCTGAAAGGCGATGCCACCCTTTGGGCGCGGAAGTCATCGAGTCGAAAGCGAAGCTAGGACTCCGGTAGCAGAGCCCAGAGCACCAGGTAGACCAGAATCCCTGGGAAGCCCGCAGAAATGACGGAGAGCGCCACATAGACGATGCGCACGCGAGTCGCCGGCACATCCAAGTGCTTGGCAATGCCGCCGCAGACGCCCGCGATCATTCGGTCGTCGGAGCGACGCAACTTCTTAGAGTCTGCCATTCGCCTTGCCTCCGATATGCCTGACCATCGCTAGATGGCGCTGCGGTCGAGCCGACTCATTCGCTGATCAGCACGCCGGCTCGCACGAACGTGGTGTCGCCGATCTGCGAAAGCAGGAACGTGGCCACATCAGCGCGCGCCACGGTGGGGAAGCCGCTAAGTGAAAGCCGCACTCCGACGCGGTACCGTCCGGTGGCGGGGCGATCAACGAGTCCGGTGGGGTACACGAGTGTCCAGTCGAGCGTGCTTCGGCGAAGCACGACCTCCCCAGCCTCCTTGTCTCGGTAGATGTCGCGCAGGAGCGTCGCCATGAAGAGGCGGGGCAGCCACGGCGTGTCCCGATACGTGTCGCCGATCCCGAACGCCGACATGAAGATGAGCCGACGGACGCCCTCGCGCTCCATCGCCTGAACGATGCGCGGAGTGCTCGCCGCGATGAGACCCTCTGAGCGAAACGACTTTCCACGTCCCAACGTGCTGATCACCACATCCTGGCCCTGAAGAGCCGTTGCCAAAGCCTGCTCATCGCCGGTCACGTCGCCGGTGACGACGCGCAATCGCTCCGAGCTGACGGTCAGCGCTTGGGGGTTCCGCACGAATGCCGTGACCAGATCGCCCTGCTCCAGCGCCTGTGCCACGACGTGCTGACCCGTGAGCCCCGCGGCGCCCAAGACTAGCACTTTCCGTGATGCCATGATGGCTCTGGTCGGAGGACGCTACGCCAACAAGTTTGTGCAGCGGCCTCGCCCGGCGCCACCGCAGCCCGCCCGACTGCACCAAACACCGCTATGGGCCGCTCGGCCCGACCTTTGACTCCTGGTCACCGCTCGCCGCCCCGGCCTCCACCAACCCGATCAGCCGCCGCACCGCCTCGCGTACGAACTCGGGGGCTTCCGCAGCGGCATCCACCTCCACGACTTCCACGCTCGGCGGAAGTCCCGCGCGGAGCGCGTCGAAGAATGCGGCGTCGCTCTCTGGATCGTGGAGCGGGCCACCAGACACCGAGTACCGCCCGACGCCCCGCAACGGAAGCATGAACACCGCCTTCCCGCTGGTGGAACGCAGACGCCGACAGATCTCCACGGCGACCCGCACGATCTCTTCGCGGTCGAGGCGGGGGACGAAGATCACCGGGCTGTGGAAGACGTGGCGATGGTCGCGGTACTTCTCGGGGACCACGTTGGCCTCGACGAAGAGGCCCAGATGCTCCGCCCCGCCGGGACAGATCACCTGGGGCAATCCCAGTTTCCCCGCCACCGTGAGCCGCTCGGGGCCGCCCGCCCGCAAGCCGCCGAACACCTCATCGGCGATCTCGCCCAACGCATAGTCGAACACGGCACCGATCACGCCCTCCTTCATCAACTGCTCCATCGCCCGGCCTCCGGACCCGACGGCGTGGAA
>JANNKK010000185.1:0-7605 GCA_031396245.1 Gemmatimonadaceae bacterium
GGAACACCTTGCCGTGCGCGCGCGACGCTCGCCGGAACGACGAAGGGCGCGCACACCCGGCAAGCGGGTGGCGCGGCCCCAGGATGGCGGACACGACACTCGCCGCACTCCCTACGCCGGTCTTGACCGGGTCAGGTTCCAAGGGACTTTCTCAACCCCGTGCACCGTGCGCGGAGTACCCCTGGCGGCTGTGCCGAAGGAATAGCGACGGCGGAACGTCCGCGCCAGTGGCCGCGTATCTTAGGAACATGCGCTTCCGACTCCAGTTCCCTGCCGTCGCCGTTGCCGCCGTCGCGGCCTTCGGCGCTCTCGCGTCGCCGCTCAGCGCCCAGTCGCCCGCCGCGTCATCTGCAGCCTCCCCCACGGCGGCGCTCGCCGAGCTCGTGCGGCCGCGATACTCCGGCCAGAACGCCTTCGCGACCGTCGCCTTCCTCGACCGTTTCGTGCGCTGGCCCGGCAACCGCGGCTTCGACGCGTCGATCGCGCACATCGCCGAGCGACTCGAGGCCGCGGGCTACGTGCGCGAGGACCGCGCGGCGAAGGATGCGCTGCTCACGTACCGCATCGAGCGCTATCCGATGACCGCTCCCGCCTGGGAACCACTCGACGCAACGCTCTCGATCGAAGGTGAGGCGGAGCCCGTGCTCCGGTTCGCGACCAACCGCAACATGCTCGCGACCAACTCGTACGCGACGCCCGCCGGCGGCGTGACGGCCGAGCTCGTCGATGCCGGACGCGGCACCGCGGCCGAGCTCGACGCCGCCAACGTGCGCGGAAAGATCGTCGTCGCCAACTCGTCCGTAGGGCGGCTCTTCACCGAGGCCGTTGTCCGCCGCGGCGCCCTCGGCGTGCTCGGCTACTCGCTGCCGGCCTACCTGCAGCCCGAGAAGAATCGCACCTCGATCCAGTTCGGCAGCGTCGCGCGCGACACCACCGCGCGCGCCTGGGGCATCGCGCTCTCGACCGACGCGCGCGAGCGGCTGCGCGCGGCGCTCGCGCGAGGCCCCGTGCGCGTCAACGTCCGCGCCGACGTCGCGTGGACCCAGAACGCGGTCGAGCAAGCCGTGATCGCCGAGGTGCGTGGCCGTACCCATCCCCGTGAGCGCTTCGTCTTCAGTGCGCACGTCCAGGAACCCGGCGCCAACGACAACGCCTCCGGCGTCGGCGCGCAGGTGGAGATGGCGCGCGTCGCCGCCTCGCTCGTCGAGGACCGTCGTGTCGCCCCGGCGCGGACGATCACCTTCCTCTGGGGCCTCGAGATCAGCTCTACGAACCGATACATCGGACGGGACTCGGTGCGCGCCAGGGGGATCAAGTGGGGCCTCTCGCTCGATATGGTCGGCGAGGACACGAAGAAGACCGGCGGCACCTTCCTCATCGAGAAGATGCCCGACCCCTCGGCGATCTGGACGCGCGGCGACGACAAGCACAGTGAGTGGGGTGGGAGCCCGATCACGAAGGCCGAGCTGACGCCGCACTACTTCAACGACTACGTCCTCGCGCGCGCGCTCGAACAGGCCGCGACGAATGGCTGGGTGGTGCGCACGAACCCCTTCGAGGGCGGAAGCGACCACACGCCCTTCCTGCGAGCGAAGAAGCCCGGACTCCTCTTCTGGCACTTCACGGACCAGTTCTATCACACCGACGGCGACCGGATCGGAATGGTCTCGGCCGATGAACTCCGGAACGTCGGGATCACGGCCCTCGTCACGGCGCTCGCGCTCACGGCGCCGGACGCCGCAATGGCGCGCGGGCTGTTAGCGGAGACTGAACGCGCGGCGATCGCGCGTCTCGAGACGGAAGGCCGTCTCTCCGTCGCGGCGGTCCGGGCGGGAGGGACCGCGGCCGCGGAGCGCGACGTCATCGACACCTGGGCCAGCTGGTACGACGCGGCGCTGGCATCGTACGCCGATCTCGAACTCGGCGGCATCACGCCGGCGACGGGGCGCGTGATCGCCGCGGCCCAGGCGAACGTACGCGCGACGCGCGACCGGACGCTGGCGGCGCTGCCGTAGTGGGCCCCATACTCCCTCCCCCGACCTTCCCGGAGTCCGCGTGGCCACCTTCTACCTGACGTGCCTGATCCTCGGCGGCGTTGTCGTCGTCGGGCAGTTCGTGCTCGGCTTGGTCGGTCTCGACCATCATGGGTGGGGCGAGCATGGCGGGGGCGACGTCGGTGAGGGCCTCGACCTCTTCACGGTGCGGGCACTCTCGGCGGCGGCGGCCTTCTTCGGCGTAACCGGGCTCGGGTTGATGCAGTTGGGCGTGAACGGCTGGCTCGCGCTGCCGGTCGCGCTCACGATCGGCGTCGCGTCGGCCGTCGTCGTCGCGAAGGTCGTGCGCGCGATGCGGCGCCTCGATGTCGACAAGAGCTTCGAGATCGGGATGACCCTCGGACAGTCGGCGAAGGTCTCGCTCAGTGTCCCAGGAGCGCGGGCCGGCGAGGGGAAGATCCACCTCACCGCTCACGAACGGTTCCTCGAACTGAATGCGGTGACCACCGAGGAGACGATCCCGACCGGCGACACCGTCTACGTCATCGACGCCATCTCCTCCGACACCGTGCTCGTCGCCCGCCACCCCTCACTTCCTTCGGAGTCCTAACGATGGTCGGCAGTCTCTTCCTCCAACTCGACGGCACCTTCCTCGAGGGCGTGAATTGGATCGGCGTCGTCGGGCCGCTGGTCGGCGCGCTGGCGATCGGCGGGATCATGGTGCTCTTCGTCTCGCGCTACCGGCGCTGTCCGGCGAACCGGGTGCTCGTGATCTCCGGACGCGTTGGTGGTGATGGGGCGGCGCGCTGCATCTCCGGGGGCGGGGCCTTCGTCTGGCCGGTCATCCAGGAGTACGCCTACCTCTCCCTCGAGCCGATCCAGATCGACATCCCGCTCAAGGACGCGCTCTCACTCGAGAACATCCGTGTGGCCGTGCCCTCGGTCTTCACCGTCGCGATCGGCACCGAGAGCGAGGTCCGCAGCAACGCGGCGATCCGCCTCCTCGGCCTCGGCCACGACCAGATCAAGCGGCAGGCGCAGGACATCATCTTCGGCCAGCTGCGCCAGGTGATCGCCTCGATGAACATCGAGCAGATCAACCGCGACCGCGAAGGCTTCCTTCACCGGATCCTCACGTCACTCGAGCCCGAACTCAAGAAGATCGGCCTCGTGCTCATCAACGTGAACATCACCGACCTCAAGGACGACTCGGGGTACATCGAGGCGATCGGCAAGAAGGCGGCGGCGATGGCGGTACAGCAAGCCCGTGGCGACGTGGCCGACCAGGAGAAGCTCGGCGAGGTGCGGGTCGCCGAGGCCGAGCGCGAGCGGTCGGTGGCGGTCGCGAATGCACAGAAGTTCCGCGAGATCGGGATGCGCGAGGCCGACCGCGAGAAGCTCGTGCGGGTCGCCGAACTCGGGAAGGAGCAGGTGGTCGGCGAACAGAGGGCGGCATTCGAGCGCGACGCGCAGGTGAAGGACGCCGAACGGGCACGGCGCGTGGCGATCGCCGACGCCGATGCCAAGGCGATCGAGGGTGAGGCGATGTCGCTCGCGATCGTGGCGAGTGCACGCGCCAATCTGCAGGTGCGGGAGGCCGAAGCCTATCAGCTCTCGGAGACGAAGAAGCGGGAAGCCGAGGGCGCGGTCCAGGAGGCGGGGTTCCGCGCGATGACCCGCGCCGCGCTCGCCGACGCCGAACGGGTCGAGGCCGAGCAGCGGGCGCGCCTCGAGGCGATGGCGAAGGCGGTGAAGGCGACGACGATCGTCGAAGCCGAGGCGTCGGCGGAGCGGGTGCGGATCGGGGCCGAGGCCGAGGCGCATGCGATCTTCGTGAAGCTCGAAGCCGAGGCGCGCGGCCAGTACGAGATCATGTCGAAGAAGGCCGAGGCGATGAAGGAACTGGTCGCTGCCGCTGGCGGGGCGAAGGAAGCGTTCCAGCTCATGATGGTCGAGCATCTCGATACCCTCGCCGAGACGTCGGCCAAGGCGATCTCGAACATCAAGTTCGATAAGGTGGTCGTCTGGGACAGCGGCCAGGGTGGGCGCTCGGGAGCGAGCGGCTTCCTGCAGAGCATGGCAAACACGCTGCCGCCGATGATGAACGTCCTTCGAGACATCGCGGGCGTTGAGCTACCCGGGTACGTGGGACGGATCACCGAGGAGCCGGCGGCACCCTCGGCCGCGGAGGGCAAGCCGGCGAAGAAGTGAGTCGGTGAGGGCGCGCTGTGAACGGTGTTGTGACGCCGACCAGCGAGGGGCTATGTTCGGGCGGCATCCTCCCCCTCCGGAGCACCGATGTCCCTCACCCGTCGGGCAGCACTGCAGGTGTTGGGCGCGGCCGCCCTCCCGGTCGCGGCCCGCGCGGCCGCGCCCACTGACGACGAGGCCCGCGCGCTCGCGCGCCGCGCAGCGCTCTCACCCAGCCGTATCTTCCAGGGTGCCGAACGCGCCACCGTCGCCGCTGTCGCCGATGCGATCCTGCCACGAACCGATTCGATCGGAGCGCTCGACGCCGGCGTGCCAGCGTACATCGAGTTCATCACCGCGGAATGGATGAACGAGTCGGAGCGGACAGCCTTCCGCACGGGTCTCGCCGCGCTCGAATCTCACGCCGTCGCCACCGAGGGGCAGGCCTGGCCGGCACTCGACTCGGCCGCGCAGCTGCGAGAAGCGACGTGGGCCGAGAACCCCGAGGAACGCAACCTGCCAGCGAAGGCCGCGTTCCGCCGGCTCAAAGGGCTCACGGTGCAGGGCTACTTCGTGAGTGAGCGGGTGCACAAGGAAGTCCTCAGAACGAACATCACGCCAGGGCGCTACTTCGGCTGCACGCCGATCCCCGCGCCGCCATCCGGCGACGAAGAGAGCGTCGCGATCACCGATGTGCGCTACACATCCGAGGGCGCGCTCGATGCCTGAACCGACCGCGCGGCAGGAGCGGCGGCGCTATGACGCGATCGTGGTCGGGTCGGGGATCAGTGGGGGTTGGGCCGCGAAGGAGTTGACCGAGCGCGGGCTGCAGACGCTCGTCCTCGAGGCGGGAGGGCCGATCGACCCGGCCACCGATTACAGCGAACACATCCAGGCCTACCAACTCAAGTACAAGGGTCAGGGCGACCGCGTCGCGCGTGACCGGGACCAGTCGGTCCAGAAGGAGTGCTACGCGTGCGACGAATGGGGTTCGAAGTTCTTCGTGAACGATCGGGAGAACCCATACACGACGCCTGACGACGCTCCCTTCCGCTGGATCCGCGGTCGGCAGGTCGGGGGACGTTCGCTCACGTGGGGACGACAGGTCTACCGGTGGAGCGACCTCGACTTCGAGGCGAATGCGCGCGACGGGCACGGCACCGACTGGCCGATCCGCTACGCCGACCTGGCGCCCTGGTACACGCACGTCGAGCGGTTCATCGGCGTGAGCGGTGCGCACGAGGGCCTCGACCAACTCCCCGACGGCGAGTTCCTGCCGCCGATGGAGATGACCTGCGTCGAGCGACAGGCGCGCGAGCGGATCCTCGGCGCCTTCGGCGGCCAACGAGTGATGACGATAGGGCGCGCCGCGATCCTCACCGAGAACCACAACGGCCGCGCCGCCTGCCACTACTGCGGCCCCTGCGAGCGCGGCTGCATCACCCACTCCTATTTCTCCAGCAACGGCTCGACGCTCCCCGCGGCGCAGAAGACAGGTCGGCTCACCCTGCGCCCGTGGAGTGTGGTCGCCGAGGTGGTGCCCGATGCACGGACCGGCTGCGCTCGCGGCGTTCGCGTGATCGACGCGCGCACGCGTGATGAGATTGTCTACGAGGCGCGGGTGATCTTCCTCTGCGCCTCGGCGTTCGAGTCGGTCCGGATCCTGCTGAACTCCAGGAGCGGCGCCCACCCGACTGGGATGGGCAACGGCAGCGGGACGCTCGGCAAGTACATCGCGGACCATCATATGCTGTGGGGCGCCGGTGGAACGATGCCGGGGTTCGAGGACCGGACCACGGACGGCCGGCGACCGAATGGGATCTACGTCGCGCGGTTCCGCAACACGAAGAGCTCACAGCCGAGTGCCGCTTTCCTTCGTGGCTATGGGATGCAGGGCGGCTCGGGGGCGCGGCCGGTGGAATGGCCCGGGGATCGGCGCCGAATACAAGCGGAAGCTGCTCGGGCAGCTCCAGCCCTGGAACATCTCGATCAACGGTTGGGGAGAGACGCTGCCTCGCGAGGAGAACCAACTCGCGCTCGACCCGACCGTGAAGGACGCGTGGGGGATCCCCGCCCTGCGCATCACCTGCCGGTGGGGCGAGAACGAGAAGGCGATGATGCGCGACATGGTCACCTCGGCGACCGAGATGCTCGAGGCCGCCGGGGCGACGAACGTCTACCAGAACCGACCGACGGTGCCGCCGGGACTCTGCATCCACGAGATGGGGGGAGCGCGGATGGGGCGCTCGGCCGACGTCGCCGTGTGCGACGCGAACAACGCGCTCTGGGACGTGCCGAACGTGCACGTGACCGATGGGGCCTGCATGGCCAGTACCGCCTGCCAGAATCCGAGCATCACCTACATGGCGCTCACCGCGCGTGCGGCAGCGCACGCGGTCGAGCGGATGAACCGGGGGGAGTTGTGAGTCCGTCGAGACGTGAAGTGCTCAAAGCCGCTGCGGCGACGATCGGTGCGGGTCTGGTGCTGCCACGCGCCCTCGACGCGGCCGCAACGCCCGGCGCCGCGCTGCGCGCCCTCGCATCGAGATTGCGCGCCTCCGCGGTCCCTTACCGCCAGAGCGTTGCGCGTTGGTGCTTCGCGGGGATGCCGCTGGATACGCTGGCGAGTGAGGCGAAGCGGATCGGCCTCCACGCAATCGACTTGCTGAGTGAGAATGAATGGGCGGTTCCGAAAGCGCACGGGATCGCGTGCGCGGTCTCGAATGGCCCCGGCCCGATCGCCGACGGCTGGAACCGGCCCGACCTGCACGACAAGCTCGTCGCCGAGAGCGAGCGGCTGTTGCCGCTCATTGCGGCAGCGGGGATCCCGCAGATGATCGTCTTCTCGGGGAACCGGCGCGGGATGTCGGATGGCGACGGCATCGCCAACTGCATCGCCGGTCTCAAGCGGATCATGCCGACGGCCGAACGGGTTGGCGTGACGGTCGTTATGGAGATGCTCAACAGCAAGGTGGACCACAAGGACTATCACGCCGACCGGACCGAGTGGGCCGCGCAGGTGGCGCGCGGAGTGGGGTCAGCGCGATTCAAGCTCCTGTACGACATCTACCACATGCAGATCATGGAAGGGGATGTGGTGCGGACCATCGGGCAGTACGCACCGCTCATCGCGCACTACCACACCGCTGGAGTGCCGGGCCGTCACGAACTCGACGGGACGCAGGAGCTGAACTACAAGCGGATCGCGCAGGCGATCGCGGCGACGGGGTTCGGGGGGTACGTGGCGCATGAGTTCATCCCGACAGCGGAGCCGATGCAGAAGTTGGCGGAGGCGGCTGGGATTTTCGCTTAACAGCAGGTGAAAGGGGGAAGGTGGAAGGGGCGCGCCGATAACCGCCCGGCGCGCCGGCGCAGGTGAAGACTCCGATGGTTTGAGGGCCGCCCGAACGGGCGGCCCCCT
>JANNKK010000215.1:0-13004 GCA_031396245.1 Gemmatimonadaceae bacterium
CGAGTTCACCGGCGATGCGGAGAAGGCACGGCGCGATCCGTTGACGATCGGGCTCGACGTGAGCGCCGAGGTCGCGGAGCTGGAACCGGAAGTGCGCTCGGTGAGTGCCACCCTGCTCGCCTCGCTCGAGCCGACGCCGACTCGGATCGATACGCCGATCGGCGGGAAGTGCCGCAAGTGCGAGTACCGCGTCGCCCTCACCGAGCCGCGGAATGGGTTCCTCGAGTGCTGGGGCGTGCGCGGCCGCGCGGCGCCGCACGTTCTCGATCTCTACTCGGGGAGTGATTTCCGCGACGACCTGCTCGACGCCGGCGTGGATCGCTGGCAGGATGTGACCGAGTCGCACTTCGCGGGACGCACCGGGAAGACCGCCGCGAAACAGCAACTCCACGTGACGCAGGTGACGCGCAACGAGGAGTGGGTGGATCGCTCACCGCTCGGGATCGCACTCCGCGGTGCGCGATGGCCGCTGCACTTCATCGACTTCGAGGCGGCAGGCCTGGCGATCCCCCATCACAAGGGGATGCGGCCGTACCAGCGGCTGGCCTTCCAATGGAGCTGCCACACGATCGCGGCACCCGGCGCGCCGCTCACGCACCGCGAGTTCCTGAACACCGACGACCGCTGGCCCAACGAGCGATTCGCACGTTCGCTCCGCGAGACCATCGGTGACGCGGGCACGGTGCTCGTCTGGTCGCACTTCGAGAGTGGCATCCTCCGCGGCATCGCCGACGAACTCACCGCGCTCGGCAGCGCCGACCAGGAACTCGCGAGCTGGCTCCGGACGACCTCGCTCGTCAGCACCGCGGGCCAAGGGCGCGTGATCGACATGCTGAAGCTCTGCCGCGAGCACTACTATCACCCGCTGATGGGCGGGAGCTACTCGATCAAGGCGGTGCTCGACGCCCTCTGGCGCTCATCGCCGGAGACGCGGGCACGATTCGAGGCGATCGAGCGGCGCCCCGCGCCCAACGGACCCTACGCCTCGCTGCCGCCGGAACTGATCGGCGACGAAGAGACCGCCGTCGCCGAGGGCACCGGCGCGATGCGTGCCTACTTCCGGATGGCGTACGGGTGGGAACGCGAGGACCCGGTCGCTGCGGCCCAGTGGGCAAACCTGCTCAGACAGTACTGCCGGCTCGATACGCTGGCGATGGTCCTGATCTGGGAGCACTGGCAGCGCGTGGCGTAGCCATGACGCCCGCGCCGGTCCTCAAATCATCCGCGCGCGTTCTGAAGGAGCCGGTCGACCAGGTCGCGAACCCCCAAACGCGCAGCCCAGCGATCAAGTACGTCACGGTCGAGCCCTGCCCCCTGCACAGCCACGATCGCCTGGACATCCCTCCACTGCCGGTCCGACTGCTGATCGCCACGGCGGTACCACTCCAGCTTGCGCAGGATCGTGTGCTCGGGCGTGTCCATCCAGAGCTCTTCATCCGGTGAGACGCGCACCGCCATCCGGCGTGCCAAGCGCTCGGCTTCGAAGAGATCCGATCCTGCGACGAAGATGTCGACCTTCACGGCCGAAGTCAGGTGGATCGCATTGAATGAGCCGCCGCGGGTCGTTGCATCCCTCGCGACGTCGAGGTCGACGTAGTAGGCGCCATCCAATCCCTTGCCGAACGCCTCGACCTGTCCAGTCCGGAGGTCCGCGACGAGGTCGACATCCATCGTCGTGCGCGGCTCGCCGTGGACCGAGGCCGCCAGCGACCCGCCGATCACATACCGGATGCCGAGTCGTTCGAGCCGCCCCGCGAAATCGACCGCAACAGCAATCGGGTCCAGCGGGACCTCATCCCTCGGCACGAGACGCGCCGTAGAAGCGACACGCCAGGTCCTCGCCGATCCGCCGGGCCGCGATCCGTCGCATGACCTCCTTCTCGCTGAGGGTGGGCTCGCGAAGCCGCAGTCCCTCCCGCTCCAGTCGGAGCACGCCGCGAGTCATGACTCGGACCAGTTCCAGTTTCTCCGGCGCAGTCATCACGCGCCATCGCTCGACCTGCAGCGCCGCGATCGTCTCCGTCGTGTCGGCCGAGAATGAACTCCTCACCCCTGCAATATGACTTGATCGCCGTTCCCCCGCCCGGTGGACGATCACGCTTCGTATACGGCCCTCCCGCCCATCACCGTGCGCACGACCCTGATGTCCTTGATCGCATCGGGTGCGACGTCGTGCGGATCCTTCTCCAGCATCACGAAGTCGCCGAGCTTGCCGGAAGTGATGGTGCCCTTGGTGCGCTCCTCGTACGAGGCATAGGAGCCGTTCACCGTCGCGATCCGCAGCGCTTCGTCGAGCGTCACCTTCTGGTTCGGCCCCCACTCCCGCCCGCGAAAGTCCTTGCGCGTGACCATGCTCTGGATCGCCATCAACGGCTCGAAGGGCCCCGGGCCGTAGTCCGACGCGCCCGGCACGCGGATGCCGGCGTCGAGGAAGGAGCGATGCGCGAACATCCAGCGCATCTTGTCGTCGCCGTACTGCGACCACTTCTCGCCGTGGAAGTAGACGTAGGTCCAGAAGGGCGTCGGGATCACGCCGCTCTTCGCCATCCGAGCGATCAGCGACGGATTGACCAGGGAACAATGCTCGATCCGGTGCCTGCGGTCGGGATGGGGCCACCTCGCTAGCGCGCGCTCGTAGGCTTTCAAGACCATGTCGATCGTCACGTCGCCGTTGGCGTGGATCCCCACCTGCCAGTTGTGGCTGTGGGCGTCGTCCACCGCGTCGTGGATCTCGGCCTGCGTCATCGTGAGGATGCCGAGGTCGCTCGTGCCGACGTAGGGAGTGCTCATCCGCATCGTGCGCTCGGAAGCGGAACCGTCGGCGGTGTGTTTCACGCCGCCGATCCGGATCATCTCGTCGCCGAACCCGGTGTAGACGCCGGCGTCGCGGAGCTGGGCGTACGGGCCGCGGACCATCAGGTAGGCGCGATGCCGGAGTTCACCGGCCGCACGCACGTCCTCGTACGCACGGATCGCATCGCTCGTCGCGCCGGCGTCGTGCACACTCGTGAGCCCGGTCGCCGAGAGCATTCGCGAGATGTGCGCCATCCCGCGCCCGGCGCGGTCGCGCTGCTGCTCCGGCGTGAATCGCTGGCGCTGCCCAGCGCGGGTGATCACGCCACGCGCCTGCTCGGCGGCGCGGCCGGTGAGTTCGCCTCGCCCATCGCGGAAGAAGCGGCCATCGTCGGGGTCCTTCGTCTCACGGGTGACGCCGGCGAGCTCCAACGCCTTCGAGTTGTACCAACTCGTGTGACCGCCGCGGTGGTTGACGGCGATCGGGTGTTGTGAGGAGACCGCGTCGAGGTCGGCCTTGGTGAGCTCGCGGTCGAGCTTGGTGTCGTCGAACATCGCGCCGACGATCCAGAACCCCGCCGGGGTCGCGGCCACGCGCGAGCGGAGATTCGCCTGGAGCTCCGCCACTGTCCGCACATTCGCATTCGCCTCGAACAGTTCCGAGACGCCGCGCGGGTGGCAGTGGCAATCGATGAAGCCGGGAAGGATGGTCATCGTCGCCGCGTCGATCACGCGGGTGCGCGCGGTCGCGAGGTTCCTGACGTCGGCGTTGCTCCCCACCGCGAGGAAGCGGCCCTCCTTCACCGCGAAGGCCTCGGCGCGCGGGAGATCGGCGTCCTGCGTGAGCACGCGCGCATTGACCACGATGAGCTCGGCTTCGATGCCGGCGCCGCGCTGCGGCATCGGGGCCAACGCATCACCGCGCCACGGTCCCGCGGGCGCTGGGAGTCGCGACGCGCCGAGCGCACCGCCCAAGACCGCCGAGAGCTTGAGGAATTCCTTCCGATCCATCGGGGGCTTCGGCATCGCGGGTTCTCCCCAGGGCAACGGCGGCGAGCTGGCGGGTGACGGAAGAACGTACCATCGTCCGGGCGCGGCCGCCCCTCGCGCATCGGCAGCTCAACCCTGAGAATTGTCCCATGCCGAACACCACACGCATGGCCCGTCGTTCGTCACCCGCGGGGGCGCTGCTCCTGCTCGCGACGATTGCATTCGCCTGTTCGCGCGGCGACGCCGCAGGCGAAGCGATCACGATGCGTGACTCGAGCGGCGTCCAGGTCGTGACGAACGACCTGACGCGACTCACGCGGAGCTGCACGGTCGCGACCGAGCCGTCGGTCTCGATCGGTGTCGAGGAAGGCGACGAGGCCTACATGCTCTCGCAGCTCGGTGGAGCGGTGCGGCTCTCCGACGGACGGATCGTGCTCGCGAACCGCGCGACCGACGAGCTGCGGTACTTCGACGCATCCGGGAAGTATCTGTACACCGCGGGGCGGAAGGGGGAGGGTCCTGGGGAATTCCGAGAGCCCTTCTATCTCCACGTTCTGCCCGGAGACACCGTGTATGCCGGTGATTTCCGCCCCTTCCGGTTCCTCGTCTTCGGACCCGACGGGAAGTGGGTGCGCACGATCTCCCTCGACCCGATGGAGATCAACACGCCGAGCACGATGAACGTGCTCCGGGACGGTCGTCCGTTGCTCGGCATCACCGTGCTGAGCTCCGACCCACCGGGGTCCTTCCCGCTGCGGATGATGTCGGTCCGGCTCTACGACAGGGGTGGCAAGGTCCTCGACAGCCTCGGCCGGTTCCCGAACGGGCGCTACGGCGTGGCGAAACCCAACAGTCTGAACTACGTGACCACGCCGATGTTCGAGGCCTTCGCGCAGGTGCGAGCCCGCGAGGACCGTATCGTCGCCGGCCACGCCTCGAAGACCGAACTCACGGTGCATGGCGTGACGGCGGGGTTTCCAGCCGAGCGTGTCATCCGGTGGGATCCGGGAAGCCTTGAGATCACGCCACCCGAAATCGCGGCGGAGCGCGCACGTGTCGAGGCTTCGTACTCGAAAATGCAGCCGAGCCAGAGGCAGATGTTCCAACAGGCGATCGATGCCGACGTAGGCCCCGAGCGTCCGATCGCCAACCGCTTCCCGGCGTTCGGCCAGTTGCGGATCGGCCGCGACGACCGGATCTGGATCCGCGAGTACCCACGGCCGACCGACACCTCCAACAAGCACCACTGGATCGCCTTCGGCCGTGACGGCCGCTTCGACTGCCGCCTCGAGACACCTCGCTTCAACGAGTACCTCGAGTTCGGCGCCGACTACCTGCTCGTCCTCGATCCCGATTCCACGACCGACGTCGAGCGTGTCCGGAGCTTTCCCCTCACCCGCGCGTCCGGAGGACGCTGATGAGCGCCGCTAGGACGGATCCCCGGATCGACACATACATCGCCAAGTCGGCGCCCTTCGCGAGACCGATCCTCGAACGCTTGCGCACGACGGTGCACGCCGCCTGCCCGAAGGTCGAGGAAACGATCAAGTGGGGTGTGCCGCACTTCGACTACCACGGCGGGATGATGGCGGCGATGGCTGCCTTCAAGGCGCACGCGGTATTCGGGTTCTGGCACGGTAGCGTGCTCCTCGGTGCGTCGAGCAAGAACGCCGAGGCGATGGGCGACTTCGGCCGCATCACCGACGTGAAGGACCTGCCGTCGAAGGCGGCAACGATCGCGCTCATCAAGCAGGCGATGAAGCTGAACGAGACCGGCTACAAGCGGGTCCCGCGGAAGCCGGTCAAGCGCACGCCGCTGCGTGTGCCGAAGGACCTCGCCGCCGCGCTGGCTTCGAACAAGAAGGCCGCCGCCACCTTCGAGGGATTCTCGCCGAGCAACAAGCGCGAATACCTCGAGTGGATCACCGAAGCCAAGACCGACGCGACGCGGGAACGCCGTCTGGAGCAGGCGATCGTCTGGATGGCCGAGGGGAAGTCGCGGAACTGGAAGTACCAGAAATGACGCGACGCCATCGATGGTGGCGTTGGTGCTTCGCGCTCGTAGTCGCCGCGCCCCTCGCCGCTCAGGGCCGCACCGAGAACGTCGTCCTCATCGTCACCGACGGGCTTCGCTGGCAGGAGGTCTTCCGCGGGGCCGAACGTCGGCTGGTCAGCCGATCGCCCGGCGGCGTCAGCGATACCACCGCGCTACTGCGGCAGTTCTGGCGCGACGACGTGGCGGCGCGGCGGTCGGCGCTCCTGCCATTCCTCTGGGGCACCGTCGCGCGCGAAGGCGTGATCTACGGCGACCAGGACGCCGGCAGCATCGCGCGCATCACGAACACCTTCAAGTTCTCCTATCCCGGTTACAACGAGCTCTTCACCGGATGGTTCGACGAGCGGATCGACAGCAACGAGTATCCGCCGAACCCCAACGTCACCGTCTTCGAATGGCTCAACGGACAGCGCGGGTTCGCGGGCCGGGTCGGTGCTGTTGCGACGTGGGATGCCTTCACTCGGATCCTCAACGAGTCGCGCTCCGGGCTCGACGTGCTCGACGGTTGGGACGCGCCCTTTCGGGGGAAGGAGGCGCGCGAGCCCCGGCGCGCGATGGTCAACGAGCTCTATGCGACGAGCCTGAAGTACTGGCCCGGGAACACCTTCGACGCACCGATGCAGCTCGCGGCGAAGGAGTACATCCGGCTCAAGCGCCCGCGGGTGCTCTTCATCGGCTATGGCGAGACGGACGAGTGGGCGCATTCCGGACGGTACGACCTCCTGCTCCAGTCGGCGCGACAGGTCGATGCGTTCATCGGTGATCTCTGGACGATGATGCAGGGGATGCGGCAGTATCGGGGCCGCACGACCTTCATCATCACCACCGACCACGGGCGTGGAAGCGGGACGGAGGACTGGAAGTCGCACGGCGCCAGGGTCGTCGGCGCTGAGCACATCTGGATTGCGATGATCGGTCCGGACACACCCGCGTTGGGGGCGATCCGCGGCGGCGACACGGTGACTCAGGCACAGGTCGCCGGCACGATTGCAACACTGCTCGGTCTGGGACCCGAATATAAGGCGAAGACGCCACGTTCCGCCCCGCCGATCGTCCCAGTTCGGGGGAGCGTCCCCTAGAACCTCCCCGGCCGCTTGTTGAATGGGCTGTCGAGGGCGAAGTTCGGGTGACGGCCACCCCGTGGCCACATCTATAGCTATGGAGTAGGGATGGTTGGTCCGGTGCTTGCACTGGGTGACCCTGCAGGAGGGTCCCCCGGGTGATTGGCGTCTCCGCTTCCCGCCGCCGGCGCGCGACGGGGCTCTTGGTGCTCGCGGCCTCGAGTCTCGTCTCGACCTGTCGTCTCGACGACTTGCTCAAGCCGGGCGAGGTCGGGGAGATCGTCGTGTCGCCGATCGAGCTCCTCGACTCGGCGCGCGTCGGAAGCGAGGCCCTTCGTACGACCACGGCCACGCTCACGATCGAGGGACCGGTCGCGGAACTGCGCTTCAGCGTTGGCGTGGCGCAGGCGAGTTCGTGGCTCGTTCCCGGCGCCCTCACCGGAGTCTCGCCCGGGACCTACAGCGTTTCGCTGGATCCGACCGGACTCGCGATCGGGGAGTACCTCGACACCCTCGTTCTCACTGGCGAGGAACCGCACAACGCGGTGGTGCGCGTCCCGGTGCGCTTCCAGGTCAGGCCTTGTGACGTCACCGCGCTCGCAACGATCCCCGCGACCCAGGCCGATGTCCTGACCAGCGCCGACTGCGGCGCGGCGCGCTTCGCCGGACGGTTCGCCAAGCGTTACAGCTTCACCGCGGCAGCGAACGACTCGGTGACCGTCGCGGTCACGTCAGGGAACCTGGCACCGCTCGTGTCGATCGAGGCGTCGGGTGCCGCGACGCCGCTGGTCGAGAGCGCGGCGTGCACGATCACTGGAGCGGGCGCCTGCGTGAGGAACGTGCGGCTCGCGACCGCTGGCACGTACGTGGTCGAAGTCACGACAGTGGCCGACGGCGGTTCGGGAACCTTCGACCTCTCGATCACGCGACCACGGGCGCCACTCGCCCCGACGCTACTCGGGCAGAGAACGACGGAAGTCTCGCCGGTCACGGTCGACGTCGGCGGAGTGCTCGACGCCGACGCGATCGCACTCGCGGGGACGCTCTCCGACCCTGATCTCGACTCGCTGCGGTTCGAACTCGAGGTGCGGGCGGTCGGGAGCGCCTTCACCGGTGTCGCGACGGCCACGAGCACGCTCGGTGCCGGGGGCGCCTTCGCCGTGACGGTCGGCGCGCTCGCGGACAACGCCGCCTACAAGTGGCAGGCCCGTGCGGTCGACGTGACCGGTCGCGCGAGTTCGTGGACCCCGTTCGGCGGGAATGCCGCGGGGGCGACGGACTTCTCCGTATCGATGCAGGAGGCTCCGGCAGCACCATCGGCGCTGGTGCAGCGCAGGTCGGACGGGACGACTGCCGTCGCCGCGGCCGGCGTCACCGACGAGGCGCTGATCCGACTCGGGGCCACAGTGAGCGATCCCGATCCGGGGGACGCGATCCGAATGGAGGTCGAGGTCCGGCCGGTCGCCACGCCCTTCACGAACGTGCCGACGAACTCGAGCGCACCTCTCGCGAGCGGCAGCGCGGCGATGGTGAACTTCGTCGGCTTGAACGACAACGTGAGCTACCACTGGCAGGCGCGGAGCGTCGACCAGGGGGGACGCTCCAGCGCGTGGGTGTCGTTCGGGGCGGGCGGCGCGGACTTCCGTGCCGCGCTTGCGCCGACCCAGCTCGCGATGACGGTGCAACCGACCTCGACCGCTGCCGGAGCGGCGATCGCGCCGGCAGTGCGGGTGGCCGCGCAGGATGCTTCCGGCACCACGCTGACGAGCTTCACCGGCGACATCACGATCGCGATCGAGGCCAATCCAGGCGGCGCCGTTCTCGGCGGCACGGTGACCGTCGCGGCAGTGCAGGGCGTCGCGACCTTCACCGATCTCTCGCTCGACCGCAGCGGTATCGGCTATTCGCTCACCGCAGCGAGCGGCGCGCTGAGCGTTACGACGGCGACCTTCACCGTGACGTCGGCCGCCGCGCAGTCGATGCTGGTCGGGACGGTGCCCGCGAGCGTCGTCGCCGGCGCGACGATCGCGCCCGCGGTGCAGGTGACGGTGCGCGACGCGTTCGGGAACGTCGCGAGCACCTTCACGGGAGCGGTGACGCTGGCTCTCGCACCGAATGGCGCCGGCGCGGCGCTGCTCGGCACGACGACCGTCAACGCGACGGCGGGCGTCGCGTCGTTCAGCGACCTCCGCATCGAGCGCGCGGGCGCGGGTCTCACGATCGTCGCGAGTGCCGCGGGACTCGCCGACGCGAACGCGACGCCGCTCACCGTGGGATTCGCCGCGCCAGCGCAGCTCTCGTTCGGGGCGACGACGATGTCCACCATCGCCGCGAGCGGCGCGCCCTTCACGACGCCCCCCTCGGTCTTCGTGCTCGATCCGTACGGGAACCAGGTGAGGACGGCGGGGATCGCGATCACCGCGTCGCTGGCGAGCGGGCTCGGGACGCTGTCGGGCTTCGATGCGCTCACCGATGCGCAGGGGACGGCGACCTTCACCGCGCTCGCGATTAGCGGACTCGCCGGGAACTACCAGCTGTTCTTCGGTGGGGCGGGTCCGGGGCTCCTCTCGCCGCCGATCACGCTCCTCGCGGGAACGGCCACGCGCCTCGGGCTTTTGGTGAGCCCCTCCACCAGTGCGCCGAGTGGGACGCCCTTCGCGGTGCAGCCGACCGTCCGCCTCACGGACGATGCGGGGAATCCCGTCTCGCTGGGCGGCGTGCCGGTGAGCGTCGAGATCCTCACGGGCGGCGGCGTACTCGGGGGCACGACCCCGGTGCTCACGAGCTCCACTGGCCTCGCGACCTTCACCGACCTCGAGATCACCGGGCTCGCCGGACCGCACACACTGCGGTTCAACGCACCGTCGCGGCAGAGCGTGACCACGGGTCCCATCGCGATCACCGCCGGGGACGCATCGCTGATCGCGCTGCAGGCCGGTGACGGACAGAGTGCGATCGCTGGCGGCACGGTGACGATCCCACCCTCGGTCCTCGTGACCGACCTGAGTGGGAATCCGGTCGCCGGTGTATCCGTGACCTTCGCGATCACCGGCGGCGGAGGGGCGATCCTCCCGGTCACACCGGTCGCGACCGGTGCGGACGGGATCGCGGCGCTCACCTCGTGGACCTTGGGGGCTACCGCCGGGACCAAGACGCTCGAGGCCAGTGTCGCCGGACTCAGCGGAAGTCCGGTGCCGTTCACCGCGAGCGCCAGCGCTGGAGTCGCCACGCAGCTGGCCATCACCGGCGGGAACAATCTCACGGGCCCGGTCGGCACGATCCTCGGGACCGAGCACGAGGTGCGCGTCACCGACACCAACGGGAATCCGGTCGAGGGAGTGACGGTTGCGTGGACGGCGACTGGTGGCGGCTCGGTCGCGCCGACCTCCTCGGTGACGGACGCGGACGGGCGTGCCACGACGGTGCGTACGCTCGGGCCGAGCGCCGGTCCGCAGGGCACGACGGCCGAGGCGACGATCTCGACCGGCCTCGCGACGGTGACGTTCACCCTGCAGGCCACCAATGGCGGCGCATCACAGATGGCGCTCTTCGCCGGTGATGCTCAGGCCGACACCGTCGGCGCGACGTTGGTGACCCCGTTGCAGGTCGTCGTGCGCGACGCTCTCGGGAACGTCGTGCCCGGGGTGCTCATCACGTGGAGCGTACCCGACGGCGGCGGGTCGGTTGCGCCGACGAGCTCGATCACCGATGCCTCGGGCATCGCGACGACCTCGTGGACACTGGGCACCGTCACCACGCCGACCGACAGCAGTCAACTCGCGCGGGCGAGCGGCGTCGGCAGTCCCGTGAACTTCTTCGCGACATCGCGCCCCGGAAGCGTCAACGCGACGCTGACGCTCGTGAGCGTCGCACCAGCGAGCATCGCTGCCTCGCGCGCCACACCAGCCACGGTCACGGTGACGGCGCGCGACGGCTTCGGCAATCCGATCCCTGGGCGCACGATCCTCCTCGCGGCGACGGGCGCGGGCAACACGATCGCGCAGCCGGCGGCGACGACGAATGCCGCCGGCGTCGCCACGGGTTCGATCGGCGCCACGGTGACTGGCGCGCGCACGATCACAGCGACGGTCAACGGCGTACTGGCGACGACGCAGCCGACGCTCACTGTGATCGCGGCGCCGGCGGTGACGTTGCTCTTCACCGTGCCTCCGGCCGACGGCGTCGCCGGCACCTCGCTCGCCCCCTCGCCTGAAGTCGGCGCGCTCGACTCGCTCGGGAACCGGAGCCTGACGTTCAACAGCGCCGTGACCATCGCGCTCGGGACGAACCCGGCGGGCGGCCTCCTCGGTGGCACGCTCACGCGCAACGCCGTTGCCGGTGTCGCCACCTTCCCCGGCATCTCGGTGGATCGCGCGGGTGCCGGGTACACGCTCGCAGCGACCTCGGGGATCCTCACTGCGGCGACGAGTGATCCGTTCGCGCTCACCGCCGGCGCGGTCTCGGCGTCGCGCTCGAGCGTCGCCGCGGCACCGGGGTCGATCGTCGCCGGGACCGGGACGAGCACCATCACCGTCACGGCCCGTGATGGCAATGACAACCCCGTTGCCGGCGCGATCGTCCTACTCGCGGCCACCGGCAGCGCGAACGTCCTGACGCAACCCGTCGCCGTCACCGACGCGAACGGCGTGGCGACTGGGACGCTGACCTCCACGCTCGCCGGACCGCGCACGGTCACCGCGACGATCGATGGAGTGCCGGTCACAGAGTCGGCGGCGGTCGCGGTGGTGCCTGGCGCACCGTCGGCGACCCTCTCGACGATCAGCGCGTTGCCGCTCACGCTCGTCGCTGGTGGCGGCTCGAGCACGGTGACGGTCACGGCGCGCGACGCGAACGCGAACGTGATCCCCGGCGCGACCGTCCTGCTCGCGACGACGGGAAGCGGCAACACGCTGACGCAGCCCGCCGCCCTCACCGACGCGAATGGTGTCGCCCAAGGGAGCCTCGCCTCGACCGGGGCGGGCTCCAAGACGCTCTCGGCGACGATCGATGGTGTGCCGCTCGTCGGCACCGTCCAGGTGGAGGTCACGGCGGGCGCGATCTCCGCCGCCCAATCGAGTGTGCTGGCGGCGCCCGGTTCGCTGATCGCTGGCGGAGGGAGCGCGGCGATCACCGTGACGGCGCGCGATGCGAACGGGAATCCAGTGAGCGGTGCGGCGGTCGTGCTCAGCGCGACCGGCAGCGGGAACACGTTGACGCAACCGATCGCGGTCACCGACGCGAACGGTGAAGCGACGGGCGCGCTCGCCTCGACCGGCGCCGGCGCGAAGACGATCTCGGCGACCGCCGGTGGGATCGCGGTCACGCAGACGGCGACGGTCACCGTCCTGCCGAGCGCCGTCTCTCCGGCGCTCTCGACCGTCGTGCTCGAATCGGCGAGCACGGCGGCCGGCGTGTCGCGCAGCGTCACCGTGACGGCCCGCGACGCGAATGGGAATCCGATCCCTGGACTCCTCGTCGTGATCGCCGCCACGGGCACGGGGAACACGGTGGTCCAGCCGGCGTCGGTCACCGACGCGAATGGTGTCGCCATCGGCAGTGTGAGCTCGACCGTCGCCGAGGCGAAGGTCGTGTCGGCGACCGTGGGCGGCGTCGCGGTGACGCTCACCTCCGGCCTGCTCGTCACGCCGGCCGCGATCTCAGCGACGACCTCGAACGTGGAGGTCGCCCCGGCGACGATCGTCGCGGGCGGCGCGGCTGCGACGATCACGGTCACCGTGCGCGACGCCTTCGGGAACGCCGTGCCGGGCGCGGTGGTCGTCCTGGCGTCGACCGGCGGCGGGAACAGCGTCACCCAGCCGGCCGCGGTCACGGATGCGTCGGGCGTGGCGAGCGGCAGCATCAGCGCGACCGCGATCGGCGC
The DNA here is from genome assembly GCA_031396245.1 of Gemmatimonadaceae bacterium. Lineage (GTDB taxonomy): Bacteria > Gemmatimonadota > Gemmatimonadetes > Gemmatimonadales > Gemmatimonadaceae > Pseudogemmatithrix. Next base: position 12,782 of record JANNKK010000215.1, read on the forward strand.
GCGGACGATCACCGCGACAGCGGACGGCATCGCGCTCACCGACGACGCGGCGCTCGACGTCACGCCGGGCGCGCTCTCGACGACGCTCTCGACGATCGCGGCCGCACCGGGGAGTGTCGTCGCGGGCGTCGCCACGAGCACGATCACCGTCACGGCCCGCGATGCGAACAGCAATCCGATCGCTGGCCTCGCCGTGGTGTTGAGCGCGAGCGGTACCGACAAC
>JANNKK010000229.1:0-13904 GCA_031396245.1 Gemmatimonadaceae bacterium
GAGCACGGCGACGACCGGGCACTCCTCCATCGTCAGGCGATAGCCACCGAGGAGCCAGATATCGTACGAGGACGCCACCAGGTTGAAGGAGCCGCTCCTCGGCGCGATGAAGAAGAGCTCCGAGTTCAGTCCACCGGGTCCATCGCCCTGGTCGTCACTCGCCGCCAGCGGACTCGAGGCCCCCGACTCGTTCCTCCCCCAGAGCATGAGCACCGGGTCGACTTCGTCGAGGAGGTCATCGTCGGGGATCTGCGAGAGATGGAACCGATAGGCCTTTCCTTCCTGCAGCGAGACGCCGTAGGAGACGTACGGCACCCGGTTCGAGGCCCACCAGTAGAGCGGGACTTGGCACGACTCCCTATTGAAGGCGCCGGTGACGTCGTCCCCGGGTCTGAGCGCTCCCGCGGAGCATCCGCTGCCGAAGAGTGGGTTGCTTACTTCGTCGCCCCCACAGGAGGTCAGGAGCAGGGCCGGGAAGGTGGCGATCGCGAGTGGCCGCAGGATGGAACGGATCATCTCGGTGTTCATGGGGCGGGCACCACGGTGAGACCCATCGTTGCCGTCAGCGTGCCTGCGGTCTGCTGGAGGAGGGTCACCGTGTAGTAGCCCGTGAAGGGCATGACCCCGCTGAGGACGATCGGTCCCGTGCCCTGAGACGAGAACCCCCCGACGCAGTCGCCGGTGTCGCAGGAGGCGTCGAGGTCGGGTCCGCCGATGTGGAACATCATCTCGGCCGTTCCGGCGGTGCGCGTTGCGGTCAGGATGATGTCTTCGAAGGCACTGGCCGCGAGGTTGAAGAAGGCGACCCGGGTCTCAGGGAGCGGTGAGCCACCCAACACCGTGCAGGCCGGGCCGAGAGTGACGGGAGCCGAGGTCGCTCCCGGCAGCAGAGTGACCACCGGACAACTGAGGGCCTCGATCGTGTAGGCCCCGACGTTTGACTCGGAGTAGCTCTGCACTCGGAGCGATACCGTCTGATCGGTCGCCGTCGTGAAGACCAACTCCTTCGATACACCGCCGTTGACGTTCGAGTTGCCGAAGTTGCCCCAGTATCCAGTGCCATAGATTGCGTCGCCGGCCGAGTTGCGGCCGTAAAGAACGAGCTCAGCGTTCAGGCTGTTCACGGCGTTGCGGTTCGGGACGGGGCGCAGCCTCACGATGTAGGCTGTGTTGGCCTTCGCGTGAAGTGTCCAGGACTCAGCCGGGGCCTCGAAGTCCTGGTACTCGTTCCAGAGCACGCAGTCGTCGACGGTCACTTCACCGTTGTGGAGCTCGCCGAGCGTGAGGGTACCGCGCGTGCAGGCAGCGCCGTCCGGCGGCCCAAGGATACCGTCACTGTTGCAGGAGGCGAGCAGGAGGGCGAAGGCGAGTAGCGCCAGCACGCCGGAGTGGTGTATTCGAGCGGACATCGGTGATCCGGGCGTTTGGTGAAGGCTAAGACGAGATCCCGATCAGGAAGCCATCCGGATCCGCGACGCGGAACGCGCGCGATCCCCACGGCATGTCGCCGGGCTCGCTGAGCAGGGCGTAGCCCGCTTTCTTGAGCCGCGCGGCGACGTCGTCCACTTTCTGCGCCGTGATGAACGAGATCGAACAGGCGACCCCCTTCTTCCGATCCCATCCCTTGGCGCCGTCGTCCTGGCTCAGGTAGAGCTCGACGGTCCCAGCGCGGAGCTCGACGCCGACGAGCTTGCCCGCGTCCTTCCACTCCCGCTTCACCGTGAAGCCGACGCCATCGCGATAGAACGCGATGCTCTTGGCGAGGTCGTTCACCGTGAATGAGGCGTGGGAGGCGCGGGCGCGAAAGGCCTGTGGCTCGGCGCGGGCGGGTGCTTTCGCTGCCTTCCTCGGCGCGGCTTTCTTGCTCACTGCGGGCTTCTTGGATGCCGTGGACTTCTTCTTTGCGGCCATAGGGACTCCGAGTGGTTGTCACGCGTGAATCGACCCCTGAAGATACTGCGCGCCTCGGTCCGAGCGAGCGGTTTGCCTGACAGCGTGTGCGGCAACCACCTGATGGTGTTGCGGGGGCGCGTCCGTAGCGTTCGATGGAATGCCCTCGTGCGAGAGCGACATCCCTCGAATCGTCAGGCCCGCGCATGCGTCCGCGGACTGAGTCCCGGTTTCGCGTCGAGGAGATCCGGTCCGTCGACTCCTTCCGTGAACTCGGGGCCGAGTGGGACGACCTCTGCGAGCGCGCGATCGAGGTGTGCCCGACGATGCGGCACGCCTTCCTCCTGGGCTGGCTGCATGCGTTCGGTGAAGGACTGGACCTGCGCATCCTGCTCGTGCGCGAGGGCGAGCAGCTCGTGGCGGCGGCGCCCTTCGCACAGAGGGCGGAGCGGCTCTTCGGGCGCCACTGCCGCGTCCTTGGCTTCGTGAGCAACACGTGGATCGATCGATCCCTGCTCCTGCTGGCGCGCGCGGACAGCTCTTTGCTCGACGCGATCCTAGGGCACGTCGCGGGGATGCCGGAGGAGGCCGACCTGCTCAGCTTGGGGCCCTTGGGCTCGGCGTCCGAAGCGGTTGCTCTCGTTCGGGAGCGGGCGGTGGCCAGGGGCTGGCGGCAAGGCGAGGAGGTGAGCCTCGAATCCCCTTTCCTCGATCTGCCCGCGTCATGGCACGGACTACTCGAGCGTCTCTCCCCGGCGTTCCGCGCGACGCTGCGGCGCAAGCTCCGGTACGTCGAGAGGATGCCCGAGGTCACGATGCGCATCGCGGACGATGCCTCCTGCTGGGAGGCGATCGCCGCGATCTCACCGCTGACGTGGCAGGCCGACGCGGGCACCGCGCTGACGTCGCGCCCGGAGTTGAGCCGCTTCTATGAGGGGTTCGTTCGCGACGCGGCGAGGCGCGGGGCGCTGCGGTGCGGCCTGCTCGAGGTGGACGGGGTCCCGGTCGCCTTCGACCTCAACGTGCTCGAACGTGACGTGCTCTACAGCTTCAAGATGGGATTCAAGCAGGAGCACGCCGCGCTCTCGGCGGGCGTGGTGCTCAAGGCGCACGTGTTGAGGAGCGCGATCGGCGAGGGGGCGCTTCGGATCCGGGGCTACGACTTCATGGGGACCGCCGAGCCGTACAAACTGCACTGGACCCCATTGGTGCGAGGCTACGAGCGCCACTTCCTCTTCGCTCCGGGACTACGGAACGCGGGAACGCATTTCGTGCACTTCGCCCTGCGCCCGCTGCTGCGCGAACGGCTGCCCGGACTCTGGTCCACCCTGAAGCGCCTGCGCGGTGCCAAGTGAGCCTGACCGTCCAGCGCGTGGATCCGCAGGCAGTGGCGGATCCCATCAAGTCCCTCTTCATCGCCAATGACAATCCGGGAGCGGCGCTCTGGTTCGGTCGCACCTTCGGTCCGGCGACTCCGCGTGGCGCGTCGGCCTGGATCTCCACTGAGAAGGAAGGGCGCATCGTGGCGCACGTCGCCGTCCTGCCGATGCGCGTCCTGCACGAGGGCCGCGAGCTATCGGGCGCGGTCTTCTGCAACCTGATGGCCGACAAGGAGCACCGGACCTTTTACCCGATCCTCGCGGTCGTGAAGCGCGCGGTGAAGGACCTGCGCAGTGCGGGACTCGACTTCCTGATGACGAACCCGAGCAACCCCGGCGCGGTCGCCGTGATGAAGGGGGCGGGGGTCACGCTGGTGGCCACCCACAACCGCTTCGTCTGCCCACTGGGCGACCCGCGGCTCGGGGTGGATCTGCTCGCGTGGGCGCATCTGCAGGCGCGCCGCCTCACCGCCCCGCGGGTGAAGGTGCGGCAAGTGCCGCCTGCGGTCGCCGCCGAGTGGACGGTGAGGAACGTCGCGCGCGTGGCGACCGTCACCGCCCTGCGGTCGCCCGAGCAGTACGCGCAGCGCCACCACGGGTTCGGGTCACCCGACGACCTCGGCTTCATCCTGCGCGACTCGCGGGGCCGCGAGGTCGGAGCTGCCATCGTGAGACTGGACCGCGCGGAGGCATCAGCGGGCTTGATCACCCTGCGCTGCAGCGCTGCTTCGTTGATCCCGGGCAGCGTGGTCGCGCTCGGACTCGCCTTGCGTGCGCACGGGGTCCGGCGACTGAGCGCGCTCGCGGTGGAGGGGTCATCGTTCGCCCGCGGGCTCCTGCGCGGCGGCGCCATAGCCCGTAACGAACCCTGGGCGATCGTCGGTGTGGGGTTCACTGTTCCGGGTCGGGCGGCAATGGCGGCCATACGCGACAGCGATATCGAGCGCGTCGATCTCGACTGACCGCGCGAGGGCGCCCGCCGTAGCGTCGTGGCGATGCCGGTCCGAAGGATGCTTGCGAGAGGCCCCGGCGCGTGCCAACGTCACGCGTCCCTCCCACTTCGCCAGGGTCCCGATGAACCGCCTCGTCCTCTGCACATGCGCGTCGATTGCTGTCGCGCTCCAACCGACGCTCGCTTGGGCACAACAGCCCGAACCGATCAAGTTCGCTCGCTTTCCCCACGTCGCGAACGACGGCCGGATCGCGTTCACCTACCAGGATGACATCTGGGTCGCCGATGCCGACGGGGGGGATCCGCGCCGGCTCACGGCGCACATCGCGCGCGACATCGGGCCACGCTTCTCACCCGATGGCCGGTGGATCGCGTTCACGAGCAATCGCATGGGGAACAACGATGTCTTCGTGGTGCCGGCGAGCGGCGGCGAGCCGCGCCAACTCACCTACATGTCGATCGACGACCAGGCGCTGTACTGGACGCCCGATGGCAAGGAAGTGGTCTTCACCAGTGCGCGCGGTCCACGGCCGTGGGGTTCGCCGCTCTATCGCGTCGCGCTCGACGGCACGATCCCGACGGCGATGAGCATGGACATCGGGCGCGCCGGGATGATCAAGCAGGACGCTTCGGCGGTCGCGTTCAACCGGGTGCTGCCGACGTACTGGCGCAAGGGATACCGCGGCAACAACAGCGGTGACATCGCGGTGCAGGACCTGAAGACGGGCGAGGTGCGCGAGATCACCGACGGAGATCTCCAGCAGTACAAAGGCCACGTCAACGACGTGCATCCGATGTGGGGCGCCGACGGGATGATCTACTTCGCGTCCGAACGTGATGGGACGTTCAACCTCTGGCGCGTGGGCGCCAACGGGGGCGCCCCGCAACAGGTCACGCGGCACAAGGACGATGGCGTGCAGTTCCCGTCGATCTCGCCTGACGGCAAGCGGATCATCTACGAGAACGAGTTCGACCTCTGGACGGTGGACGTGCCGTCCGGCCAGCCGAGGAAGCTGACGGTGGCGATGGCGTTCGACCCGAAGGAGAACAACATCGACGTCCTCACCACGCAGAACCGTGCGGACGGCTTCGCTCCGTCGCCGAGCGGTGACTACCTCGCCGTCGACTTCCACGGCGAGATCGTCGTGGTCCCGACCGAGAGCGGCATTGGCGAGAAGGACCAGGTGACCAACACGCCCTGGCGCGAGCGCGGCCAGGAGTACTCACCGGATGGACGGCGATTGGCCTACGTCTCCGATGAGTCGGGCGAGGAGGAGATCTGGGTCTACGACTTCGGGACGCAGGCGCGCCGCAAGCTCACGACGCATGAGTCGGTGAAGGGTGGCCTCGCGTGGGCCCCGAACTCACAGAAGCTGCTCTTCACGGCGGCCAACCGGTTGTTCGAGGTGGACGCTGGCGGAGGGCCGATGCGCGAGATCGCCGGCCATCCTGCCGGTGGATTCGCCGGGCCGCAGTACTCCGCAGACGGCAACTGGATCATCTACGTCAAGCGCGACGACGACCAGAACGCTGACGTCTTCCTGTTCGACCTCGCGGCGAAGCGCGAGTACAACGTCACGCAGAGTCCTTTCAATGAGACTGCGGCCGAACTGACCCCGGATGGGAAGTCGGTCGTGTTCACCTCGAACCGCGAAGATGGCGTGAACCAGCTGTTCGTCGTGTCGCTGACCAAGCTGGTGGAGGACCCCAACGACCCGCTGGTGCGGGAGCGGCTCCGCCGGGCGGCCGGGGGTGCGCGGCGAGAGGCGGGAGCCGACTCGGCGGCCGGTCCGGCGCGCGGGTCCCTGCCGGTGGCGGCATCGGCACCGATCCGCGTAGACGCGGAGGGGATCGCACGTCGCGCGGCGCAGCTCACGCGCGGCGCGAACGCCGTCGGGAACAACTTCTTCCTCTCGCGTGACGGCCGCACCATCTACTACACGATCGGCGGTGGGGGATTCGGCGGCGGTGGCGGGCAGGGTGGTGGCGCACCGGCCAGCGAGGTGACGGGCCTCTACTCGGTCGACATCGGGGGACGCGACCCGGCACGCCGGCTGGTGGGTGGCACCTTCCCGCAGATGACGCCGACGGCCGACCGCCGCGCGATCTACTTCACGCGCGGAGCTGGTGGAGGCGGCGGGGAAGAGGCGGCGGCCGGGCCGGCGGTGGCCGGCAGCGAGATCCACAAGATCACGCTCGCGACACCGCAGCGCACCGATCGGGTGAACTTCACCTTCCCGGTGCGCGTGGACCGCAAGGCCGAGTGGGAGCAGCTGTTCGAGGAAGCGTATCGCGTGATGAAGTACCGCTTCTACGACGAGACCATGCACGGCCGCGACTGGGCGGCCATCCGGGCGCGCTACAAGCCGCTGCTCAAGTACGTCGGGACCAACGAGGACGTGTACGACCTGGCCAACGAGATGATCGGCGAGCTGAATGCGTCTCACACTGGCGTCAGCGGACCGCCGACGCGTCCGATGCCACGCGCGTACACTACGCGCTACCTCGGATTCGAGCTCGAGGCTGCGGCAGGCGGCAAGTACCGGGTGTCGCATCTCTACAAGGACGGCCCCGCCGACAAGGAGTGGCTGGGCATCTCGGTGGGCGACTACGTGCTCGCGATGGACGGGACGGACATCAAGGCCGGCGACAACTACTGGAAGCTGCTGAGTCAGTCGATGAACGAGTACATCCCGGTGCGCATCGCCAAGGCCGCGACGGGTGAGAACGCGCGGACCCTGCGCATCCAGAGCGTCACCTCCCTCACCGACATCAAGTACGAGGAGTGGGTCGCCGAGCGCCGCGCACAGGTGGAGAAGGAGACGAACGGGCAGATCGCGTACGTCCACATCCGCTCGATGAACCAGCCTTCGTTGGCGCGCTTCCGGAACGAGATCGACCAGTACTCGAACAAGGCCGGCATCATCGTCGACATCCGTTTCAACGGCGGCGGCAACATCGACCAGGAGTTGATCGACATCCTCGAGCGCCGGCCCTACCAGTTCTGGAACAACCGTACTGGCTCGCGCGTGTGGGGCCGTCGGCCGCGGCAGGCGATCGCGGGGCCGAAGGTGATGCTGGTGAACCACCGCTCCGGCTCGGACAGCGAGGTCACGCCGATGGCGTTCCGACAGTTGGGTCTCGGCACGATCGTCGGCAATCCGACGGCCGCGGCGGTGATCGCCACCGGCAGTTACGCGCTGATCAACGGCGGCGCGATTCGCACGCCCGGGTCCTTGGTCGTCACGTGGGATCCGACGCAGCCGAACAACTACGGCGTGAATCTCGAGAACTATGGCGTGCCACCCGACGTGTGGGCGGAGAACTCACCGATGGACGAGATGAGGCGGTTCGACCGGGAACTCAAGGCCGCCATCGACGAAGCGATGCGGCTGCTGAAGGAGATGCAGAAGAAGCTTGCGACCGAATAGCCGGTCCTGCGTGCCCGTCAGATTCCTCGACGAAGCGACGGTCCGTTCCCATCTTCGGATGGCGGAGTTGATCCCCGCCGTCGAGGAGGCGTTGCGCGCGCTGTCGGCGGGTGAGGCCGTCCAGCCGGTGCGCACCGTGGTGCCGGTTTCCGGCGAGAAGGGATTTCTCGGGAGCATGCCGGGCTTCGCCGCCGGCATGCTCGGCGCGAAACTCGTCACCTTCTATCCCGGCAATCTGGGACTCCCGACACACCACGCCCTCGTCGCGTTGTTCGATCCGGAGACCGGCGCACCGCTCGCGGTGATGGACGGCCGCCTGATCACCGAGATGCGGACCGCCGCCGCCTCGGCTGTTGCCACGAAGCTCCTCGCGCGGCAGGAAGCGAAAACCCTCGCGATCCTCGGCTCCGGCGTGCAGGCGGAGAGCCACCTCGAGGCGCTGCGCCTCGTGCGTGACTTCACCGAGGTGCGCGTCTGGAGTCCTCGGAGCGCCGGCGCATTCGCCGAGAAGCACCGCGTGCGTGCGGCGCGATCGGCGGAGGAGGCGGTGCGCGGCGCCGACGTGATCGTCGTCGCGACCTCGTCGACGGTGCCGGTGCTCGAGGGGGCGTGGGTCGCAGCGGGCGCGCACATCAATGCCGTCGGCGCCACGCGGCCCAACTGGCGCGAGCTGGACGACGCCTGCGTGCGGCGCGCGAAGCTCTACGTGGACTCGCGGGAGGCGGCGGCGCGTGAATCGGGAGACGTGATCGCCGCCGGGGCGATCCTCGCCGAAGTGGGTGAAGTGGTCGCCGGCACGCGCGCGGGGCGCGAGTCCGAGGACGAGATCACGCTGTTCAAGTCGGTGGGAGTCGCGGTCGAGGATCTGGTGAGCGCGGGATTGGTCTACCGCGCCGTGACGACACCCTAGCGCACGAACTCCGCCTCGAAGGCTCGCCGCACTTCGGTGAGGAAGATCCCATTGGTGCTGTTGGTGAGCACCACGAACCCCATTCGACGCTCGGGGAGGAAGCGCACGACCGCGACGAACCCCTCGTCGCGTCCGCCGTGTTGGAAGGTGAAGTTCGCGCCGCTCCCGGTGAGCCCGACGCCGAGTCCGTGCCAGTTCCCCGGAGGCGCGGCCCCGGGTCCACTGCGCGGGAGTGCGACCTGCGGCCGGAACATCTCGCGGGTCATCGTCGGCGAGAGGACGCCGCCCGACTCCCCGTGATACCAGCGGATATGTGCCGCGCCCCATCGCGCGAGGTCGCTCGCCGTCGTCCAGAGGCCCGCGGCCGCCATCTCGGGATAGACGTGCCAGCGGCCACTGACGACGGTGTCGGGCCGCTCGTGCCCACTCGCCGCGTTCGACTTGAGGCGCTCCGCGATCGGATTTGCATAGCTGCTTCGTGACATCCGGAGCGGCGTGAGCACGAGCCGCTCCATCAAGTCAGGGAACGTCTCCCTCGTGGCGTCGGTCGCGGCGAGTTGTGCGACGGTGATCCCGCCGCCCGAGTAGAGCCAGCGCGCCGCCGGCTGCGTGTCGCTGCGCACCGCGGCGGTGTTGGCCGGCCGCGCGCCGTCGAGGAGCTGCGGAAGCGTGGGGACCGCGCTGTCGACGTGATAGCCCGGGAATCCCCACACGGTGAGGCCGGCCGAGTGCGAGAGGAGGCGGCGGAGCGTCACCTTGGCGCTGTCGGTGAATCGGGAAGCGGGGACCTTCCACGAGATGAGGTACGTGTTGATGTCGGCGTCGAGCGAAAGCACGCCCCGTTCGACGAGCGCGAGCACGGCGGTGGAGAAGACCGGCTTCGAGATGGAGCCCGCGAGGAAGACGGTGCCGGTATCCACGCGCTCGGGCTTCCCGGCCTCGCGGAGCCCGAAGCCCCGCGCGAGCACGATCTCGCCGTCGACGACGAAGGCGATGCTCGCTCCGGTCACGCGGAGACGCGCCATCTCCTGGTCCACGGTCGCGCGCAAGGAGGTGTCCGCTCCGGGCCCCAGTTGCCGGAGGGATCGCAACGCGCGCTCGGCGCGCTCGACCGGCGACTGCGCGGCTGCGACAGCGCCGAGCGTGATGAGGCTGAGCGGCAAGGCGATCCAGCTCCGTCGCATCCGGGACTCCTGGGCCGTGAGTGTCGTGTGACGGTCGAACCGTTCCTACACCACCTTCCCGATCGGCAGCTTCCGGACCCGCTTCCCCGTCAGCGCGAAGATCGCGTTGCATACCGCCGGCGCGATCGGCGGGGTCCCGGGCTCACCGACGCCTCCCTGCGAATCGGTGCTCGGCACGATGTGCACCTCGACCACCGGCATCTCGGCCATCGTCAGCATCGGGTAGTCGTCGAAGTTACCCTCGACGACGCGCCCCTTGTCGATGCTGATCCGGCCGTGGAGCGCGGCGGTGAGCCCGTATACGATGCCGCTCTGCATCTGGGCCTCGACGATCGCCGGGTTCACGACAGGTCCGCAGTCGATCGCGCACACCACGCGATGCACGCGCACCACACCAGCTGAATCGACGGAGACCTCGGCCACCTCCCCAACGTATGACTCGAAGGCCTTGTACACGGCGATGCCGCGAGCGCGCCCGGCGGGAAGGGGAGTGCCCCAGCCCGCCTTGCTCGCGACCATTTCGAGCGCGCGCAGATGCCGCGGTGCCTTGGTGAGCAACCCGCGACGATACTCGAATGGATCCTTGCCGGCGGCGTGTGCGAGTTCGTCGATGAAGCTCTCGACCACGAAGCCGTTGTATGAGTGATTGACCGACCGCCAGAAGCCGACCGGGATCCCCGTGTCCGCCATCGCGTAGTCGACGTGCACGTTGGGGATCGCGTACGGCATCTCGATCGCGCCCTCGACCGTCTCGGTGTCGAGCCCATTCTGCACCGTCTGCGGGAAGACGCGGATCATGATCGACGGCGCGACGACCCGATGGGTCCAGCCGACCGGCTGTCCTGCCGGATCGAGCCCAGCGGTCAGCCGATGATGGCTCGCCGGCCGATAGTACTCGTGCCGGATGTCATCCTCACGCGACCAGACGACCTTCGCCGGCCCGCCGATCGCCTTGGAGATCTCGAGCGCTTCCTGGATGAAATCCATCTCGAACCGACGTCCGAAGCCGCCTCCGAGATAGGTCGTGTGGATCCGCACCTTCTCCGGCGGCACGCCGCCGATCGCGGCGCCGAGTCCCTGGGCGCCGGTCTGGAACTGAGTCGGCGCCCAGATGTCGACGCCGTCGGCGCGAACGTGGGCCGTGCAGTTCATCGGCTCCATCGTCGCGTGGGCGAGGTATGGCGCATCGTACGCGGCCTCGACCTTCTTCGCCGCGCGGCCCACCGCGCTTGCCGCGTCCCCATCGTGACGCGCGCGAGCGGCGGCGCCCGTCGCCTTGGCGGCGAAGAGCGCTGCGATCGACGCGTCGGATACGGCGGCGTTCTTCCCCTCGGTCCAGGTGATATCGAGCGCGTCGCGCCCCTTCTTCGCCGGCCAATAGCCTTCGGCGACGACGGCGACGCCCGACGAGATCTGGATGACCTGCTTCACGCCTCGCACCGCCAGCGCGCGCGCCGCGTCGAACTCCGCGACCGTGCCGCCGAAGACGGGGCAGCGCGCGACGACGGCGACCGAGAGGTTCGGCACCTTCACGTCGATCCCGAAGACCGCGCTCCCATCCACCTTGAGCGGCGTGTCGAGCCGCGGGGTGCGTGTGCCGACGATCTTCCAGTCCTTCGGATCCTTGAGCGGCACCTTCGCGGGAGGCGTGAGCGTCATCGCGGTGGCAACGAGCGCGCCGAACCGGGCGCGCTTTCCGGACGCGGTGTGAACGACCGAGCCCTTCTCGGCGCGACACTCGCCCGCTGGGACATTCCATTCCTTGGCCGCCGCGGCGATGAGGAGTTCCCGGGCCGATGCCCCGGCCTCGCGCAGAGGAGTGAAGGCCGCGCGCGTGCTCGAACTCCCGCCCGTGCCCTGGAACCCGAAGAGGGGATTGTTGTATGCGGCGTCGGCCGGGGCGAACTCGATCCGGATCGTCGACCAGTCCGCTTCGAGTTCCTCCGCAACGAGCATCGGCAGCATCGTCGCGACCCCTTGCCCCATCTCCGAGAAGCCGACGACGACCAGGACGCTGTCATCCGAGCCGATGCGCAGCCAGGCGTTCGGCTTGGCGGTCACGACCGGCGCTTGTTCCGCTGGAGCGCAGCCTTCGAGATAGAACGCGACCACAAGACCGGCACTCGCCACCGAGGCGGTGGCGACGAAGTCGCGGCGGGTGAATCGGGTGGTGGAACTCACTGTCAGCCTCCCCGCGCGACGCGGTGGATCGCGCGACGCGGTGGATCGCGGCTCTGATGCCTTGGTAAGTCCCGCATCGACAGATGTTCGTCATCGCGGCGTCGATGTCGGCGTCGCTCGGATCCTTGTTCGTCTTGAGCAGCGCGACCGCCGCCATGATCTGTCCCGACTGGCAGTAGCCGCACTGCGGCACATCCTCGGCGATCCACGCCTGCTGCACCGCGCGCTCGCGCCGCGAGTTCAGTCCTTCGACCGTCGTGACCTTCTTGCTCCCCACCTGCGAGACCGGCGTGACGCAGGAGCGGGTCGCGACGCCGTCGACGTGCACGGTGCAGGCGCCGCAGGCGCCGATGCCGCAACCGAACTTGGTTCCTGTCAGTCCGAGGTTGTCGCGGAGCGCCCAAAGGAGTGGCGTGTCGTCATCGACATCGATCTCGTGCGCCGCGCCGTTGACCTTCAGCGAGATGGGGGCCACTGGGACTCCGGTTCTGGGATCGGGCAAACCTGCGATTCCGTGGCCCGGCGCGCAACGGAGCGCGAGCGCGTCGCTCAGTGGTGTATCATCCGGTGATGCCCCGGCCGCAGCGCCTCCTCAGTGTCCTCCTCGCAGTCGGCGTCGCCGGCTGTGCGGCGGCGCCGCGCAATGCAGCGCTCGGACCGATGCCCTTGGACAGCACCTTCTACATCTCGACTCGGTTGCGTGAGGCCGGCCGGACCGTGCGCCGACTCTCCGATTCACTCGAATACGGCCTGATCGTCACGCCGCGCCCGTCAGCCGAAGCGGCGGCGCACGGCGGTGAGTTGCCATTCGATGTGGTCGACTCGATCACCCTCTCGCGCGAGGAGTTCGTGACCACCCTCCGCGACCGGGCCGGCCCTGAGGGATTCGCCGTGCTCTACACTCACGGCTTCGGGACTTCGATGGCCGAGGCCTGGGAGCAGGCGGCGCACGCCCGCGCCCGCTCACAAGGGACCCAGCCCTGGGTGGTGTTCACGTGGCCGGCCTCCGACTCCTGGCTGGCGTGGCCGCGCAATGGGAATGGGTTGGCGACCTCGTATCGCGCGGACTCCGCGCTGGCGACGGCGAGCCGCGGGGCGTTCATCCGGGCCTTCGGTACGGTGCGGGCCGCGGTGGGCAGCAGCGGACTCCTCCTGTTCACGCACTCGATGGGCGGCCAACTCGCGGGGGAAGCGATTGCCGCCGACGACACCCTGCGCCTCGGCCTCACGACCGACCAGCTCCGCGGCATCGCCTTCTTCGCGCCCGACGTCGAAGGCATTCACTTCGGTGACGTGCTCGTGCCGACCTTGCTGCCGCTCACGCGTCGACTCGTGCTCTACGCCTCGTCGAAGGACCGGGCGCTGGCCACGGCGGGGATGATCAGCAAGACCACGCGTGCGGGGCGCATCCCGAGCTGGTCGCGGCTTCCGCTCTCGCGTCCCGGCCTCGAGTCGGTCGATATGACGAAGGGCACCTCGGCGTCGGGTCCCTTCCGATACCTGTTCGGTGCGAGGCACGGGGTGCGGCATGCGACCGCGGCGCTCTTCGATATGATCTTCATCGTCGGCGGCGGGTATTCGGCCGAGTGCCGCGAGGTGCTCTCGATCGCCGCTCGGACGGCGGCGGACACGTGGAAGCTCTTCGCGGGGGCGCTCCCCTCGCCGACCGCAGTGAGTCGCTGCGCCTTCCGGCAGGCCCAGTAGAGGTCTCAGCGGGCCTGAGTCGGAAGCGCCATCGCCAGCACGCCGTGACGGTCGCTCCCGATCGGGGCGACGTCGGTGAAGTAGATCGTGAGCCGGTAGGTGCGGCCGGCCGTCACGGGTACGCCGAGGCGCAGCACCGAACCGGCGACGATCGCTGCGCCGGGGGTCAGGGGGCTGACCTCTGAACTCCAGAGGGTGGCGCCGCTCTCGACATCGACCAACCGAAGCACGTTGGTGACCCGCCCGTAGGCCTCGACCACCGCCACCAGGCGC
>JANNKK010000247.1:0-10759 GCA_031396245.1 Gemmatimonadaceae bacterium
AGGAAGGCCGTCCCTGCGAAATCGAGTTCACCGGCGTGAAACGCGCTGGAGTCCTCACCACGTTCACGAACTTCTTCACCGACGCGAATGGCGCGCGGACCACCTACGTGGGCGGTGGGGTGGACGCGAGCTGCCGAGGGCAGGGGAACCGCATCCAGGCGGACAGCGCCGAGCACTATCAGGGGCGTGGCGAACTCATCCTCATCAACCGCGTCCGCTACACCGAACCGCGGATGACGCTCCAGTCCGATCGGATGGTCTACTTCACGAACGACGATCGACTCATCGCGACCGGGTCGGTCCGCGGCCGCAGCGCGAGCGGCACCCGATTCTCCGGACCGTCGATCGAGTACTTCCGCGCCAAGCCGGGCGTTCGTGCGACCCCGAGCTGGCGCGCTCCCGGGCGGCCCACGGTGCGGATCGCGCCGCAGGACACCTCCGCCCCGCGCGCCGCGCCGCCGACGGCGACCGATACCCGCGGCGACTCGACCGACCTCACTGCCGACTTCATCGTCTCCGTCAACGACTCCCTCGTCTCGGCGGTGGGTCACGTCGTCATCGAGCGCCACGACCTCAAGGCGACGGCCGATTCGGCCACACTCGACCAGGGCACCGGCTTCGCACGGCTGATGCGCGAACCGCGGATCGAGGGGCGGGGCGAGCGGCCGTACACCCTGACCGGCGTCCGGATCGACCTCTGGTCGAAGGACCAGCGCCTCGAGCGCGTGCTCTCGGTGGGGAAGGCGCGCATCGACGGTGACTCGATCCTCCTTACCGGCGACACGATCGACCTCCGCTTAAGGGATCAGCGGATGGAGCGCGTGTATGCCTGGGGGAGTCGCCCGCGCGCGACCGCGACCGCGCAGGAGATGGAGGCCGACTCCCTCGACGTGTTGCTCCCCGGCCAACGGCTCCGCGAGGTCCACGCGATCGGCGGCGCGATCGCCCGGTCGAGCGTCGACACCGCCCGGATCGTCAGCGACGAGAAGGACTGGATCACCGGCGACACGCTCATCGCGCTCTTCGACACGCTGACGACGAGCGATACGACCCAGGGCTCGCGGATGCGTGAGGTGGTCGCGACCGGCGCCGCGCGCGCCTTCTACCAGCTCCCACCGCCGGCGGGGGCGAAGGGTTTGCCGAACCTCAGCTACAACCGCGGTCGGGTGATCAGGGTGACCTTCGCCGCTGGCGACGTGACGAACGTCGACGTCAGGGAGAAGGCCTCGGGGATCTATCTCGAGGCCACACCGGTCGACACCGTGAAACCGGCACTGACTGCCGCGCCGAGGCGACCGTGAGCGACGAACTCCACCCGCTCAGCGACGCCACCGAACTCCGCCGCTTCACCGGCGGTGACCGATCTTCGGCCCTCTGCCTGTTGGCGATCGCCCAGCGTTCGGACGTGTCCGACAGCGCGTCGTTCGACGATGTCGCGGTCGCCTATCGCGCCGACCACCTGCAGACGATGGTCGCCGAGGGTCGCGACTTCGAGACCGAATCGGGGAAGCTCGCGCTCGATGACGTTCGCGCCCATCTCGTGACGGTCGTCCTCCCGCGGCTCGTCGCCACCAACGCGATCGAGCCCCTCTGGGATCCGCTCACGCCCGAGTCGCGCGTGCGGCTCGCCGCGCCGCTGCGTACGGTGCGCGCGGCCGCGCCCGGTGAACTCGAGCGGCTCCTGCAGCAGACGGGGGATCACGCGCCCGCCGTCCGCCGTCCGCCCTCCGCCGTCGTCCCCTCGCTCGGTGCCAGCCGCCTCTCCGCTGAAGGTCTCGTCAAGACCTACAAGAACCGGAATGTGGTCAACGATGTGGCGCTCGAACTCAGGCAGGGTGAGATCGTCGGCCTCCTTGGCCCCAACGGGGCGGGGAAGACCACGACCTTCTACATGATCGCCGGGCTCATCCCGCCGGCCGCCGGTGTGATCCGCCTCGATGGCAAGGACATCACGCGGATGCCGATGTTCCAGCGCGCGCGCCGCGGGATCGGTTACCTCTCGCAAGAACCCTCCGTCTTCCGCAAACTCTCAGTCGAGGAGAACATCCTCGCGATCCTCGAGACGTTGCCCCTCGACCGGGCGCAAAGGTCGGCGCGACTCGAGACCCTGCTTGACGAGCTGAAGATCAAGCACCTGCGGAAGAACAAGGCATACTCGCTCTCCGGCGGGGAGCGTCGGCGGCTCGAGATCACCCGCGCCCTCGTCACGCAACCGAAGTTCATGATGCTCGACGAACCCTTCGCCGGCGTCGACCCGATCGCCGTGCACGACATCCAGGGGATCGTCGCGTCGCTCAAGGATCGCGGGATCGGGGTGCTCATCTCCGACCACAATGTCGAGCAGACGCTCGACATCGTGGACCGCGCTTACATCATGTTCGACGGGTCGGTCCAGGTGTCGGGAACGGTGGAGGAGCTGATCTTCAACGACACCGTCGCACACCGCTACTTCGGGCCGACCCTCACGGCGCGGCTCCGCGAGCGTTTCCGCAACGAGCACGCTCCCGCAGGCGGTGATGGCGGAGCAGATGGCGGCGACGAGTGGCCACGCGAGGCGGCCTCGTGAAGGCGGGCCTGCACCAGACCGCGCGCCTCGGCCAGGAGCTGAAGGTCAATCCACGCCTGTACCAGGCGATGGACATGCTCTATATGCCGCTTCTCGACCTACAGCAGCACCTCAAGCAGGAGCTGCTGGTGAATCCCTTCCTCGAGCTGGTGGAGGAGGAAGAGGACGAGGCCGAGGCGGGGGAGGAGACCGCCGACGAGGCGCAGGCCGAGGAGGAGGCGCAGGGACCGGAGACGCCCGCGCCCTCCGACACCGATGACGAATCGCAGTGGGAGGAGATCCTCCTCAATGGCTTCGAGGTCGGCGGGATGCGCGAGGAGCGCGACGACCGCGAGCACTACGAGCCGACGACCGTCGCGACGCGCGGCCTCGACGATCACCTCCGCGACCAGGTCCGGCTCCTCGACCTGTCGGATCGCGACGAGCTCCTCGCCGAGGAGTTCATCGGGAACGTGAATGAGGATGGCTATCTCGCGACGCCGCTCCCCGAGCTCCTCGGCGGGATCAACGAGGCCATCAAGAAGGCCGCCGCCGAGGTCGAGGAGGAGCGGCCGGTGCCGCTCTACACGCTCGACGACGCCGAGCGGATCCTCCGCGTGATGCAGGCCCTCGACCCGCCGGGGATCTGCGCCCGCGATCTGCACGAGTGCCTCAGTCTCCAGCTCAAGGACGCCGGCCTCGTCGGGACCCTGAGCGAGCAGCTCGTCCGCGACCACTTCCCGGAGCTGATCGCCCATCGGTGGACCGAGATCGGGAAGAAACTCGGCATCCCGCCGGAACAGGTGCAGACCGCGGCCGATGAGGTCGCCAAGCTGAACCCCAAGCCCGGTCGCGCCTACTCCGAAGGCGGCGCCAACTACGTCATCCCCGACCTGATCGTCGAGAAGGTCGAGAACGAGTACCTCGTCTTCATCAACGACGCGAACCTCCCGCGGCTCAAGCTGAGCCGATCCAACCACGAGATCGCGCGCGACAAGAAGAAGTTCGACGGGGAGAGCAAGGAGTTCATCACGAGCCGACTCAGCGCCGCGCAGTGGCTCATCCAGGCGATCGAGCAGCGGCGCCAGACGATGCTCAAGGTGATGCACTTCATCGTCGACCGGCAGCGCGAGTTCTTCGAGCAGGGGGTCCAGTCCCTGCGGCCCCTGACCCTCCGCGAGGTGGCGGAGGCGATCGGGATGCACGAGTCGACCGTCTCGCGCGTGACGAACGAGAAGTTCGCCCAGACCCCGCGCGGCGTCCTTCCGCTCAAGTTCTTCTTCTCGAGCGCCCTCAAGAGCAGCGACGGCGAGGATGTGTCGGCGCGCGGCATCCGCGCGACGATCGAGAAGCTCGTCGCGGACGAGGACCCGAAGAACCCGCTCACCGACCAGGCGCTCGTCGAACTCCTCGAGCGGGACGGCGTGCAGATCGCGCGCCGCACCGTCGCGAAGTACCGCGACCAACTCGGCGTCCTTCCCGCGCGGATGCGCAAGCGACTCTGATCCGATGAGCGAAGTCTCCCCCCCGTACGGGGACCCACCGCCGCGCGTCTCGGTCCTCGTCCCAGCGAAGGACGAGGCCGAGAACCTGCCGCTCTTCCTCGAGCTCTGCGCCGCGATGATCGGCGCGCAGTCCGAGCGGTACGAGGTCATCGTCGTGGATGACGGTTCCGACGACGCCACCCCTCGCGTCCTCGACGAACTGAAGGGGAAGTACGGGTTCCTCCGCACCGTGCGGCACCGCGCGCGGCGCGGGATCGCCGACGCCCTCCGCTCCGGCTATCTCGCGGCGCGCGGCGACATCCTCGTCTTCTACCCCGCCGACCTGCAGTTCAAGCCGGAGGACATCCCGCGCCTCGTCGCGCCGATCCTCGCCGACGAGTCCGATATGGTGACCGGCTACAAGCAGGGTCAGTACGACAAGGCGTTCGTCTCGAATATCTACAACAGGCTCTCGCGCAGACTCTTCGACGTTCCGGTGCGGGACCTCAACAATGTGAAGGCGTATCGTCGCGCGATCATGGACGATCAGCCGGCGCGTCCTGACTGGCACCGGTACATGATCGTTCTCGCCCACGCGAAGGGCTACACGGTCACCGAAATCCCGGTGCCGGTGTACCCGCGGCACGCTGGCAAGTCCAAGTTCGGCCTGAGCCGCATCCCGATCGGCGTGCTCGACATGCTCGCCGTCTGGTTCGAGCTCCGCTTCGGGCAGAAGCCGTTGCTCGCCTTCGGGATGATCGGCGCGGCACTCTTCGCCGTCGGCGTGATCGCCGGGCTGAGCGCGGTCATCATCCTGCTCACGCAGGGGGTCGGCCTCCGATGGGTCTGGACCCTCATCCAGACGTGCCTTCTCCTCGGGTCGATCTTCTTCGCCACCGGCTTGCTCGGCGAACAGATCGCGGTGACCCGTGCCGAGCAGCGCGAGCTACGCCGGCTCCTCGACGAGGCGCTGCAGCTGCTTCACCGTCGGGGGCGCTGAGGCGCTTGCGGGTCCTCTTCCTCACACACAACTACCCGCGATTCGCCGCCGACGCGGCGGGATCGTTCCTCCACCGCCTCGCCCTCGCGCTGCGCGCGGCCGATGTCGAGGTGAGTGTGCTCGCGCCGACCGGTGAGGGGCTCGCCGAAGTGGACGAGCTCGATGGGGTCCCGATCCGCCGTTTCCGCTATGCCCTCCGCGGAATGGAGTCCCTCGCCTACACCGGCTCGATGGCGGAGCAGGTCCTTGGCAGCTGGAGTGGGAAAGTCGCGATGGCTGGTCTCCTCGGCGCCGGCAGCTTCGCAGTCCACCAGGCGATCGAGCACGTGAAGCCCGATGTCGTCCACGCGCATTGGTGGTTCCCCTCGGGGTTGCTCGCACTCGGTGGGGCGGGGCAGATCCCGCTGGTGACCACGTTGCACGGAAGCGATGTCCGACTCGCGCGGCGCGTGAAGCTCGTGCACCCGCTCTTCCGGAGCGTGCTCGGTCACTCGCGCGTGACGACCGCCGTCTCCACCTGGCTCGCCGGCGAGGCGCGGGCGATGGCGCCCGGCGCCCACATCGAGATCGCGCCGATGCCCGCCGACACGGCGCTCTTCCAGGATGCGCCGGCCACTCGGACCCCTGGGCGCGTGCTCTTCGTCGGTCGGCTCAACGCGCAGAAAGGAATCGCCGACCTCCTCGAAGCGATGTCCTGGGCGGGGCCGACCGCGACACTAGATGTGATCGGTGACGGTGATGACGACGTCGCACTTCGGGCCCGGACCGAGTCGCTCGGCCTCACCTCGCGCGTCCGGTTCCTTGGCGCGGTACCCCGTACCGAGCTGCCCGCGGCATACCGCAGTGCGCAGGTCGTCGTGATCCCGTCACGCGACGAGGGGCTCGGACTCGTGGCCGTCGAGGCCCAGCTCTGCCGCGCGCCGGTGATCGCGTATCGGTCGGGTGGTCTCCCCGACGTCGTGGACCCCGCTTGGGGCGGGACGCTCGTTCCTCCTGGGGATACGCGGGCGCTCGCCGGTGCGATCACCGGTGCGATCACCGCCGCACTCAGCGACCCGGCGCGCGCGACGACGCTCGGAGCGACGGCGCGCGCGAAGATGCTCGACCGCTTCTCCCCAGCCGCCGTCGCCGCCGGCTATCGACATCGCTACGTCGAGGCGCTCGACCGTGCGCGGTAGGCAACTCGCGTGGCGTCTCGCGCAGGCGGCCTTCGTCGCCGCCGTGGTCTGGTTCGGGGCCCGACTGCTCGTGACGCAGTGGAGCGAGGTGCGCGCACTTCGGGCGACGGTCCGCACCGACTGGCGCCTCGTCGTGCAGGCCTCGCTCATCGTCCTCCTCAGCTACGGAGTGCTGATCGCCACGTGGCGAGCGACGGTGCGCGCGTGGGGCGAGCGCCTCGGCCTCGCCGACGCCGCGCGGATCTGGCTCATCTCGAACCTCGGCCGCTATGTCCCGGGGAAGGTCTGGCAGATCGGCGCGATGGGAGTGATGGCGCAGCGCGCGGGAGTCTCGCCGGTCGCAGCCGTGGGCTCGGCGCTGGTCGTGTCGCTCGTGCACGTGCTCGTTGGGTTCGCGATGGTGGCCGTCACCGGCCGCTCACTGCTGCGCTCGGCGATGCCCGGTGGTCCACTGGTACCCATCCTTCTCGTGCTGATGGCGGCGGCGCTCGTCGCAGCGCCCTGGCTGGTGCCACTCGGCGCCCGCTTGATCGGCCGGATCACGGGTCGCGACATCGTCGAGCCGCGCCTGCCGCCGAGCGCGATCTGGCTCGCGGCCGCGGGATCGGCGGTCGCGTGGCTGCTCTTCGGACTGGCATTCCGCGTGCTGGCGGCCGCGCTCCTCGGGGAGACCGCTGGAGATGCCTCAGCCTACATCGCAGTTTTCACCCTGTCGTACCTTCTCGGTTTCCTCGCCCTTCCCGCGCCGGGTGGGATCGGGGTACGAGAGGTGTCGCTTGCATCGCTCCTCGTGACGGCAGGACTCGCGACTCAGGCTGAGGCCGCGTGGTTGGTGGTCGGTTCACGTCTCTGGCTCACCGTGCTCGAGATCCTCCCTGGGGGCTTGCTGCTTCTGTTCCCCGCTCGACGCTCCGAAACACCATCCGCTCCCCTATGAACCAGTCCCCATCCACGCAGCCCGACGCTCCTCGGTTCGCCATCGGGTGGGCGATGCTCGTTTGCGTCTTGGCCGCGCTGACCCTCTCGTATCCCGCGCTCTCCGGTGGGTTCCTCGTCGCGCCGGTCAGCGACCAGTACATCGCGGGCTACGCCTTCCGGGAGTTCGCGGCCGCGTCCCTCCGGGCGGGAGATGGTCTTCCGCTCTGGAATCCCTTCCTCTTCGGTGGGATGCCGTACGTCGCGGCGATGCACGGCGACATCTTCTACCCGACCTTCTTACTACGACTGCTGATTCCAACTGATCTTGCGATGACGTGGGGGATGATCCTCCACCTGATGCTGGCCGGGGTCGCGACCTACACCTTCCTACGCGCCCAGCGACTCGGCTTCCACGCGGCGCTCGTCGGAGGTGTCGCGTACATGATGAGCGGGCAGGTCGCCTCGCTCGTCTCGCCGGGACACGACGGCAAGCTCTTCGTCTCGGCGCTCTTCCCGCTGACGCTGCTCGTACTCACCTGCGGCATCCGCGACGCCAAGCAGTGGGCGTGGGGCGTGATCGCGCTGGTCGTCGGACTCGGCGTGCTCTCGCCGCATCCGCAACTGCTGCAGTACCTGTTGCTGGCGTGCGGTGCGTGGGCGCTGATGCTCGCCTTCGGCGGCACCGGCGAGAACAGGCTGACGCGCCAGCAGGCCTTCACCCGACTCGGCTTCGCTTTCGGCGCGATCCTCGTTGGCTTCGCGATCGGCGCGGTGCAGTACCTCCCGGTACAGGAGTACGTGGCCTGGTCGCCGCGCGTCGGCGGACGCGGTTACGAGTACGCGACCACCTTCTCGATGCCGATCGAGGAGCTGATCAACACCTACCTGCCGCAGTTCAGCGGCATCCTCCAGGACTACTGGGGACGGAACTCGATCCACCTGCACTCGGAGTACCTCGGGGCAGGGGTGCTCCTGCTCGCGGTAGCCGGACTCGGCGCTCGCACCGAGGATGCGCGTCGTCGCCTCTTCTGGTTCTGGACCGGCGTGTTCGTCGTCTCCCTGTTGTGGGCCCTCGGGGGGAACACTCCCTTCTATCGGCTCATCTACGCGCTCGTCCCGGGAACGAAGTACTTCCGCGCGCCGAGCACGATCTTCTTCGTGACGACCTTCGCCGTGGCGGTGCTGGCGGCGCTCGGCACCGAGAGAGTGCTCGCGGGACGGATCACGCGACGCTTCTGCACCTACGCGCTTGCCACCGGCGGGGCGATCGCGCTGCTGGCGACCGTCGGCTTCTTCCGCGTGCTCGGTGAGAACGTGCTCGCGATCGAACAATTCGCGGGCAACCTCGAGACGAACGCTCCCGCAGTCGTGGCCGGGGGCTGGCGCTCCTTCCTTTTCCTGGCGGCGACAGTCGCCATTCCCTTTGCGATCGGTACCAAGCGCTTGGCGCCGGTGGTCGCCGGATGGCTCCTCGTCGCATTGACAGTCGCCGACCTCTGGAGCGTCGAGCGACTCTACTACAACTTCTCGCCGCGCGCCTCGGTCGTGTACGCGACCGACGACGCGATCGAGTACATCAAGCGTGAGGACCAGCCGGTGCGGGTGATCGCCGGCGCCTTCGCCGCGGGCGCGGCCTATCACGACCCGTACCTCGATGGCGACGGCCTGATGTCGCACGGGGTGCGCATCGTGCGCGGCTACCACGGGAATGAGATCAGGTACTGGCGGGGCTTGGCTGGCGATCGCAACTCGCCGATCGACTGGCTCTTCAGTCCAGCGATATGGGGACTGGCCAACGTCAAATACCTCTACTCGAACATCGACACGCTGCCGATCGCCGGGGCACGTCGCGTCGTCGGCCCGGTGCGGAACTCCGTGGGGACGATGGTCTCTCTGTTCGAGCTCCCCGGGGATCACCCCTACGCTTGGGTCGTGCCGGTGATGGCGAAGTATCCGGACGCGGCAGTGGCGGAGGCGGTACGCGCGCCGAACTTCCCCTATCGAAGCGTCGCCCTGCTCGACACCGCCTCGACGACGCCGACGATGCCACTCAGTGCGATCCCGGCGCCGCTGTCGATCAAGGCGACCGTGACACATCATCAACCAGGCTACACCACCATCGAACTCGACGCACCGGCGCCGGCGGGCTCGGCGCTCGTCGCTTCCGAGAGCTACTACCCGGGTTGGACCGCGACCGTGGATGGCCGTCCGGTCGCCGCGGAACGTGCGGACCTCGCGCTCATCGGCGTTCCCTTGCCGGCCGGTGCGCGCCGGATCGAACTCACGTTCGACTCGGCGCCGTACTGGCAGGGGAAGCGCATCAGTAGCGTCGCGATCATCCTCGCGCTGCTGATCACTATCACCGGCTTCGTGGTGGGGCGGAGGCGCGCTCGTGCCTGAGCGGACCCTCATCATCACTCCCACGTACAACGAGCGGGCGAATGTGCCGACGCTCGTCGAGCGGGTGCTCGCGCAAGACCCGGGGATCGAGATCCTCTTCGTCGACGACGCCTCTCCGGATGGCACCGGAGAGCTGATCGCCGAACTCGCGAAGCTCGAGCCGCGCGTACATCTCCTGCGCCGGCCGGCGAAGCTCGGCTTGGGGACGGCATACCGCGATGGCTTCCACTGGGCGCTCGAGCGGGACTATGAGCTGATCTTCGAAATGGACGCTGATTTCAGTCACGATCCGGCGCACCTCCGCGAGTTCCTGAAGGCCGCCGAGCAGGCCGACTTCGTGCTCGGCTCGCGGTACCTGAACGGCAAGGTCACCGTCGTGAACTGGCCGATGACCCGGCTGATGCTCAGCTATGGCGCGAACATCTACGCGCGGTGGGTCACGGGGATGCGCCTCTGGGATGCGACGGGAGGCTTCAAGTGCTTCCATCGCCGCGTGCTGGAGGCGATCGACTTGGATGACGTGCGGTCCAACGGCTACGCCTTCCAGATCGAGATGTCCTTCCGCGCGATGCGAAAGGGGTTCAAGGCGGTCGAGATCCCGATCGTCTTCGCCGACCGCACCGAAGGGGAGAGCAAGATGAGCGGCCACATCGTTCGCGAGGCCGTGCTGATGGTCTGGCGGCTCCGCTGGTGGGCCCTGACAGGCCGCGTATGAGGTTCTGGAAGATGTCGGGCTCCGGGAACGATTTCGTCTTCGTGGACGCCCGCGACGATGCAGCTCTCCAAGAGAGGATCCGCGACCCCGCCTTCGTTCGTGAACTGTGCGCGCCACACACCGGCATCGGGGCCGACGGCGTTGCCGCGCTACTGCGATCCGAGAGCCAAGACTTCGCGCTTCTATATGTGAACCGGGACGGGAGCGTCGGCGAGCTCTGCGGGAATGCCTCCCTCTGCGCAACGCGGCTCGCGGTGGAGCTAGGGGCCGCCTCTCCGAAAGGACTGGCGTTCGACACCGACGCGGGCGTGATCCGGGGCCGCTTCCGCGATGACGAGCCGGAGGTCGACCTCCAGCCCCCCCAAGGAGTCCGGACCGACGCTGGGATCGAGCTGACGCCGGGGGAGCTCCGAATCGGCTTCGCGAACACTGGCGTGCCGCACCTCGTGATCCGAACCGCCTCGGTCGACCTGGTCCCGCTCGAGACCCGAGGACCGGTCCTCAGGCACCACCCGAGCC